>JAIXOJ010000205.1 GCA_027486835.1 Chitinophagaceae bacterium
ATGTCATTTCCGAGTGTCAAATGTCATTTCCGAGTGTCAAATGTCATTTTCGAGTGTCAAATGTCATTTCCGAGTGTCAAATGTCATTTTCGAGTGTCAAATGTCATTTTCGAGTTTAAAATGCCATTTCCGAGTGTCAAATGTCATTTTCGAGTGTCAAATGCCATTTTCGAGTTTAAAATGCCATTCCCGAGTGTAAAATGTCGTGTCCGAGTGTAAAATGTCGTGTCCGAGTGTAAAATGTCGTCTTTCAGGTGTAAAATGTCATCTTTCATGTGCAAAATGTCGTCTATCATGTGCAAAATGTCATTTTTCATGTGCAAAATGTCGTCTTTCATGTGCAAAATGCCGTCTTTCATGTGCAAAATGCCATCTTTCATGTGCAAAATGTCGTCTTTCATGTGCAAAATGCCATTTTCAAGTGTAAAATGTCATTTCCAAGTGTAAAATGCCATTTCCCGGTGTAAAATGTCATTTTCAAGTGTAAAATGTCATTTCCAAGTGTAAAATGCCATTTCCCAGTGTAAAATGTCATTTTCGAGTGTCAAATGTCATTTCCGAGTGTAAAATGCCATTTCCCGGTGTAAAATGTCATTTCCCGGTGTAAAATGCCCCGTTTCATGGCTCAAAACTCATGTTTCATGTCCTAAATGCCATGTTTCATGGCCCAAAACTCATCATTTATGGCCTATATGTCATCATTCATGTCGTAAATGCCATCTTTTATGACCTAAAAGTCATTTCCGAGTGCAAAGTATCGTGTATCATTACTTATACTCATTAGAAAATGGTTTGCGAAAAAATCGCTATAATCTTTGTAGTTCCCACTCTTTTGGAAAGGGTTATGGTAAGGTATAATTCGCAAACCATTTTTTGTTGAGTTAATAAGTGGAGTGGTATTATAGTTGGGTCGATAATTTTTTTGTTGCAAATAATTAAACCTCCCTCCAAGCAAGGTCTAAAGTGATTGAATTTATACCTTCCTCTATTATTTTTTTCGACCTTTATTATCCTTTTTTCAATTGCTTGGTTCGAAAGTTTGATAATTGATTATTCCACCAGCTTCAATACATCTACCCCAATGGCATAACCGTATTGCTTACCTTCTGACGAGGTATAAATCCTGATTTTGTTACAAGCCCTTCCTAAATCGGTCTTTTCCCATGTTTTACCACCATCTTTAGTTTCATATCCGCTGGTCATCGTACCCACAAACCCATGGGTGGCATTTAAAAAACCAACCCCAAATTCTCTCGCTTGGTAGTCGTTGCACAAATCCAGTTCAGTCCATGTATTTCCACCATCAGTGGTAGCAGCCACCCGCTGTTTAGTCACTGCTTTGTCAGGGTTATACTGCTGTATAGTCACATAGCCAGTGTCTCTAGTGGGAAATGAAGTTTTCCAAGTGGTTTCATAAGGGCGGGTGGATTGGTATTTCTTTTCCCAAGATTTACCGCCATCTTTTGTAAACAGTATCAATGCATTCGATTGGGCCACATCTTCATTTGTTGCAGCACATACGAAGCCCTCTTTTTTATTAAACATCTTAATGTCAAACAACATTTTAGCATCTGACTCCATACTCCACGATTGAAAGCTGTTTCCGCCATCGTGCGAAACCATTATGTTGGCAGGACTTCCCACACGGCCAACTGCATAAATATGATATACATAGCCGATTGCACCATGATTAATCACTTGTTCTTTTACTAGGTCAATGGCACAAAGCCCCTTCACATAAGGGCCAGTATAAGCAACAGGCTGCCAAGTGTTACCTCCGTCAGTAGTTTTATATAGGGGTATCGTATCTTTCACATTAGGAAAGTATTCAGTACCCACATTGCCAACAAATCCAGTGAGAGAATCTACGAATGCAATGCACCTGAAAAAAGTACCCGGCTTGTTGAAGCATTTTTTCCAAGTAAGTCCGCCGTCGTTGGTTTTGTAAATATTGCCACCCCCATTTACATACCATCCTGTTTGCTCGTTAATAAAGCAGATGTCGTCTTGTTTACCTGCGTATTTTTCTGTGGGTAGTTTTTGCCAGTGCGCTGCTTTTGGGGTATCAGCCATTGGTTGGCCACTCACCACTTTTTTCAACCATTGTGCGGACATATCTACCACTTCTGGATTGAAATTGGACATCATAATGCTACCATAATTGGGCAATGCCTTTGTTCTGTAACCATCTTGAATGTCCCCTACTTTGGCAAAAGAATGATCTGTGCCTTTCAAAAGTTGGTACTTACCATTACCAGGATGATAGTAATTTACGGTGTTTATTAACGCAATTGTACCCTCTGGATTCAATGCCTCTATATCGGCTTCGCCGTAAATACCCAGCACTTTGCAAGAGGTTTTGCTCCACAGGTCTGTCACATTTAGGGCATCTAGTGATTGGTTGAATTTAGCAGATCTGGTAAACAAGAGGTCGGTTCCAGGCTTCCACATAAATTCTGATTTTAGCAATTCTTCCAGCTTTGGGTTCTCTTTTACAAATTGCGTTGGCGATTTTTTGAGGGTATAAATTTCATACAATATTTTTCTAACGCCCCGCATCATTTGTTCTAATTCCACCGGAGCCATGCCAAAGCCTTCGCTTTGTAGGCGTGTCATGTGAAGCAAATATTCGCCCCATATCCTACTAAGGGTGCCGTAAACAATTGCCCCTTTTATCCATGGATATTTATTCGTGAGTACTGGTGCAATAATGCCGCCAAGGCTATGCCCCCAGATAAATATTTGGTTGGTATCTGTCTGCGCATCTTTTTTAAGGTATAACAATGCTTGTTCAAATGCATTGCATTCTACATCAAAATCGATTGATTCGCAAGCTGGTGTAAGCATACAATCACCCACACCAGGTTTTTCTACCCGCATCACCCGATAGCCAGCCCTTGTAAGTCCATCTGCCAACCTTCGGTAAGGGTGTGCCGTGTCTAAATCTACCATTTCACCACAGGTATAGCCCTGAATAAGTAATAGGGTGGGTTGTCTTTTTCCTAAGTTTTTGGTTGGGGTGCTGATAATACTATTTAGCTTCCCATTGCCAAACGGGATGGATTGGTAGGTATAAGTAATGTCAGCATTTTTTTCATCGGGTTTGCCTACTGCAATACCAGTAGCCTTCATCTTAAGGCCATCTCTTATAATGCCATAGGTTACTGAATCGCCCGCCCTTACTTTGGACAGTTGGCCTGTTTTTAAATCCATTACCTGCTTCACGGCAATATGATTCACATCCACAATTATATCACCAGCCAATAAGCCCGCGTTTGCAGCCGTGCCAGTAGGTAGCACCTTACTAATGAGCAAACCATTGTTTACATGATGGCGTTTCAATATGCTATCTGGTGCAACAGAAACCGCTACGGCATTGAAATATTTTTTTTGTAAAGCTTGGGCTTGAACATTTACTAACCTTAAGCATACTAATAGTAGGAGTGATAGGTATTTAATTTTCATGTACTGAAGGTTCTAATTATTAAGTTCTAGGTTTTAAGTTTTAGGTTATTTCCACTTTTTCTTCATGGTTATATTGATTTGTGCTTTTATGTAGGTATGGCCCGCATCCATCCAATGTACTGTGATTTTTCGCTTGATGAAAAGCATGGGTTTTGATATTTCGAATTGCTTAATTGGAAATGGGTAAACATCAAATGCTTCTTTTTCGAAAGTGCTAAATTGATTTTGTTGATTAATGGAAATGAATGAGTACAACTTATAGACAACTGGACACAATCACAATTTGACTGTTTCAATCAGTAGGGTGGGGGGGTAAGTCGCCCAAGAAAGTATGCGGAAATACATATTATAAGCAAAGGAATAAATACAATATGGTAAAAAATGCAGCTACTTTGGAATCTTAAAACGAGGCTGGGGAGAGGTGGGATAGGTGTTAGTGGTAAAGATGTTCAGCTTTTGGCGTTTCAACGCCTTGCTGAGGGGAGGTTTGGGTGTTTTCTGCATAAAACCCAGCCATAAAACCTCTTTTAAAATCTTTATAGCCGCCAAAAACGATGGCAATTGCCACCAGAATTACTACTAAGCGTTGCAATCTTGCATCAGAAGGGGTTAATTTGTTCATGGTAAATTATAATTAGGGGTGAATAAATAAAGTGGTATCGCCACGCTCCCGATTAATTAATCGCAATTGAGTAGCTGAAATTTCAAGAATGCTATCCTTTCTGGAGGGCTTTCCCGTAGGACTAATCAATAACGTATGACCGTTATCTTGTAACTCCCATTTACCAATCTGTGGGCCTTGTGGTGTTTGTACTTCGTAGCTATGGTCAGCTTTATATTCCACCACAATATTTGCTACTACTTGTTTTACCATCTCAAAACTGGCATCCATTTGTTCCGCCCTGCTGGGGTTTGTTTTGCGAGTAACATTTATAACCGCTTTTGTTGTTTTGTCTAAGCTGCTTTCATCTACTTTCCACTTTCCCAACAAATCATCAGAAGAGGCCGTGTTAAGGGTAAAAGAAGATGCCAATGCTACTAATAAAGGGAGCAAGAAAAATTTCGTTTTCATTTTATCTTATTTTATGAATACAAATTTGAAAGCTCGACTTTACTTTCCTTCCCCCATTTACACCAACGAATTGTTATTGTACATCAACGCCGCTTTTTTTGAAACATTGTTCAATTGAATTGCAAATGGTTATTGTTTTAATCAGTGTATGGTTCATCTTCAGGCAAAGAAAAAAATGTAATACCTCATTTTTCTGTTTATACAATTGCTCAGTAATGATTAAATACCCATGATGTCTTTGAACTTAATGGATTGCCGTTGGCTTACATCCACTAGCAGCCCATTTTGCAATTCAATCTGCAAGGTATTGTTGTGGTATGGAATAATCTTCTTGATGTAATGGATATTCACAATATGCTGCCGGCTGGCACGGAAGAAATGGCTTTCGGGTAGTTTTTCTTCCAGATAATTCAATGATTTATGCAGCATGGGCCGATGTTGTTGGTAAAAAAATCGCGCATAATTACCCACACTTTCTATTAAATGCACCTCATTAAGCGGTACAATAAAGCAGAGGTTGCCATCTTTAATAAAGATTTTTTTATCAATGGATATTTTCTGTTCGTTGGCTTTGGTGAGGCTAATCAGCTTGATTACTTTTTCCACAACTTCAGCCAAGCGAGTGGGGTTCACGGGCTTGAGTACATAGTCCAAAGCATTCACCTCAAAAGCCTTTAAGGCAAATTCGTCGTAAGCCGTCACAAAAATTACATGAGGTGCTTCTTCTAACTCTTCCAATAAATCAAAACCCGTTTTTTCTGGCATATTAATATCCAGAAAAATCAGTTGAGGGTTCAATTCCTTGATCTTGGAAATGGCCTCCTCTGCATTGGTAGCCACAGCTACAATGTCTATTTCGGGATGCTTTTTCAGCATCTGCTGCATTTCCATGAGCGCCAACGGCTCATCGTCAACTAGTATCGTTTTTACTTTCATCATTTTATCGGTAGTTTAAGAGTGGCAGACACCAACAAATCTTGCTGGCCAATGCTAAATACAGTCTTCCCCTCGTACATCTCTTCTAATCGCTTGGTAATATGTTTCAATCCAATGCCTTCGTGTTTTCCCTCAGCGTAAGTGCCAGAGTTGGCAATGGTAATCAGTAATGATTCGTACGGTTCTATGGCCGTGGTAATGATAATGTTGGCTACACCAATTTGTTTAGCCACGCCATGTTTCACGGCATTTTCTACTAAGGTCAACAAAATGGCTGGTGGTATCAACTGCAAATCAGCCGCTTCGCTTAGTTGGTAAAACACCTGAAGCCGACTGCCAAAACGCAATTGTTCTAGTTCTAAATATTTGCGCACCTGCTCTAATTCGCTCCTCAAGGGAATAAATCGGTCTTTCCCATATTGTAGCGTAAACCGCAATAACTCACTCAGTTTCACTATGGCATCGCGGCTTTGCTCTGGATTGATAATCACCAATGCTTTGATGCTATTTAAGGCATTGAACAAAAAATGAGGGTTCAGTTGCATTTTCAGCAGTTCCAATTCTGTAGTACGGGCTAGGTTTTCTACCACTAGTTTTTCACTTTGCACGGCTGAATGTTGCTGCAAAATCTTGTACATAAAATAAATAATAATCCACACGCCCACATAGCGCATCCAATTGACCGTAGAACCCGCAATACTAATAAACGTAAAGGCCGTCTCCATCTGTTTTCTATAGATTAAAATGGGGATTTCCGTGGCAATCGTAATAAAAAAAGCAATTACGAAGGTGGATACAAATGCATATATCCAAACATAAGACAGGGAGGCGTTTAATATTTTATAGCGCACAATTAAGCGTTTATAAAGATGTGTTAGCAGTAGCCCCACTGCTGCGCAGCCAATGAATATGTATAGAATGTCCTGCATAAACTTGCCCACAATAAAAAAGGTATAGTTCACTATTTCTATCAGTACCATGCTAAGCCATCCGACTATTTGGCATAGCCAGTAAGGGCTTAAAACAGACTTGAAAAATTTAGACATGGGTGGAAAATAAAGAAATACGCTTTTCCTTACTGTGGGTAAATTATACCAACGCCTATTTTAAGGGATGAATAAGGGTATGCTTGCTGTTTTCCAATACACCTATAAGCATTTTCATCCCTTATTTCAACTGAAATGGGTTCATGTCATTTTGCGCCAATAGGATTGTTTTTTCGAAATCTGTATCACGCACTTTGCCCAGAATGATGCTTGAGTTTAAGTAATGGTTGAAAGTTGGAGTAACAATCATTGCTATTCTAAGAAAACGACTTAAATTGGAATAAGAGGTGTGCTTATTCCAAGGAAGCGGCTTAAGTTGGAATAAGAAGTGTGCTTATTCCAAGAAAACGGCTTAAGTTGGAATAAGAAGTGTGCTTATTCCAAGAAAATGGCTTAAGTTGGAATAAGGGAATCTGTCTTTGCATTTATTCACCAACATTGGTTAACATGAATCTTTCAGCTTTCAAAGCAGGCGCAAGCGTTCAACGGGTGCAATACAAGAGTTTTGAACCCGCCCACATCAATACCCATTGGCATATGGATGATGACGACTTGAATATGTTGCTCAGTATTGCCAACCTTAAATTGGGGGAGTTAAATGCGTTTAGTCAATTAATACCCGATATAGATTTTTTTATCAAAATGTATGTGGTAAAAGAGGGTACGCAAAGCACCAAAATAGAAGGTACCCAAACCAATATTGACGAGGCCATTCAAAGCGAATGGAACATTAGCCCCGAAAAGCTGGACGATTGGCAAGAGGTGCAGCACTACGTGCAGGCGATGAATGAAGCGGTGGCTGGATTGGAAAAACTGCCCATCAGCAACAGGCTGTTGAAGCAAATGAACCGTACCCTACTACAAGGCGTGAGGGGAAAGCATAAACTGCCTGGCGAATTTAGATCCAGCCAGAATTGGATAGGAGGCAGCAGTTTAGTGGATGCCGCTTTTATTCCTCCACACCCTGATAGTATTGCTGATTACATGGCCGATTTGGAACAATTTATTCATAACCCCAACCTGTCTATTCCACACCTCATTAAAATAGGAATGATACACTTTCAGTTTGAAACCATCCACCCCTTTCTCGATGGCAATGGGCGATTGGGTAGGTTGTTGATAACACTTTTTTTAGTAAGCCACCAATTATTGGTAAAACCAACCTTGTATCTATCTGATTTTTTTGAAAAACATCGGACGCATTATTTTGATAAACTCACCACAGTTAGGACACAGAATGATATGGTGCAATGGTTAAAGTTCTTTTTAGAGGGTGTGAGAAGCACAGCCGAGAGTGCCATCCAAACATTGAAGGATATTATCGTTTTGCGTAGCGACTGCGAAAACTTGTTGGTATCGCTAGGTAAAAAGCAATTGTTGGCCAAGCAGTTTTTAAACTATTTGTATAGTCACCCAATAACGGATGCCACATCCGCTGCAAAAGACTTGGGCATCTCCATAACCACCACCCTCCGCCTGATTGACGATTTAGTTAGAATGGGTATGTTAATAGAATCAACCGGCAATAAGAGAAACAGGGTGTTTGTATTTGAAAGGTATATGCAATTGTTTAGAAGATAAGGATTAGGTATTAGTTTTATGCTAGATGTAGTTGCCAGACCAATGTCGTTAAGTTAAGCAAGATTTCAATGGAGGTTGCCATCATTAGCATCTTCGTATTTCTATTGTGGCCCCTTTTTTAAGAAATACCCTCAACTCACTACTATCGACCATTACGATCCACACAATTAATCCTAAAGGGATTTGATGTTTATAGAGAAATGGTGGAATATTATGGGTACGACACAAATGGGGGGCGAATATAATGTTCGTGTTTTTTACTATAAATATTTGAACCCTTTGGGTTTGGTTCAATTTGTCTTAGTGTAATTGTATAGTCTTTAAAGAAAGAGGAGAAATTTGATCTGGCATTCCTTTCTGCTTAGTAAACGGTTATATTTTTATGATTAAGCAACTTTACGGAATGAGCCGCTTTTTGCCTCCACGGGAAAGATGCGGTAAAATGGGAGAAGTAGTAATGGTTCTTTTTTATGGCATGAATAGCGAGCAAAAAAATGCAATATAAGGTTTACAGCTTAATAGAATTTGGCCAAAATAGATTCTAAAAAGTGGTTTAAACCATGTTTCCATTAAATCAATAAATTCGCCCTATTAGTAACTAAAAAATAGTATTATGAGCCAAGAAGAAAATAACCTCGAACAAGATTTACCGTCGTTTAAAAAAGAGGAGCTAGAAAAGCTAAAAAGGGAAGAAGAACGCCGCAAACAATGGCGAAAAGAAATGGAAGAAAATACTGCGATGCAGCAGTATTTCGCACAGTTTACCCCCGAATCTGTGACCTCTTTTATAGATAGCTATTTTATTTATAAAAACATGTGGTTAGAATATGGGGGCATGTACAGCAAAATGATGGAGGATAACAGTATTCAATGGGTAAGTAAAGCAAATGAATATTTGGAGTACATTCAACAAAAAAAGTTATTTGATTTGCAATGTTTATGGCGCGCCGAAAAAATTGAATTAAAAGATGTACAGTTAACAACTGACTTTAAGCTTTGGGAACACAACATATTAAACTGTCCATTTTTAGAGCCTATATCGGCAGATGAAATAGAGTTGATGCAACAATTTTTGACTCAGAATAATGCCGATACTGAATTAGGTTGGTTTGAAGATTGGCAAGACTATGAGGAAATTAAAGAGGCATATAATACAGATAATGCCAACAGAAATTTTCCCGAGTGGTACGATTTCTACAATGGCAGAAGAGGCACAGGTGTTTATATGTTGTTGCCAGATATAAGGGGAGAAAAAGAAGAGTTTTATTTAGATTTATGGAGAGATTCCAAACGCGAAGAATGGGCAGAGCAAAGAAGAGAATATGAAAAAAATAAAGGTGAATCCCTAAAACGCATTAGCTATTACGATAAAGAGGTAGTGGCATGGTTTGTTAGTACGTTTGAAAATAAAGAAGTGCAGCATTTATACAAAGCTTTTGAATGGTCTAATAAAAACGATGATGACAAAGAAACATTAGAAGAGGATTTGGATTTGCTGTTTGATGCAGACGAATATGTGCCAATAGAATCCAATATGGATTGGAAGGAGGCGATTAAAAATGCTGCTCAGAAATATAGATTAAAGAAAATATCCGAAGCTTTGCCAGAAGCCTATGAACAGTATTTAATGACCAAACAAATAGGTATAGGTTTTGCCAATGATAGTGGTTTGTTTAAAACGCTATTGGGCATAAAAGAGGATAACATAAAGCGCATTTTAATTGGTAGAAAACTCAACGGTGAACCAGAAGATTTGAATTTTTAATTCAAAACCTATGTAGGGGCGAAAAATTTTTCGCCCTTACATGGGTTTTGTTGTTTTACCCATATTTTAATGGATACACGCCGTTGGGCGGTATGGGCGTGGTAGGGGCGTGGTAGGGGCGAAAAATTTTTCGCCCCTACATGGCTGGTTTTTTCCTATAAATTACACCTTATCGGGTACGTTTTATGGGATATAGCTACATAATGCACCCTAAAGGGTATAAATGCCCTTTAATACTGTATAATTGCACCCTAAAGGGTATAAAATGGAACTAACCAGTTTTGTAAAAGAGAAACGAAAGGCGGTAAACCTTACGCAGCCAGAACTAGCCGCAAAGGCGGGGGTAGGTTTACGCTTTATTAGAGAACTAGAGCAAGGAAAACAAAGTTTACGGCTCGATAAAGTGAACCAAGTGTTGCGTTTATTTGGATATGAAGTAGGCGCTATACCAGCTAAAAAAGATAGGAACGAATGAGAAAAGCAATCATAAAAATGTATGGGCAAGAAGTGGCGGGATGGCTTACGCAAGATGATAAAGGGTATCATTTTGAATATGCTAAAGCTTATTTAAACAAAAGCGATGCAAGACCTGTGAGCTTAACCCTGCCGTTACAGGAAGCCGTTTATACCTCCAATGTTTTATTCCCTTTTTTTGATGGGTTAATACCAGAAGGTTGGTTATTAGATATTGCCGAAAAAAATTGGAAGCTACACCCCAGAGACCGCATGGGTTTACTGTTAGCCTGTTGTAAGGATTGCATAGGCGCAGTGAGTGTAGAAGCACTACAAACAGCGGAAACACCATGAACAGATGTTTATATTGTTATCAATCATTGACAGAAAATCAAGTAGATTTTCATGCTAGTTGCTCTAAAAAGATATTTGGGGTATCAACACCCCCTGCTTTGCCGTATGCAGAAAATGAATTAACGCCTTTGGCACTTCAAGTGATACAAAGCCAAACAGCTATAACGGGCGTGCAAGCCAAACTATCTCTACACATATCTAGTAATAACCAAGATGCAAGTGGCAAACGATTTACCATCGTTGGGCTATGGGGTGGTTATATTTTAAAACCGCCAACCCCGTTGTATCCACAATTGCCTGAAGTGGAAGATGTAACCATGCATTTAGCCAGATTGGCAAACATAAAAACGGCACCGCATAGCCTTATTCGTTTGGCATCTGGTAATCTGGCTTATATAACTAAGCGGATTGATCGGGTAAAAAATGGCAAACTAGCTATGGAAGATATGTGTCAATTAACAGAAAGGCTAACTGAAGATAAATACCAAGGAAGCTATGAGCAAATAGGAAAAACCATTCAACGATATGCGTCAACAGCAGGATTAGACATAATCAATTTCTTTGAGTTGGTGCTGTTTTCTTTTTTAACAGGCAATGCAGATATGCACCTAAAAAACTTTTCGTTATTAGAACACCCCTCCTTGGGTATGATACTATCGCCTGCCTATGATTTAGTGAATACCGCATTGGTAAATCCGGCGGACAAAGAAGAATTGGCGCTAACGCTAAACGGAAAAAAACGAAAACTAAAAAAACTGGATTTTATTGCAGCCATGACTACTTTGAAACTGGATACAAAGCAACAGCAAAACATTTTTGGCAAAATGGAAAAAGCCCAAGCAAAGTGGATAGAACAAATAAATAGCAGCTTTTTAAGTGAAGAATATAAAAAACGGTACCAAGTAATCATCCAAGAGCGATTTGATCAACTGTGTTAATGTTGAAAACGGTATGAAAACATTGCCCTTACGATAATACCATCGACCCAATCCTTCACTGGGCAAACGCATAATAATGCTCTTATTACAATGTACCACCCACGTAGGGGCGAAAAATTTTTCGCCTCTACATGACCGATGTGTCAGCCACCAACAACGTTGCGATTATTGTAATGAATTGAACCCATTCGATTTAATAGCCCTGAAAGGTTTTCAAAACACCATGTAGGAGCGAAAAATTTTTCGCCCCTACATGGTGTCATAATCCTACCCTTATTGTAATTGGATGTACCCCTAATGGTAATTGTAGCTAAGCACGGCCTTGCGGTGCTACGGTTGAAATCAATTTTAATATGTTAGGGGTGGACACATAGATCCGCCCCTAACCCCTATTTCCCTCCCACCAAGCTCAGTGCTTTTTCTAGCGTGGCAACTTGAAGGGTTAGCTCTGCATTGCGTTTTTCCAATTCGGCTACTTTCTCGGCAAGGTCAATAGGTTTGGTAGGTGGCATATCGTCTGGCAGCGTGTCGGCAATTTCTCTAATGAAATTGTATTCCAGAATCTGACAAATTTCATAAAGCGTTTCAAGCTTCATGGTGGGCGATTTCAGGTATCGAGTAACGGTCTTATAGTTTACATCCTGTGCTCTTGACCACCAACTTTGGGCTATCTTGTTTTTATCAATAAAGTCACTGAGCATTTTTCCAATGTCGGGTAATACTTTTTTTATCATTCTTTTTGAGTATCGATAGGTAATAACAATGATAGATAAGCTAAAATAGGACTGAAATGCCAATTGCGCCAAATTATGGGGCATAAATAGACGCTTTACACCCAATAAATAGACTTTTTACACCCAATAAATGGACACTTTACACCCAATAAATGGACACTTTACACCCAATAAATGGACACTTTACACCCAATAAATGGACACTTTACACCCAAT
>JAIXOJ010000145.1 GCA_027486835.1 Chitinophagaceae bacterium
CCATCCGAGCTTTTTTCTATGAGGTAGCTGTTTACATTTATTTCATTGGCGGTCTGCCAACTATTTTCCACTTTGTTCTCCTTTAGTGTTGCAGAAAAAGAAATAAACTTTACAGGCAGCGTGCTAACATTTATAAATACCGTATCACTACTCGTAAACCCACCCACCGTTTGGGTGAGTACATAATAAGTATTTGCAGTAGGCCATATCCAAAACCCTGGCCTTGTAGTATCTACTAACGTATTGCCATTTTGCAACCATTTGATGGTATCTATACCATTAGTATAACTACCGATAAACACACTATCACCTATAGTTATGGTAGTATCTCTGCCTGCATCGGCTTTAACGTGGAAGCTGTCAAGGTCGTAAACGGAGACATCATCGATAAAATAACTAGCACCAAAATAACTAGCTTGTGGCCGACTAATAATATACCTAGTTTGATTTGTGTATTTAAAGTTTCCCAGCGTTAAGTATTGTTCCCCTCCCTTAGCTTTATAAATTGTAGCCACTTTAGTCCATTGTGTGGTATCGATAATTATAGGATTTCCATAACCTACTACCTGCGGATTTGCTGGAATTATTTTTATTCCATTAGCAGTATCAGCATAAATAGCTTGCTTAGTTAATAAAAGTGCTACATTATTACAAACCAATTTCCCAGGACCACGACCAGATATCACATAAAATTCAACATAATAATCTTTGGATAGCATTAAACTGTCTTTTAACTTGACTTCAAAATAATTGTTAGCATTTCCATTCCAATAATTCATTCCAATATATGCAACCCCTTGTCTTGCATACTGAATAAATCCAGGCAGATAATAAGGCACAATAGGTAGTCCATTATTAATCCAACAAGAATTTAAATATCCCCCCCCCCCTTTATCTGGCTGAAACCATTCATCAGGATGTTCATAACGATATCCTTGAGGGCAAGTAGTATAATCCTCAAAGGATGGATTAGGCACGAGATTTACTTGAGCTTTAACTGCATCTACTAAAAATATCAATAGCAAAAGCAAGGCAAAAAATTTGCCTTGCTTTTTTAGGATTCTAATCATAATTAATGTTGAATAAACAGCTTGGATATTTTTATAGTCCCGTCAGCTCTCTGCATTCTAATAAAATGTACTCCATTTGACAATGTTGCTACATTAATACTGCCTATCAATTTTGAATTATTTATTGATACTTCAATTTTGTTGGACAAATCTAAAATCTGGACTGCCTTTATGTTTTTATCAGAAAAATAGAGGGTACTATTGGCAGGATTAGGATAAACCACAAATTCTTTATTTAATGTAACTTTCTCTACTCTTTGTACACCACTATACGTCCTCTTCCCATCATTATCCAACCCCAACACTCTATAATAACTAACCCCCTCGCTCACATTTTCATCCGTAAAAGCATAACTATTTCTGGCTTTGTTTTCAGCAGCAAGTTTTCCAATTCTATAAAATGCCTTACCATCGGTGCTTTTTTCTATGATGTAGCTGTTCACATTTATTTCATTGGCGGTTTGCAATACGTTTTCTACTTTGTTTTCTTTTAGTGTTGCAGTGTAGGAAATAAACTTTACTGGCAAGGTACTTACGCCTATATACACCGTATCGCTACTTGTAAACCCTCCTACCGTTTGGGACAATACATAGTAAGTATTGGTTGTAGGCCATATCCAAAACCCTGGTCTTGTGGTATCTACTACTGTAGTGCCATTTTGCAACCATTTGATAGTATCTATACCATTGGTGTAACTGCCGATAAACACACTATCGCCCTTTTTTATAGTAGTATCTCTACCTGCATCTGCTTTTAAGTGGAAACTATCAAGGTCGTAAACGGAGACATCATCAATGTAATAGCCTGCGCCATAGTAACCTATAGCTTGATAAACAATACTCCGAGTAAAATTGTCTTTGCTAAAATTACCAAGGGTTAAAAATTGTTCTCCCCCCTTTGCTATAAAAATCCCACTTACTTTTATCCAGTTTAAAGTATCCGTTATAATGGGATTGCTATAGTTGGTGATTTGTGGGTTTGCTGGTAGTATCATAATATGTGGTCTTGATATGGTATCTACATAAACCGCATTTTTGGTAAACAACATCGACTGATTATTGCAAGCAATTCTTGAGTCGTTTGTTAGGTTTACAAAATATTCTGCATAATACCGATGGTTTGGGTTTAAACTATCCAATAATTGTACTTGAAAGTAATTGTGAGCATCTCCATTCCAAAACAAAGCACCCAAATAAGCATTCCCCGTTCTTGGGTATTGGTAACTATAAATCATAGGTCTATTATTTGGTACACCATTATATCTATTTGAACAAACATTAAAATATGCCCCCCCCCCCAAATCGGGTGTGTACCAAGTATCACACATGTCATATAGTAGGCCTGATGGGCAAATAGTATAAGACTCAAAACTGTAATTAGGAACTAAATTAGTTTGACTCAAAGCATGATTTGAAATATACAAAAGGAGCAAAACGCAGAATGCGTTTTGCCCTATAGATTTACTAAAATTGAACATGGTTATTGGATGATTAGTTTTTCAGACCTTGTTTTTCCATCAGTACCCGTAATTTTCACTAGGTAAACCCCCTTACCTAGATTGCGTAGATTTACAATTACATTATTAGCATCATTGTATGGCTTGTTATAAACCAGTTTTTCCAATGTGGAATAAATGGAAACCTGTTTAACATACTGATAACCTAGTGTCACATAGTCCTGTGCTGGGTTGGGATACAGTAGTGATTTTGGATTCATTAATTTATTGGCATTCACCTGTAACTCCTTAACCACCGGCGGCTGTTTCAAACGAATGAATTCTTTTTTCACACCTCTACCTAAAGCCCCATCGCAATTGTTTTCAAAATGATGGATATGATTGGTCAAGCTATTGTACAGATTTCGGTAAGCATAAATGATAATACCATTCGTCAATGGGCATCTATTGGCCATTTCAAACAGCCATACCATATCTGGTCTCCATTCGGGGCTAGTGGCAAGGGTCAACACAATTTCATAATAATGGCTATAATTATTATCAATTTCATTTTGCTGCCCTGTCCAGTTGTTCAATAAGAAATTGACAAAGGCAAAATTCCCCTCCGACATAAACCTGCCCAAATAATGGATAAAGTCCAAACTCTGCCATTGGTTGGCATACATAAATTGCTGTAAGTTAAAATTACTATTCGATAAGTCGGGGTTTTCTCTCAACATTCTATAGAGTTGTTCTTGCATCACATACAGCCTTTCAATGGCTTCATCTGCGGGTAGGTTGATGATGCCTTGGGCTATTTCCTCCAATATGCTATTTACTGTAGTTGTCGTTTGAAAATAAGAAGCAGCACCACTGCATCTTGTGCAATTGGAATCTTTGCTCAGCGGAATTAGGGTGCTATCAGCAAATGTGTATGAAAACCCTGGAATACCAAAATTTGTTGATATAGCGGATCCATTTGGGTTCAATTTTCCAATATTGGGCAATATCAATAAAGCCGATTGTCTTGCATCGCTATTGTTGCAAAAGGTCATAAATTGCTTCTTTGCCGGATCCCATCCGCTACTGTCTTTATCCCAATTGTTGTTGCTTGGGCAAAATGCATTTGCATCGTTGTTGCCTTGTTGTCCTATAAAACCATTGTCCAAGGTCATACCATACAGATTATCTGCTTTCATGGTATTGTCCCAAAACTTCGTTTGCAGATTGCTGCCAAAAAATCGGAATCCGTTCATGTTTTTGCTCACCGTGTTGCATTGAACCTCAGTGTTGCTTTGCATCCGCAACAATATCCCTGTTTGATTGCCTTCACTTCCTATCAACGAATGATAATCATAACTACCTGTAATCTGGTTGTTTTGAATGGTGCTGGCACTATCACTCCACTCACTGCCTTCCATGCAAATGCCGAAGGCTTCATAATTAGGGTTGCTCGGCACTGCCGCTAGCTGCACTTGGTTAGAATCAACATGCGTGGCCACTGCCGACCATTGGCTTAGATATACCCCGTTAAAAACATCCGTAAGTGTGTTATTGCTACACACAACTGGGTTTGCTGCATTGGCATCGCTAAAATTGATAGCACTCAGCACAATCGCATTTTCCACATATTCATAGCCCGTAGTGGAGGTTATGGCTGGGTTGGTCTTGCCAATGGTGTTGTTGGTTACCGTCAGTTGGCCGTGGTTGATGCCGTCGGTTGTGCAGGCCCAATACATGGTGTTATTAAAAAGGATGCCATTTCTAATGTTGTAGAGGTGGTTGTTGGATATTTCTGTGTTATCGTAATAATTACTTTTTACCACGATTCCGTTATAGCCCGCCAATCCTTGTGTTTGAAAATCATTAAAGCTTTGGTTGCTCGTTATGTCGCAATGGCTAATCGTTGTTTTTACACCACCCAATACATGAATAGCCGTGTTCAACCCAAAAAAGGCATTGTTGGGCTTGCCCGCATCGCTGCTAATGTCTAGGCTGTATTGATATTTTACTGGTACGCCCGAAGCTCCATTTTCTTGCACTTCATTAGCCACCTGTATGCCAATGCCCTCGTTTTTCGGGTTTTGGAAAGTGCAATTCCGCACCGTCAAATTGGTTTTGGTGGCTTTAATGCCCACGCCCAAGTTGTCAAACACCAGCGTATTCGGCTGCCCACTGCCGCCATTATCACCTATTTTAATAGTGCCAAAACTGCTGCCTGCCACAAAACAGTTCACATTGTTTAAAACAATGCCCGCCGAAGGATAAGGGGTATAATCTTCCCTAGAAGTGTAAGGCACCAATGCATCAGGAAAAGCAGCCGCATTAATATACGGCGAATCATAACTCAACGGCGTAGCTGGATAAGCCGCAGAACCTCTACCACTGTTTTTTACCGTGGCCACATTCGGCCACACTGTGCTACTGTCCTCCGCTATTTTTCTGCTGGTAAATAAGGTGTTTTTTATTTGGAAGGGGAAAGTGGGGTTATTGGGGTCGTTGGTGTAGTCTGTTAGGTTAATACCTACTTTGTTTCTGTTAAAAATAGTATTGTCTATATCCCAAACGGTGCCACCAAAGCCTTGATATCCTCCTGTATAATTTACAGCTATAGTGGCATCTTCAATTAAACTGCTTTTGCCCGCATAGCTTTTGATATACAATTTGCCCCCATTTTCTATATTAAAGCCTTCCCACTGCCCTTTACAGGTCAAAAAACGGCTACCCTCCAGACTTAGAACGCCAGCATGGGCTACAGTAATGGTAGCACCAGCCGCTACAAACACCGTCGCATTGCGAAATGTGGCAGTGTCGGCAATAACAATACTCGTGGGGATAAAATAAACGCTATCGGCAAAGAGGGTATCGCCAATTGCTGGCAAATCTTCGTCTATTATTTGATATTTTTTGGCATAGCAATTGGGCCCAGCAATAATGCTATCTAGTCCTACAGCACGCCATGCTTCTATCACTGCAGCCACTTTGTGGAGGCTATCTTTAAATAGATTTTTTGCTGCTGCAATGCTGCCTATCCGTGCATCATTGTATTTAGCATTGTTAGATAGGTAAAATTGTTCCGTTAGATAAGCAAGTGCGGCGGCTGAATCAATCCCAATCCCTTTTACGTCATAAGCATAGCCCAAATCGTTCGTACCCTTTTCGCCTTCTGAAAGGATATAAAACCATTTGTTCAGCACCCCGTTTAGAAAATGACCATCTAACTTTTTACGCAAAGCATCAAACCAGGTGGGGCTATTGTAGCAATCGGGTGAGGGATTGTCCTTGCCTAGTTTAGGATACCTCATATTTCGCAAGCTGTAAGGAGCCACTTTCACAATTTCTTCCCCTAAAAGCCATGTTTTTTTAATGGTAGTGTCTGGCACTGCCCAATGTTCCAAACAAGCCCCCCATATATCACTAAAACCTTCACTCAGGGCATTCGTTTCACCAGGAAAATTTAACACAGCCGTGTATTGCGTCACCCCGTGACCAAATTCGTGACCGCAAACGTCTAAAGAGGTTAATGGAGAAAAACTGGAATCCCCATCGCCAAATCTCATATAATTGTCAAGCCATTCAGCAATTGCATCTGTGCCACTCCCTTTTCTGCTGGCATGTGCATAGCTAATTATCGACATGCCAGTATCATTGATACTGTTCCTGCCATGTACCAATTTCCAATAATCATAGGCTTTTTCGGCACCCCAATGTGCGTCTAATGCTTGTTGGTCTTGTTTAAAAGTCGTCCAATTGTTTGCTTGCCAATAGTAGGAACCGGTAGTACTAAAAGTATCCTTGCACCAAAAAAGATAAGACGAATCAGGAGGCGTGTCATTAATTCTCCTCCAGTCAAATGTTTGAATCTGCACACTGTCTAAGCCATTGTGTCGCCACTCTTTTAGTACGTGTCTGCCATTGGCAAGGGCGGTGCAGCCGATAGCCTGACGTCCCGAGTACATAGTGTGTGCAGAATCTGTCACAGGCCCTAGGGCGCATGAAAGAGAAAATTTAAATAGCACCTTGCCATTATGAGCATCTATTAATAGGACTATTTCGTTTTCAGGTTCAGCGGTGTTCACTTTAAACATCCAAGCCAAGGAACTACCACTTTTTACAATGTCTTTACCCGCAATAACTAGCTGGCCAACAGGGTAATAACTAGCATTACTATCACCGCTTTGCTGTTTAATCATTTGCTCCCAAAAGCCAGATTGCCACTTGTAGCTAGTAGCATTAATGGATTGTAAAGCAAGCGTTAGTGCATTTGCTTCATTAATGGTGGGTACAATACTTTGGTTTGTATGAATGGGTATAAAATTTCCATTGGCATTTTGTACTAACCCGTTTCGACTGTGTACAATGTATTGGCCGCCGAAAACAGATAGTCCTTTAAAAGTCTGGTCAAACTTTTCATGCAACATTCCCCTTCGGTCCTGCTTAGCCGTTTTAAGGACAAACCCAATATCTGTAGCATTAGACGCCAGTAATGATTGAAGAAATTGCGCACTATTTCCGTTTGTGTTTACGGTATCTGTAATCACTCGAGCAAAAGCAACAGTCCCGTTTCGATTCAATTCCAAAGCCAGATTGCTGCTTATTTGTGCATTTGCCCCTGTCATCATTAACCCAAGCAGCATGAAAAGAAGTGTTGCTTGTAATGTTTTCATCAAAAAAATTATTTGGTGTAAAAAATAAGTTGAGTTGCTAAAATAGCAGCCAAAGCCATTCAAAAGCCAGCCAACATAAAAAAACAACCCTTTTCGGTGAATACCCAATATTTAATGAAACGAAACCACAAATACAGAGGATGTTTATTCAATAAAACAGCAATGGTTTTGGAGGCAAAGCTTGTTCAGAATATAAAAAGAAAGTAGTATCCCCAACCAACACCCATCCCCACAACCCCCAAAATCATTTTCTCCACCACACCCTCCAACATCCTACCCCTCCCAAAAACCCCTACAAGGGACGGGGGCAAAACAATACACCCACCCTTCCAGTTCCCTCTTCCTCCGGAGAGGGGTTGGGGTGAGGTCAAAAAACCCACCAAACCAAACCACAATCCCACCAACATCAAATCCATCAAAAAAATCAAAAGAATCATAGTTCAGACAACCTCCCAAAAAATATTTCCCCTCATAAGCAGCGAAAAAAAATTTTTCAATACCTTATCTATCCAATAAAATAAAATACTACAGTATGAAAAAGAATACCCAAAAAGTTGCCCACCTGTTCAAAGGCAAAATCATTGAAATGCTCACCATCCTATCAGTACTTATGGATTTGGCGCAAACACACGCAACCGAATTAACCGCCTACCGCCCCCTCTGGCAAAAACCCTTTTTCGACAACCTCGAAAAACTCATCGACTCCGTCATTAAAAAATATGTAGGCGTTGACAATGCAGCAGAACTCCGTAAAGCCACTGATATCCTCCTCGATATTCAAGACACCAGCCTCACCAATCTTACCATCTTATATGGGGAAATCAACAACTTCGTTCTAGATCAAGCCAAACTAAAAAACCTTTTAATCACCCTCGGCTTCGAAGAGTATTACATCGATGCCACAAGAAACAAATCACAACCCTCCACCATCTACCTATTGCTAAGAATACAGAAACATTTAACAGCAACCCTTCAAGCCGAGCTACAAGCCGAAGGTGTTAATAAAGATTTGATGGGCAAAATTCTTAGCTATGGCGAAAGCATGAACAATGCCAACATAAACCAAGAGTTAGAAAAAACCCTCAAACCAAGTGAAACTGCCGAAGCCGTCAACGCTTATAACGATGTATATACACAAGTAATGCGAGTATCAAAAGGTGCGGCACTATATTTCAAAAGCGTGGGAAAACCAGAAATTCAACAGCAGTTCAGCTACAGCAAACTCTTGAAAAACATGCAGCCCGCAAAAAAGCCAAAAATCAATAAAAATCCTACTCAAACACCCCCAATTAAAGGAAGCTAATCGATTAATACAAATAAATATTTTTAACCAAAAAGCGGATGGAATAAATATTTCCATCCGCTTTTTTATTTCCATCCAATCCATCAATGTAAAAGCAATCAAATAACTCATTGTATTATCTGAAACACCTTCCTCCCGAGTACTTGCGCCTTCCTCCCGAGTACTTGCGCCTTCCTCCCAAGTACTTGCGCCTTCCTCCCAAGTACTTGCGCCTTCCTCCCGAGTACTTGCACCTTCCTCCCAAGTACTTGCGCCTTCCTCCCGAGTACTTGCACCTTCCTCCCGAGTACTTGCGCCTTCCTCCCAAGTACTTGCGCCTTCCTCCCGAGTACTTGCGCCTTACCCCGAGTTCTTTCTGATAGTAAAACAATAAAATAGCACAGGTTAATCAATTTTCATTGCTGTCCTTTGCTAAAGTAATCGCAGTTGATAAGTATATCATCAAACAATAAGTAACCAAGCTAAATTCTTTAACTATTCAATTGAAAAACTGAAGGTAAAAGCGGAAGCTAAAAGCTTAAACACCTTACCGAACCACCAATGAGCTTGAAGTAAAATAAATGTCTCAAAGCATTATTTAATTCAAAACCAAACACCCCACAAAATCCTTTACTACGCACAAGGCATAAACTTTAAAAATTGCACTATAAATTATGACCCTGAAAAAGAACCCATTAAACAATAATAAAACCAGAATAGAATTTTTATTATCCAAATAACACAACTAATTCAAGAATAGAACAATAATCAGTGTCATTAAATAGGCCAATTTTTTAGTTGAAGACTGTTTGAATGCATTTTCTCCGAATAGCGAATCATTTCTCCCAAAATAATTCCACGAGGCAGTTACCATTAGTTAAGCAGCACACGCCAATCATCAATGCAATAAACTTTTAAGCGCTATCCAAGCTTTTCATTTTTAAGTTAAAAAATATTCGACCAAATCAACCTATAACACTTTGTTCAATTTACATGAAAATAATACAATTCATGTACCACTTATTCAACTAATTATTTGAGCTTTCCACCTAATTTTCTACTAGTTAACCTTCCAATACTGGACTTGACATTTATCTTCCAACTTTCGATAGTATTCTCTAATAAAGAATTTTGTATTACAGGTTTGCAATAATTTCATATTTAGTGAAATGATTCAAGCCACCCTATATTTACACTGGTGCGGGAGTAAATTATGTTGGATAATAACCCCTACTAAAGCCAATTAATTTTTTTCTTTTTTTCAATCTTTAATACTCCACATCATGAACAGAAAAGAATTTGTAAGCCAGCTTGGGCTTGGCATAGCAGGATTCGCTTTTTTAAGCTGCACACAAGGCTGTTCTAAAAAAAGCGTTGCAGCAGCACCCGAAAATGTAAACTACACGCTCAATTTATCTGAAACCGCTTATGCACCACTCTTAAATACTGGTGGCTATATTTACTACAAAGGGTTGATTATTGGTAAAGCACTCTCTGGAGATTATTTAGCGGTTTCCCAAGCCTGTACACACGAGGGTGAAAATGTTGTTTTTGAATCGAACACTACAAAAACCCAATTTGTATGCCGTGCTCACAATTCTTATTTTTCATCCGAAGGCACCGTTACTGGTGGCCCTGCAAAATCATCTTTGAAAAAATATACGGTCTCTGCTACAGGATCAGGTACCGCTACAGTTTTAACCATTAAAGGATAGTCTCCATTTAAGTTCGTTTTTTTAACCACATATAACACTCATTAATTATGAAAAGAACATTACTCGTTTTTTTGTCTGCAGGATTGTTCATCCTAGTAGGAACCTCTTCTATCAAGTCGCCCAATAGGGTAACTAACTCCAACGGTGCCAGTGTAGCAGGATACAGCACCAGTGGATGTAACAGTTGCCACTTTAGCGCAGGTGCTGGATCTATTGCTATCAGCGGCATCCCTAACCCAGCAATTGCCGGACAAGCATATCCTGTTACTATTACCCTTAACGATGCACAAGGGAAAAGATGGGGCTTTGTGGCAAGAGCCTCAAAAGGAACCTTTACTAGTACCAATCCTAACGTTGCGGCTAATGCATCAAAAAACACCGTTTATCATGGATCGTCTGCCCCTGTAAAAACAGCTACTTCTTATGTATTTGACAATATTACTTGGACGGCCCCCACAACCGTTGGTGCAGTAACAGTAAACTTTGCAGGTATTGCAGCCAACAACAATGGTAACGACGGCAGTGGTGACCGAGCGTACAAAGGCACCTTCTCTACCACTGTGGCAATTCCCACATCCGTTAAGTTGGCTGCTTTCACCGCTGCTCTTTCCAATGATAAGGTTAAGCTCACTTGGCAGACCCTTTCGGAAACAGACGCCAACCGTTTTGAAATTGAAAGAAGCTTAAACGGTAGAGAATTTACATACGTAGGAAAAGTGGAAGCAAAAGGCAACACTACCTCCCTTTCTAGCTATGCATTTTATGACAATTTAGCTCAATTAAATGGCAAAGTATATTATCGGTTAAAATCTGTTGATAAAGATGGTTCTTTCACTTATTCAGACCAAACCAGTGTTCTTATTAAAACAGAAAAACAATTAGTGCTATCAGTTTATCCCAATCCAACAAAGGCAGGTCAAAATATTGCACTCAACATTACTGCACTTAAAAATCAAACTTTGCATTATTCTTTAGTAAATAATTTAGGAAAAATAGTGCTTTCAAATGCTGTATCTGTAAACGAAGGGGTCAATAAACTAAATATTAAGTCGGCAAATTTGCCTGCTGGTGTCTATCATTTAACTACCCTTACTGAAAACAAACAGTCAGAGCAAGTTTCCATCATTATAGAATAAGAAATAGGAGTTTTTAAAAATGTAGCAGATTGTTTAATTGGCTGGCTAAGAAGTTATTATGTTTTAAGCATAGAGAATCGGAAACCATCAAGCATACAATCTGCTATTTTCAGCCTATTTATGGTCGCCACTAATATGCGGTGGGTTTATTGGGGCAAACAGCATTTAAAATTGTCGTTTAATTACAGGAGTTAATGAATAACATGAATAAAAAATTGCTTTACATCTTTACCACTTTATGTTGCTTTTGGGTAATGGTATCCTGCAAACACGAGGCTGGTGTTTTAGACAAATGTTTAGGTAAAGACTTACGGGTTAATGTAAAATCGATTCAGAACAGCGATTCGACCTTTTTAACTATTGACACGACCGTTACCCCTATTCAAAAAGGTCAAATAAATTTTGACAGTGCATTTGTTTCGGTTAATTTAAGTAAAAAAACACCTCCATATTTAGGATCTATAAACGGAGGCAAAACATGGAAAATATTGCCTTACAAGTTTTCAAACCTAGATACGGGGACTTATTTGTTGCTAACTAAAGATGCAGATTCATGCACTTCTGCAACAGAAAAAATAACTATTACTTATTAATGTACCGCTTCATTGTACATTTAATTTAGCTTTCACCTTAATTATTATTGAATGAAAACAATCGCTTTACTATTGCTTAGTAGTACATTTCTAATAGGTTGTTACTATGATAAGGCCGACATTATCAACCCAAATGCAGCTTATGTATCCTGCGACACATCATCCGTTGGTTATGCTCAAATAGTTGCTCCAATTGTAGAAAAGAACTGCAACTCCTGTCACGGACAAGCTGTTTATGCTTCAAATGGGGGCAATGTGCCGCTTTACTCGCTAACTGTTATCAAAGATTATGTAAACTCAAACGGTTCAAAACTGCTCAATTCCATCAATTGGGTTGGTGGTCATAACATGCCAAAATCTGCCGATAAGCTAAGTGATTGTGATATTAATAAAATCACCGCTTGGATCAATAAAGGATTTCCACAATAGACTAGTGTAAACCAAATACTTATTTCCTAAACACGAACTTATAAAACCCACATCAAAAATTATGATAAAAAGAATAATAGCAACTAGTATTCTCGCCTCTTTGTTAATGCTCGGATTAAATTTTCAGATATCCGCTCAAAAAGTGTTTTCGACAAAATCAGGTCAAATTAATTTTGATGTCTCCGCAACAGTTGAAATAAAAGCAGTCAACAATCAAGTTGACAGTAAAATGGTTCAAAAAACTGGACAGATAATTTTTAGCGTACTTATCAAAAGCTTCAAATTTGTCAATGCTCTGATGGAAGATCATTTCAACGAAAACTATATGGAAAGTTCAAAATTTCCAAAAGCAAATTTTAAAGGATTTATTACCAACATCAGCGAAGTAAATTTTGAAAAAGACGGTGTGTATAATGCAACGGCAAAAGGAACATTGACGATTGGGGGTAAAAGCAAAGAGGTAAATATTAATGGGATAATAACAATAGAAAAAGGAAATCCAATTTTAAAGAGTAATTTCAAAGTAAAGCTTACTGATTTTATTAAGGGCAGTTATATAGGCTCACAAATAGCCGAAGAGGCTAAGGTGGTGGTAACATGCAAGTATGAATAACCCCAAATCTTGTTTACATTATAAAAAACATTTCATGATATTGATTTCAAAAAAACGGTTAACGCTGGCTGCATTTTCCCTATTTGTCACTGTAAACTTTACATTGGCACAAGACGTAGATTTATTTAAAAATCTTGACGAACAAAATAAAAAAGATCAACTTAACCAAACCGATTACACCACTGCAATTTTTAAAACGACAAGGCTTGTCAATGGGCATTCAATAGAAAATGTAGGTGCAGGCATTCTTGATGTTAAAATTTCCCACAGATTTGGTGCAATCAATAATGGCGCATATGGCCTTTGGGGTTTAGACCAAGCACATATTAGAATTGGAGCCGATTATGGAATTACCAATTGGCTAATGGTTGGTGCAGGAAGGAGTTCGGAAAATAAAACTTTCGATGCGTTTGTAAAAGCTAGATTGTTAAGACAATCTACAGGGAAAAGAAAAATGCCAATTTCTGTTAGTTATCTTGGTACTACCTCATTAAAAACGATTAAGTCAGACGATTTTAATAATTATCCAGATCGAATGGTTTTTACTAATCAATTACTTTTTGCCAGAAAATTCAATGATTATTTTTCATTGCAACTAATCCCAACACTGGTACATTATAATAGTGTAGCAAAATCGTCGTCGCCCAACGATTACTATTCATTGGGAATAGGCGATCGTATAAGGCTTAGCAAGAGAGTTAACCTAACTTCTGAGTACTATTATCGGTTTACTAAGATTGATGGGGCAGTTAACTCGCTATCCATTGGATTCGATATAGAAACAGGCGGTCACGTATTTCAATTCCATTTCTCCAATTCAACAGGTATGACAGAGGGAACATTTATCAATGAAACCACCGATAAATGGGATGAACAAGGGATGCATTTTGGATTCAATATTGCTCGAGTTTTCACAATTATTAAACCCAAGGGATTAAAGCTATAAAACAAAATTTAAATCTGGACAATAGTTTCAATTTAATAATTAGAAAGATTATTTTCAATAGCAGTTCAGTTGAACTGCTATTTTATTTATAGGCTATCCTACTGCCATTTATTCTCAAACCTCTCTATACGCTATCCAGCCTATTCAACAGAAGATGGCAAGACCATTTTTAAAAAAAGGGCTACAAGCAGGAAGATAACAAATCCAATAGCCACTTTTCTAGTAATAATATCAGTCTTAATTTGCAGTGTTTCTTTTTTTTGTCTTTTATAAACAAGAGTGGGATTTGTTCTCATAAAAACATATAAAACAGTATCAAAATCCTATTTGTATTAATAAATACAAGAGTGGGGAACATTGCAAATAGCTGTATTAATTCCACCATATTGTTGTGGTCTTAATAAGTTTTGCAATTTGAGTTACGCTATCCACACAAATAGGATTAAATTACATTAATTATATAATTTAACTTTGAGAAGTCTCGTTTAGGAATAACCAACAGGTTAGAATACACTGGTAAGTAGTGCTAAAATCCACAAAATCATTGTTTTTTTCTCAATCAAAACGATGTTTTAATAGCTACATGTTGATATTACGTTGATTTTGGTTATACCAAGTAGGTACTATAGCCCGTAAATGGATTTAAATGGTTGAAATAGTGTCCGAAAATGTAAAAAAAATTACAACCCATTCCTTGTGCATTTCATTAATAAGTATATAAGAAGGGCAGTTAAAGCTTTAGAAACTGTTGCATTTCAATCTTCTCGCCATAAGCGGAAAGATAGTAAACCCCTTTATTCAAACTAGAAACCGAAATCGGAATAATGTTAATGCCCGCTTTGAGTGAAACCGCTTTATTGATACACGTTCGCCCTGATTTATCAATAACCACAATATTCACATATTCGGATTTATCCGTCTCCAGCCGAACATTTATACTGCTCGTAACTGGCAAAGGATATAATTTCAATGAATATTGCTTAGGAATAATGCTTATCTTTTCAACATTACTGTAGCTAAACCTTCCATCTAAATCAATTAATTTCAATCGATAATAGCTATCTCCAACTAAGGGGCTAGAATCTCTAAATTGATACTTATCCATATTTTCAGCCTGTAGAACACTTCCTATATCGTTGTAAATTACTCCGTTATAACTACGTTGTACAACATACTTATAAAGACTACCCGGGCTATCAATTCTCCAATCAAGGAGTGTAGTTAAATTATCCGAAGTAACTTTTGCAGAAAAACTACTTAAACCGACTGGCAGGGATATGGAAGAAAGATTTAATACCCAATAGTCATAGCTTCCATGATTATAAGTTACGTCCCCATCAAGCGACCATGTACTGCCAGCTACTGAATAGCCTCCCGAAGAATTTTGCAAGAATGCTACACCAATATCCTGAGAGGACCCTCCGAATGTTTTTTCCCACATTTTAGTACCATCAGCTTTTAATCGTACAAACCAAATATCGCCATTGCCGTGGTTAAATGCAACATCCCCATTTTTCGACTCAGTATATCCTACAGCATAAATTCCGCCGTCCACAGTTGAACGAATTTGTGCACATAAATCTGATTCTGTTCCACCATAAACCTTCGACCAAAGGACAACACCTGATTGGTCAATAGACATTATCCACATGTCGCTAGTGGTAGTATCGCCATATTTACTACCAATGCTACCATTATTTGAATTGGTAACTCCGCCCAAGAAAATATTTCCAGCAGAAGATTGTGTTATACTCGTAAAATAGTCTTGATCACTTCCTCCAAATGTTTTCTGCCACAATAAAGTTCCAACACTGTCGATTGCTACTACCCAGCCATCAGATGTAGTACTATCGCCTCTTTTATTTGTGATGAGTCCATCAGAAGAATAAGTTTGCCCAGCAATAATAAAATTACCCAGAGAATTATTACAAATGCTAAAAGGAACCTCATTTAATGTCCCTCCATAGTTTTTTTGCCAAAGTAAAGTACCCGTCTTGTTAATACTAAAAATCCAATAATCAGTGCCTCCTTTATTATCAGTCAAATCTCCATCACTAGACTCAGAGAATCCCACCACAATAAAACCATTACTTACCTTCTGAATATATGTAACTAAATCATTTTTACTACCCCCGAAAGTTCTTTGCCATTCAATAGTACCCAATGAGGTGAGTTTAACAATCCAACAATCCATACCACCGTGATTTCCTGTTACATCTGCGTCATTGGATGAGGTACTGGCCGCTATAATAAATCCACCATCATCGGTTTGTATAATTTGTGCAACTTGGTCAATTCCATTTCCCCCAAGTGTCTTTTTCCATTGAATCCCTCCTGTATTATTGAGCTTTGCAATCCATATATCATCTAAATCATAATAAACACTAACGTCACTATCAGTAGAAAGTGTTTTGCCTGCAATAACGTAACCTCCATCAATTGTGCTGCAGAAACTACTAAATACGTCTAAACTACTACCGCCAAATGTTTTCTGCCACGAAAGAGTTGGAGCAACGCTTTGAGAAATAGATGGAAAAACCAAAAATGTTAAACCTGTCAAAAAAATTAGAGTAAATGATTTTCGAGCCATAGGCATTATTTTTTATACACAAAAAATTATAATATAATATACTTTATAAACTACCCTAGGTGTAAGAGCATTCAAAATATTAGGTTCACCCTACCTTTTTATGTTCACATTAAGTTAAAATTTCTAAAAAAAAGTCCGTATCACTGAAATTTTATTCATAAACAATACTAAAGAGTCACGAAAATAGGTCAATATTCATTTCAAAATAAGTTTTTGCAATAACCTTATTGGCAGATTTCAACTTTTGGCAGAAATTCTTTTAAATGATACCGATTATAATGTTTGGAAACAGCAGCTGTAAATTCATTATTTAACCAGTTATATTTTTCAATGTGGAACAATATCATAGCAAAAAGTTTATAAATAAAAACTGAAAATTTAAAATACAACAAAAAAGACACACCACTTTGCAAAATTTCAAATGAAACACTCAGTAGTTTATGGCCATAATAAAATCGACAAAATATTTTGAACTAATTAGAAGGTTACCCCTTACTTTTGCCGACCAAATTTTTGAAACAATATGTTAGCAATAGTAAAAATAGCTGGACAACAATTTAAAGTACAAGAGGGAGATACCTTGTACGTTCAGCACATAGCTGGGAATACAGGTGACAAGATTTCTTTCAATGAAGTTCTTTTGGTAGATAACAATGGAGCGTTAACAGTAGGAACTGATGTAAAAGCTTCAGTTAATGCAGAGATATTAAATTCATTGGTACAAGGAGATAAAGTAATTGCCTTTAAAATGAAAAGAAGAAAAGGTTTTCGCAAGAAAAAAGGGCATCGTACTCATTACACCAAAATCAAAATTGAAAGCATCGCTTAAAGTTAAGATTAAACATTCCGACATAGTCTAGTTAATAACTTAAACATTAAAATCTTTATAAAATGGCACACAAGAAGGGTGAAGGCTCGGTAAAAAATGGAAGGGACTCAAATAGTAAACGCTTAGGTGTTAAAATATATGGTGGACAACCAGCTATTTCTGGTAACATCATAGTACGCCAAAGAGGAACACAGTATCATCCAGGAAAAAATGTTGGGGTAGGTAAAGACTTTACTTTGTTTGCACTAACTGATGGTCTGGTACAATTTAAAAAGACAAGAGAAGATAAAAGAGTTGTATCTATTATTGAGCCTTCAGCAATGGCTGATGCGGTTGCAGAGTAATATATCTCCAAAATATTTTAAAAGAAGGTTTAAATCAATATTGGTTTGAACCTTTTTTTATGCTCCTAAAAATTATACTAAAGTAGTCCATTTTTTTTCACAGATTTTATTAAGAATTAATTTTTTTATGACAAACGATGCAATTGCTGATAATTTTTCATTATTAAGCAAGCTTATGGACATTCATCGTGAGAATAGTTTTAAGGCAAAATCCTACACGTCTGCTGCTTTTACCATCGAAAAGTTAACAGGGCAACTTAGTGAATTGCCAAGAGAAAAAATTTATAGCATTAAGGGAATTGGAGAATCTATTGGCAATAACATAGTAGAGCAATTAGAATCAGGTCAGTTGACATTACTGAATGAGTACTTAAAAAAAACTCCCCCAGGCATATTGGAAATGCTTTCAATAAAAGGAATTGGCCCAAAAAAAATTGCAACAATTTGGCATGAACTATCTATTGAAACACTTGGAGAATTACTATATGCATGTGAAGAAAACAGATTAACCTTATACAAAGGATTCGGGAATAAAACACAACAAAGCATAAAAGAGTCGATTCTATTTTACATTGGAACACAGGGGAACTATTTGTATCAGCAAATAGAGTTTTTTGCTGTAAATGTGGACGCAAAGCTCAAAGCTATATTTAATAATACTCAATTTTATATAACAGGTTCATTTAAGCGACAACTAGAAATAATTGAACAATTAGATTGGGTTACAACGGTTGAGCAACAAACCTTAAAGTCATTTTTTCTCAGGAATGGCTATCAATTGATTGAGGAGGATAATCACCAAGTGGTGTTCGTAGGTCAGGAAAATGTGAAACTTGGTTTTTATTGCGTTGCCCCTGATTCAATAGTAAAACAACTTTTCGTTACAAGCAGTAGCCAAGAATTTCTAGCGGAGTGGCATTTATTTACAAATAATAATGCAAGTACCAATTTTAAAAATGAACAACTCATTTTTTCCTCTAACCAACTTCCATTCATTCCTGCCTATTTGAGAGAAACAGGGGATATAATTGCATCCTCAATCAAAGGAAATATACCAGAGGTTATTACTACAAGTGATATTAAGGGTATTATACACTGCCACAGTAGTTGGAGTGATGGAAATAATACTTTAGAGGAAATGGTAATCGCTGCCATAGAAAAGGGTTATGAATATCTAGTAATCAGTGACCACTCTAAATCTGCGTTCTACGCCCAAGGGCTAACTGTTGATAGGGTATTAGCTCAACACCTTCAAATAGATGAATTGAATGCGAAATACGCCCCCTTCAAGATCTTCAAGAGTATTGAAAGTGATATCTTAAACGATGGTAGCTTAGATTATGATGACGATATTCTTAAAAAGTTTGACCTAGTAATTGCATCTATACATAGTAATTTAAAAATGCCATTTGAAAAAGCTATGTCAAGGTTACTTAAAGCTATTGAAAATCCTTACACTGCTATTCTGGGCCACATGACAGGTCGTTTATTGCTGAGTAGAAATGGGTATCCAATAAATCATTTACAAATTATTGATGCCTGTGCTGCGAACAATGTGGTAATTGAATTAAATGCTCATCCACGTAGGTTAGACATAGATTGGCGTTGGATAAAACCAGCAATTGACAAAGGTGTCCTGCTTTCTATAAACCCTGATGCACATAGTATTGAAGGTTATTCCGATTGTAGATTTGGGATATTGGTGGCACAAAAAGCTGGTTTAACTGCTCCTAATAATCTAAGTAGTTTTACTTTAAATCAATTTGAGATTTTTTTAGCTAAGCAAAAATTGAAGCATACTTCAAGTGAATGCTTTTTTTAGTTGAATTTTTGCAAAAACTATTAAGTTTCACAAGCTAAGACTCAAATGAATAATTATTAGTTAGTAGTACTAAGGCAGTCACGTCAACATCACTTTACGCACCTGAACTCATCAGAAAAGGCACTTCAGAATTCATGGATGCCTTCGAAAGCCAGCTTCGAGCTTATCTTTATTTCTTAGTTCCGAGAAGCTTTTATATCATCTCACTGGATTAAAAATTTGTGTTACTGAGATTGATTTATTCGACATATTGATAATTTCTTTCTATAGTAGTTGCTGCATGATAGCTCGATTGCTCAACTCGTTTTTCCTTTTTTTCAACAACCAAAATTTATAGAGCCACGACAGCATTTTTCTCTTAGCAAATTTTTACTAAAAATGTACTATTTGGTACGAATCAGTAATAATATTCTTCTTTGCATTTTAAACTAACTTAGAATAATAATCTCTCTCTCTAAAGTTTTCACTAAGTTATTTATTCAGATGCGCCATATTATACTACTATTTCTTATTGTGTTTATAAAATTAAATTCAAGTAAAGCACAAGTACCGCAAAAAGCTCATAAAAAAGATATAGGACTAATAATTGGTAATATAGTTGATGCAAAAACTGGAAAGGCCATCGCATTTGCATCTGTAACAATTGCTAAGAAAATTGATTCTACACAAAAAATAACTGACGTAGCAGATAAAAACGGTTCATTTGAATTTGAAAGATTATCATTAGGATACTATTGTTTAACAGTAAAAGCAATCGGTTATAATATAACCGTTATAGATAGTATTTATTTGAGAACAGAGAGATATGATTTTAATCTTGGCGATGTGAAAATAAACTCTGCTGCATCTACAAGTTTAGACGAAGTTGTAGTCTATTCAGAAAAACCGCTAATAGAAAATAAAGATGGCAAAATCACCTATAACATTGGGGAAAGTGCACTAAGCAATGGTTCTTCCACTTCTGAAATATTGAAGAATATGCCTTTAGTAAGTAATGATCCAAATGGGAAAATACTATTAAAAGGAAAAGAACCTAAAATTTTAATTGACGATAAACCAACAGATTTATCCGCTGATCAATTAAAAGATTTATTGGAGAGTTTACCTGGAAGTAGTATAGAGAAAATAGAATTAATGACTAATCCACCACCGCAATATGCCACCGAACAAGGTGGAGTAATTAATATTGTAACAAAAAAAGGAAAAATTGGCCTTACAGGAAAATCAACAATAAGTGCTGGTACGAGAGGGGAGGGCAGTTTTTCAACCAATGTTAGCTATCGCTTAAAGCAATTTTCTAACAGCAATGTAATTGGGATTTCTACTAACAATTTCAAAGGGATAAATAGATCTAGTAGACAAAATTTTTACAAGTCGGGAATTAGCTACAATAACACTAATAGTAATTGGGTTAATAAAAATACACGTCCGAGTTTACGCAATCAATTAGATTTTGAAATTAACAAGCGGAACAGTATCAATTTTATTTATCAGGGTAATTTAAATTTTTTCGACAATTCAACTGCTACAGAATTTACCAATCTTGATAGCCTTCAAAGAATCACAAAACTTAGCAAACGAGATAATGGAAGTAACGGTAATGGTTATAACCATAGTTTTACGCTCTCTTATACTTGGAAAGGCAAGAATCCGAATAATATTCTTAGAGGTAACATAAATGGAAATTTTGGAAAGAATGATAACGGTAAAGATTATTATCAGCAATTTCTTGATCAGAACTACAACCCAACAAGCGACTCATTACAGTCGCAATTTTACAATAGTTACAATAGTGGCGGAAGTGTGAGGCTTAATTATGATGCACTAATTATAAAGGGCTTGAATTTAACCACGGGAACTAGCTTTCAACGTTCTAATAATCATAATCTACTAAATACCAGCTTTTTTAATAAACAAGATAGCTCCTTTGTAAACAATGACTTGTTAAGTTCAGATTTCAGATTCAACCAAGATATTTTTACAGCTAGGGCTGCAATCATTCTAACAGTTTTTGCGGATGTCAAACTAATTGCTGGTTCCCAGTTTGAACAAACCAACACCAATTTTATTTACCAGAAAGGAAATGCAAAGAATAATTCTTCTGGATATAATAATATGCTGTGCAATGTTACTATTCGCAAAGAATTTGACAAAACATTCAACACTGCAATTATATACAGAGCCAGTATAAAAAGGCCAGGTCTTGGTGAACTAAATCCAAACATAGATTACAGCGACAATAATAACATTCGGTTTGGAAACCCAAATTTAATGCCTTCAACTTCTGATAATATTGATTTTAATTGTAGTTGGATAAAAGGTAAATACTACATAAATACATCATTGGGATACAACAAGGTAAAAGATGTATATTATCAAATAAGAACACTTCTCGATGGAGGTAAAACCCAAGCCACTTGGCAAAATATTGCTACTAGGCAGGAATATGAGGCAAGTGTGTGGGGTGGCTATACTTTCACAAAAAGATTTAGAATCAATACTAGTTTTGGTTATACTTATAATCAGTATAGTGAAACTGAAAAAAAATTATTCAAATATCAAGATGGGGCTAGTTTTTATACGAGTTTAAATTACACCTATACACCAACTAATCTACTCAATTTTGAAGGGAATTTTAAATTTAGCAGCTTTGCAGATCCACAAGGGCGAAGTAAAAGTAACCTAAGCATGAATATTGGCATTCAAAGGAAATTTTTTCAAAAAAGATTAATTATAGGGATTAACATCGTTGACCCAATAACCATGCAACAATTTACTACCTATACTTATGGTAGTAACTTTACAACCGAAAATTATAGTTCTGCCAATACAAGAAACTATCGATTAACCGTTGCCTACCAACTCAACAAACTGGTACAGAAGTCTAAATTGAGCAATAAAGATCAACTGCGTGCCATTAGAAAATTAAGTTCGACACCGAAAATGTCAAATCAATAAGTCAATGCAATTATACAAGTAATCAATAAATTACATTGCTAGTTAAACAAAGAAGTAAGATGAATATATATTAGTGTATTTTTGCTAAAAATAAGTTTAACAATAACTATAAGGAAGGTTTGAAAGTATTCTACTTAACAAATAAATAAATGCATTATTGGAGTATCTATATGTGATAAACTTAGAAAATACGCGTAACCATGTTTCCAAAACCAATATATTGTCAAAGACGAGCTGAAGTTTTTTGTGTTTTCCTATAGTATATATTGAAGTAGATAGAAAACATGTTACTTTAGCGACTATAGATTATAAATTAAAAACTTTTGTACAACCCTTATTTAGTGATTCTCTAAATATTATTTCACTAAATAAGAAAGTAAGATGGCTCAACCAGCCTATACACACATTATTTATTTATGAGAATATTTTTGTTGAGTTGTATATTTTTTATCATTTGTAAAACTTCGTTTTCACAGGAAGATGGTTACTTGTCTGAAGCGGGGACAAACGGAAAAACATTAATATATACAAATCAAATTCTGAGAGAAATAGTGTGCAACTATACTTTTCGTAAAAAAGTACCCGCAGTAACTGTACTCACTGATATACGAAAACTATTACTTACGGATTCCGTGACCATCTTTTACGATAGCACGGGTAATATTGTGAAAAGAATCAGGGAAATAAGAAAAAAAATCCCATCCACGTTGGTCGATACTTTTTATTATAATCAAAACAACCTTTTATCACAGATTGCCACTTCATCTGTTGTTAATAATGAAGAAATTGACATTGGCTATTCTATGTATGCATATAATAACAGAGGTAAAGTGGTTACCTGCAACTCTTCCTATACCCTAGCTAATGGGTTGATAAAGAATAGTGTAATTGAAAATAAGTATAATGATAAAGGTCAATTATCCGAAGTCTGGCATCTATCAAATATTAGCGCAAGAGTGCAAACACACAAATATTTCTACGATCGAAAGGGGAGAGTAAAGCAGATTAACTTCTATTTTTCTGATTATTCACACAAGTATAAACATAGGAAGCACAAAATTTACATTTATTCAAACAATCCATTTGATGATGTTCGGAAAACTGAATTATACTACAACAAAAATAGGATGTGTATAAAAAAAGTACATGGCGAACATGTCGAGGAATACATTTATAATGCTGATGGAACACTTGCAGAAACAAAAGCTAAAAGTGACAACGACCTAATTTCGATTACACAACACCAATATTTTAAAGACTAAAATGTTGGCATAGAGTTTTTTAAAGCATAGTTGGATTCCAACTTCAGTTTCCTGATGTTAAACTAAATTGGAATTAAATACTATTTCAAAATTCCGTTTAACTCTTTCTTTTACATCATACATCGGTATGATACATTTCAACTCTTTTTGGAGTGATGTTACTTGTTTCCCTGCAATTCCACACGGTATAATGTTTTGAAAGTATTCTAAATCAGTGTTAACGTTAAATGCAAAACCATGCATAGTAATCCACCTGCTACAACGGATTCCTAAGGCACATATTTTTCTCTCCTTTCCAGGAATACCTGCATCTATCCAAACACCAGTTTCCCCAGGGCTTCTATCACCATCCAATCCGTATTCCTCCATGGTGAGTATAATTACTTCTTCCAAACACCTCAAATACCAGCCTAAATCCGTTCTGAATTTATCAAGATCCAATATTGGATAAGCAACTAATTGTTGTGGCCCATGAAATGTAATATCCCCGCCTCTATTGATGTGAAAAAAATCAATCCCCCTTTCTCGCCTTACAGACTCTGGGATAAGAATATTTTCTTCTCTACCGCTTTTGCCTAATGTGTACACAGGATGATGTTCTACGAACAGTAAGTGATTATTAATCAATTGCCTATATACAGCTGCCTCAGTATCATTTTTTGCATTTGCCATCATCCCTTTTGCTTCAACATTTTGTTTTAACAAAATTTCTTGCAAATCCCATACTTCTTTATAATGTCTAAGCCCTAAATCTTTAAAAAAAATTTCATTTTTCATCTTATCTTATGCTGGTACTGCCATACAAGGCAATTATTATTAAACATTTCCAATAGAATCAAAAAAAAGGGCAGCAACCGGAATATTGGTTTACTGCCCTTAATTAAAAATACTGAAGTATTCTAAAGTATTAAGCTAGATTTAATTTTTACCCCCAACCAACACTGCTGATTTATTCATCATCATCAAAGGTCATTAATTCCCTAGTTGCTGCGAGTAATTCATACTCCTCTTTACTTCCTACAAGAATGTTATCGAACATCCTCATACCAGTTCCAGCAGGAATTAAGTGGCCTGTAATTACATTTTCCTTTAGTCCTAACATTTGATCAGCCTTACCTTGAATTGCAGCAGTACTCAATACTTTCGTTGTTTCTTGGAATGATGCAGCTGATATCCAGCTTTGTACACCCAATGAAGCTTTAGTAATACCCAAAAGTACTGGCTGAGCAGTGGATGGTCTAGCGTCCCTAACTTCTAACAATTGTTTGTCTGTTCTGCGGAGAATTGAATTTTCTTCTCTTAATTCTCTAATAGTAACAATTTGACCAACTTTAAACTTGGTGCTTTCACCAGAATTAACAACAACTTTCTTGTCAAAAATTCTATCATTCTCATCAATAAAGTCAAATTTATCTTCCAAATCTTCTTCAAGGAATTTGGTGTCACCAGCATCAATGATTTCAACCTTCTTCATCATTTGGCGAACAATAACTTCAATATGCTTATCGTTAATTCTTACACCCTGTAAGCGATAAACTTCTTGAATTTCATTTACCACATACTCCTGAACCGCAAACGGACCTCTGATTGTAAGGATATCTGCCGGTGCTATTTGACCATCGGAAAGTGGCGATCCTGCTTTTACGAAATCACCATCTTGAACAAGAATTTGTCTTGATAATGGCACCAAATACTTTTTGATTAAACCATCTTTACTTTCTACTGAAATCTCTCTATTTCCACGCTTAATATTACCAAAAGTAACTACTCCGTCAATTTCACAGACTACAGCAGGATTACCAGGATTTCTCGCTTCAAATAGTTCGGTAACTCGCGGAAGCCCCCCAGTAATATCCCTTAGTTTTCCTAGTACGCGAGGAATCTTAACTAGAATTTGACCTGCCCTTACTTCTTCACCCTCTTCAACAACTATATGGCTACCAACAGGTAAGTTGTAATGCTTTGTTTCCTTTCCATCTACAATGATAGTAGGAATCTTAGTCTTATCTTTTGTCTCAATAACAACCTTCTCCCTATGTCCAGTTTGCTCATCACTTTCTTCACGAAAAGTAATGCCATCTAGAACACTCTCAAAGGTTACAGTACCAGCTTGCTCGGCTACAATCACGTTGTTAAATGGATCCCAAGTACAAATGACTTCACCTTTAGTGATCTGGTAACCATCTTTTACTTGAAGTGTAGATCCATAGGGCACGTTATTCGTAATCAGTAAACGATCATTTTTAACATCCATTAATCGTACTTCTCCCGTACGACCAATTACTATTTCAACTGGAACACCATCAGCATTAACTGTCGATACTGTGCGCAAACCGTCAAATTGTACCGTACCATCAAACTTGGCATTCAATGAACTCTCAATAGAAGCACTACCTGCAACACCACCAACGTGGAATGTCCGTAGAGTAAGCTGAGTACCTGGTTCACCAATTGATTGCGCTGCTATAATACCAACGGCATCTCCTCTCTGTGCTAAATAACCAGTGGCTAAATTTTTGCCATAGCATTTTACACAAACACCTCTCTTGGCTTCACAAGTTAAAACCGACCTAATTTCAACATTTTCAAGTCCAGAATCTTCGATTGCCATCGCTGTGTCATGAGATATTTCAACTCCAGCATGACAGATAATCTCATCTGTTAGTGGATGTAAAATATCGTGCAAAGAAGTTCTACCTTCAACTCTGTCTGAAATAGGTTCAATTATATCTTCATTATCTTTCAAAGCAGAAATTGCTATACCTCTTAAAGTACCACAATCGTCCTCTGCAATAACTACATCTTGAGCAACGTCGACAAGACGTCGAGTTAAGTAACCCGCATCAGCCGTTTTTAGAGCCGTATCTGCAAGGCCTTTTCTAGCACCATGGGTAGATATGAAATAATCCAATACATTTAATCCTCCTTTAAAGTTGGAAAGAATTGGATTTTCAATTACTTCACTACCAGTACTGCCACTTTTTCTTGGCTTTGCCATTAATCCTCTAATTCCTACCAACTGCTTAACCTGTGTTTTACTACCCCGTGCACCGCTGTCAAGCATCATATAAACAGAGTTAAAACCTTGTTTATCTGTAGCCATTTCTTTGATAAGGGATTCAGTAATTCTCATATCCACCCTTCCCCAAATATCAATAACTTGGTTGTAACGCTCGTTGTTGGTAATCAACCCCATGTTGTAACTTTCCCAAACTTCTTCAACCTCGTTTTTAGCGTTTTCAAGCAGTTCCTGCTTTATTTCTGGAACTATCAAATCATTAACACTAAAGCTCAAACCTCCCCTAAAGGCCATTCTGAAACCTAGAGTCTTAATTTCATCTAAGAACTGTGCAGTTTTGGGAACGTTAGTAATCTTAATTATTCGCCCAATTATTTCCCTCAAACTCTTTTTAGTCAACAATTCATCTATGTATCCAACTTCTGCTGGAACAAATTGGTTAAACAAAACCCTTCCTACGGTCGTAGGAATAATTTTCTTAACCAATACATTTTTCTCACGAACCTTGGTTCTAAGTTTGATTTTAGCATGTAAGTCAATTCTTGCCTCATTGTAGGCAATAATAACTTCCTCTATGTTATAAAATGTCATTCCCTCACCTTTAATAGGTTCTTCGGGCGTTGACGTTTTTCCTTTTGTAATATAGTAAAGTCCTAACACCATGTCCTGAGACGGAAGGGTGATGGGCGTTCCATTTTGTGGATTCAAGATATTATGCGATGACAACATCAGCAATTGGGCTTCTAGAATTGCCGCATGACTCAATGGAACGTGTACAGCCATCTGATCACCATCAAAATCCGCATTAAAAGAAGCAGTTACTAGTGGGTGTAGTTGAATTGCTTTACCTTCTACTAATTTTGGTTGGAATGACTGAATTGATAATCTGTGTAGCGTAGGAGCACGGTTTAACAATATGGGGTGTCCTTTCAGTATATTTTCCAAGATATCCCAAATTACAGCTTCTTTTCTATCAACTAGTTTCTTAGCAGATTTTACTGTTTTTACAATGCCTCTTTCAATTAGTTTTCTTATGATAAATGGCTTAAAAAGTTCTGCAGCCATTTCCTTAGGTAAACCACACTCTTGCATTTTTAATTCTGGCCCTACCACAATAACTGAACGACCTGAATAATCCACACGTTTACCAAGTAAGTTTTGACGGAAACGACCTTGTTTTCCTTTTAAAACATCACTCAAAGATTTTAATGCTCTACCGCCTTCTGCTTTAACAGCATTTGACTTACGCGAATTGTCAAATAAACTGTCAATCGCCTCTTGTAGCATCCTTTTTTCATTACGTAGGATTACTTCAGGTGCTTTAATTTCCAATAAACGCTTTAAACGGTTATTACGAATGATTACTCGGCGATACAAATCGTTCAAATCGGAAGAAGCAAATCGCCCACCATCAAGAGGTACTAATGGTCGCAATTCTGGAGGAATAACTGGAATATATTGCATAACCATCCATTCAGGGCGGTTCACAATTCTGTCCGAACTATCACGAAAACCTTCAACAACGCTTAAACGTTTTAAAGCATCTGCTTTTCTTTGTTGAGAAGTTTCGTTGGCTGCTGCGTTTCTCAATGAAAATGAGAGTTCGTCCAAATCTAATCTTTCTAAAAGATTTTGAACAGCCTCAGCACCCATCTTAGCTATAAATTTGTTAGGATCATCGTCAGACAATAGTTGATTATCTTTTGGAAGGGTATCCAACAAATCAAGATATTCTTCCTCAGTTAGAAGATCTCCTGGTACGAAACTGTCTTTGATGCCACCTTGAATAACCACATATCGTTCATAGTAAATGATAGTTTCTAATTTCTTAGAACTCATACCAAGTAGATACCCAATTTTATTTGGCAAGCTTTTGAAGTACCAGATATGTACAACAGGTACTACTAATTTGATATGACCTAAGCGTTCACGTCTAACTTTTTTCTCGGTTACTTCTACACCACATCTATCACAAACGATTCCTTTGTACCTAATCCTTTTGTACTTACCGCAAGCGCACTCATAGTCCTTTACGGGTCCAAAAATTCTCTCACAGAATAATCCATCACGTTCAGGTTTATAGGTTCTGTAGTTGATGGTTTCAGGCTTAAGCACTTCCCCAAAGCTTCTTTCTAAGATGCTGTCGGGTGAAGCAAGGCTGATGGTGATTTGAGAAAATGAAGGTCTGGGACGATTATCTCTTTTTACTGCCATATATTAATTTGCGATTTTCAAAAATTATTCCTATCAACACCAATTTAATACTATTGGCGCAAATCGGAAGCGGCGAAGGTATGGGTTGGATTTTAAAATTTTATTGTAAATTTTTGCTAGAATGGAAATATTTAGTATGTACTACCAAAATGCTAAAACTAAACAACTACTTAGTGACTGAAAAAAGGCGAAAAAAGACAGTCTTATTTAAACCCTTTTTGTTTTTAATGATTTTACATACAATAACAAAGATTCAATTTCAATCTGATTATAAAAAGGGTTACAGAGAAAATCTCTGCAACCCATTTTTTGTTTGAATTTCAATAAACAATTACTGAATAATCAATTGTTTATTAATTACACTAGTGGAGGTAATGATTCTTACACTGTAAGTTCCTGGAGTATATTTACTAACAGGGAAAGTTATAGTGTTGGTGTTGGGTTTTGCCGTAAATATCAATTTCCCATTAACCCCAAACAGTTGAATTTGATCCATTTTATTAGGGGATTTAATCAATACTACATTTTTCGCAGGGTTAGGGAACAATGATATTTCTGCTGAAGATTCAAATGTGAAGCTAATTATGTTTGTATATGTAAATGCCCCGTTTACATCAGTTTGTTTGACTCTGTAATAAACTACACCAGTTTTTGAGGAAGCATCTGTGAAGAAATAGTCATTAACTGTTTTGCTGCTTTTTGCACCTTCAATCAAACCAATACTTTCAAAATGTACTCCGTCGTTGCTTCTCTCCACGCTATACTTTTTGTTGTTGATTTCGTTGGCAGTTTGCCATTTTAACTGCACGCTATTGTTCTCAAGCTTAACACCAGTGAATTTAAGCCAATCAACTGGCAAAGGAATAAGGGCTGACCTACAGATTTGTACACCCCATGTGGTTACAGAACCTCCATTTCCAACGTACTGATCGAATATGCGTAATCTCCATTGACCAACTGGTGATTCTCCGTTAAAAATTGATAATGACTCCGCTGGTTTTACCGTTTCAGGAGTAGATGAATTACAAGTAATACCGGAGAGAGTGGCATCATCGTCAAATGAAAGATTAAAAATCTGTGCACTATCACAAACATCAGATGCTAGTAAAGCAATTGTACCTTTTGGACTTACCAAGCTTATACGCAAATCGCTAAATGAGCTGTGCTGAATCTTTAATCCTACAACATTTATATCCGTAATCACACCAGTTGAATCTACTGGTTCTACTAAACTTAAATTGATGGTAGCTGAAGTGGTGGGTGAAATGGTAGATGGTGCGCCGGTTTTTGTTAACGTATTGCAACGTTTAGCGCCCGTTTTAAACCTAATAGGCGTAGAATATTGACCAACAATACCCCCACAAAGGTTTGAAACTGGTCTAATTTTCCAATAATAATCTTCAGATTCAAGCAATGCCATACTTGACGTATGAAATGTATCTGGAACAGAAGCAGTATAAACTGTATTGGTAAATAATGAGTCTGTTGCAACGGCTAAATCATAACTATTAGCATTGGAATTGTACCCCCAAGAAAATAATGGATTTACTATTTGGCCAATTGATTTTGCTGCTGGAGAAACGCCATTTGTAGTAAACGATGTAAGCGCAACAATTTTAAACGATAAAGTTCTAGTTTGTGTACTCGTATCACCAACAGCGGTGATTGTAAAGCTGTAAGTACCAGGAACTAATGCTCCAGTATTGTCAAGTGTTACTACAGTTGAATCATTTGGAAGAATTCCATTTTTACTAAAACTTGCCGTAGTTGCCCCTGGCAAACCTGATGCACTAAAGTTAACTGGAGATGAAAAAGAACCTACAGCACCCACATTAATTACAAAAGAAGGGTTGCCTCCAGCACAAACAGATTTTTGGGCTGGATAATTGAGTGCATAATTTGTAGTTAATGGTGTTCTGATGGTAAAGTTAATGTTTGATATATCAAAAAACACATTGCCCAATGCCCTAATCCTAATTCTAGCTTTCGAAGTCGTATTGTTAGGTACTAATACCCCTGCTGAACCAGAATTTGGAGTGCTATCTTTTAATACTATTGGATAAGTTAATCCACCATCGGTTGATAGTTCTATGGCCACAGCACTACACCTAATTGGTGACAAATCAGTGTTGCTTACGTTCCATGTTACGTTGCGGTATTCTCCCACATTCCATACAACAGCAGCATTAGGATAAGTTACCGAAAATGGATTGGTTGTATTAATTACGTTTACGTTCATTACATCATAACAAACACCGCCGCCATTATTTTTATTATCTCGAGCTGTTAACCTAAATTCTAAAACTCTTGCATAGCTAGGCAACAACTCCCCAATGGTAGTTTTATTTGCAATGATGTCAGCCAGCTTAGGAAATGTTCTGCTTTGAGATGTTACTGGTGAAAAAGAACGAAAAATAGGGGCATTGCCAGTTGGTGCATTCCAGTTGGAGAAAGTTCCACCTGTGTTGGTTTGTTCCCATGCGTAAGTAAGTGCGTCACCGTCAGGATCGGAGGCAGAACCTGTGAGGGTGAATGCAGTTTTGTAAGGAATGTAAAAATCTTTTCCTGCATTTACAACTGGAGGTTGATTACCTGTAGCAGTTATCACCGCACAGCTATTACCGTTACTAAGGTTTGAGTAGTTTATGATTTGATCAAAACTAATAGCATGGAACATGGCATCACTATTTGCCTGTAAGTCGTTTTGTGTATTGCAAATGCCCGCGTAAGCCATAATGGTGGTACCGCTCCCAGGCTCTGCGTTGGTATTGGTAGAACCATTCCCGCTACAGCTTCCTGTGTTTGCATTAAACGTATGTTCACCACCAAATTGATGTCCCATTTCGTGCGCTACATAATCTACATCATATGCATCACCAACTGGGCTAGGACTGCCCGTAATTCCTCTTGCTTTATTTCCTGCTTTACAAACACAACCTAATTGGGCTAAACCACCACCACCTGTGGAAAAGGTATGACCAATGTCGAAGTTGGCTTCCCCAATTAAATTGGCAATATTTGTTTGACTCTCATTAATAAGTGTGCTGGCAGTGTTATTTCCAGCAAATGGATCGGTGTTTGCATTTGTGAAAACAACCAAGTCATTATTAGCAACTAACTGTAAGCGAATTGCAACCTCTTTTTCATAAATTCCAGTAACCCTATTCATACTGGTCACAATGGCAGATAATGTTTGAGCTTTTGTTGGGCTAGCTACACCTGTTGCAGCAACTGCATATTCCCCAGTACAAGCCACCGCTGCTCTATACGTTCTTAACTGATTACCAATACATTTAGCAACAGGGGGTTTTGCCTGGGGAGTAGATGTTCCACTATTTGCGCTGTTGATATCTTGAATGAGACCTTCCTCGAACAGTTCGTTTTTTTTTAAATCTTTTTTATAGTAGGAGAGGTAAATAGTTTGGTTGTTTTTATAAGCTGGATCAATGAAATAATGACCTCTATTATTATCTAACACCATTGCATGGAAACCCAGTTCTGTATAATCAAGTCTTATAGCAACCGTAGGATCTTCTACACCCTGACCACCATAAGTTTTGATGGAAGGAAATTTATCTGCCAATGCAGGAGCCATTGTTTGAACTGCTTGAACCCTAAAGGTTGCTAATCCGCCATCTGGAGTAGGTAACGTAATCAACAAAGGCTTTGCTTTTGCATTTTGTGTAAATTCTTGTGGAGCTGATGCCAAAGCTGATTTCATCTGCAAAGTATCTAATTGCATCAGATGGTAATTTTCAGGCTTAATGCGCAACGATGACGCTTCAGGGCGAAGTGCTGATTTTTGTGGAGTAGTCCAACAGTTAACAACCTTCTGTGCTTGTGCAGAAACGGTATTTGCACAAATAAATAGGGTAACAAATAGAATCGAAAATAGCCTCATGAGCTGTTGATTTGTTAAGGTTATAAAAAAAGAAAAGCATACCCAAGCTAATAGGTATGCTCACAAATAAAAGTATAAAACAGTGATTAACAATGAAGATTAGGTGAAAATGGCACTAATAGTTTAAAAGCTTATCTAAACGCTTGATCACTTTATCCACAGTTGGCAGCATTGCCGCTTCCAAAATGAGGTTTGTGGGAACTGCAGGAAGGTTAAGTGCACCTATTACTTCTACCTTGGCATCCAGAAAATGATAACAGCTACTAGATATTCTATGTGATAAAGATTCAGCAAAGGAGTTATTTAATTGCTCCTCACTAAGCACGATTACTTTACCATGTTTGGTAACTGTTTCAAACACTAACTCTTCGTCAAGCGGGAATAATGTTCTTAAATCAACAATTTCCACTTTTCCTGGATATTTTTTAGCGGCTGCCTTTGCCCAATAAATCCCCATTCCATAAGTAATGATACATACGGAATCACCCTTTTTTATATGCTCTGGGTCGGCAGCTAAGCTGATGCTTGCTTTTCCTAATGGGAAAATATAATCGCGACTGGGTTCAATAGTTTTGGCTTCTTCTGTGCCAAACATTTTACTCCAGTATAAACCCTTATGTTCCAACATTACCACGGGATTGGGGTCGTAAAACGCCGCTTTCATTAATCCTTTCATATCAGCAGCATTGGAAGGATAAGCTACCTTAAGTCCTTTAATGGAGAGCAAAGTACTTTCCACACTACCACTATGGTAAGGTCCGCCGCCGCCATATGCACCTACTGGTACTCTTAACACCATGCCCACTGGAAATTTTCCATTGGTTAAATAACTTGATTTGGATACTTCGCTTACTAACTGGCTAAAACCTGGGTAGATATAATCTCCATACTGCACTTCAACGATTGGTTTTACCCCAATGGCAGACATACCTACTGTGCTACCTACGATATAGGCTTCTTGAATAGCGGTATTAAACACACGCTTATCCCCAAATTTTTCAGCCAAATTGGCCGTTTCTCTAAATATACCTCCAAGCCTTCTACCCACATCTTGACCATAAAGGATGGCTTCGCTATGGTCTTCCATAATTTCTTCGATGGCATGTAAGGCAGCATCTACCATCACTACTTTTTCACCCGTCTTCGGGCTTCTAGTGCCTTTTTCTTCGGTCACTTTGGTGGGGGCAAACACGTGGTCTTCCACGCTGTGCGCCTCAGGTTCCGCCGCTTCTACTGCTTTGGCAAATGATTCGGACACGATTCGTTGTGTGTCGGACTCTACTTCGTTAATATCGTGTTCATTAAACCCTGCACTGTTGAGCAAAACCCTCATTTTGGGTAAAGGGTCGTACAACCCATGACGCAACAAATCTTCCCGATCACGATAAAACTCACGGCGGATGGTGTTACTATGGTTCCCCAATAACGGCACACGGGCATGAACCAGCACCGGTTTTCTTTCTACTCTGGCATAAGCGGCTGCTTGTTGCATGGTTTCGAAACTGCGCATAAAATCGCTACCATCACATTGCAAACGGTGCAGCCCTTTAAAGCCTGCGGCATATTCATAAGCCGTGGAGGTTCTTGTTTCCTCGGCGGTAGCACTGGTTCCCCATTGGTTATCCTGTACTAAATATATTATTGGTAGTTGTTTTAAAACAGCAAATTGTAATGCTTCACTTACTTCTCCCTCGGTAACACTACCATCGCCCATGGAACACATTACAATGGGGCATTCTCCATTTTCGCCTTTTCTAAGCAAAGCAGAATGGGTATCACAAAGAAATTTCAATCCATGAGCCAACCCTGTGGCTGGTATTGCCTGCATACCTGTAGCACTACTTTGGTGAATGATGGAGGCACGAATACCATCTTTATTGTTGGGATGGCAATAATAGGAGCGACCAGCGGAAAAGGGGTCATCTTTTTTAGCCAATAATTGCAACATCAATTCCAATTCGGTAAAGCCTAGGGATAGCAACATGCTGTCATCTCTGTAATACGGGCTTACCCAATCGCAAGACTGTAGTTGAAGACCGGCTGCAATTTGGATGGCTTCATGTCCACGGGAGGTGGAATGCTCATACTTGCAGGTTTGTCGGTTAGCCTCAAACGTATCGCCCATGGCTTTTGCCGTGACCATTAGCCGGTAGGCTTTTAACAATGTATCTCGGGTTAGCATGAATGAAAAAGATTTAGGTTCAAAAAATGATTTAATTGACTTTTGATAATTGATTATTTTATGTCTAAGACGAACACACTGGTTGCTGCAATAAACCCTTCGAGCTTATCGCCGGGCAGGCACTCCCCCACTCCTGCTGGAGTACCTGTGAAAATGACATCACCGATATTGATAGAGAAGTATTGGGAAATATTAGCGATTACCTGACTAAATGAAAACAGCATATCCTTGGTGTTGCCTTCTTGAACCACCTTTTCGTTTTGTGTTAAGGAAAAGATGATGGAACTGACCGTAGTATCAGCATCTGCAAATGGTAGCCATTTACCAATGACTGCGGAGTTGTCCCAAGCTTTGGCTTTTTCCCATGGAAGTCCTTGTGCTTTGAGGTCGCGCTGGATGTCCCTAGCGGTAAAATCTATTCCTAAAGAGAAAGCGTTATAGTATTTGTGAGCATATTTTTCGTTGATAAAGCGTCCATTTTTTGAAATGCGCAGCACCACCTCGGCTTCGTAATGAAGCTCGTTAGAAAAATTGGGGTAATAGAATGGTGTTTGGGGCTGCAAGAGCGCACTCTTGGGCTTCATAAATATCACAGGCTCGCTGGGCACCTCGTTTCCGAGTTCCTTAGCGTGGTCTGCATAATTCCGGCCTACACAAAAAATCTTCATGATAAGTTATTAAAATAGTAACCATATAGCAGCCTATTTTAGAGAAAAGCCCTAACGCAATTCGTCCAAAACCCGCTACATAAATCGTATTCAACTATATAATAACTGTTTGAGTAGGCGATTTATTGTGTAAACACCAAATTATTTATGAAATTCATGGTTTTTTCTAGCCCAATGGCGGCAAATTGCTCAATTACCTCAGTTGACTTGCTTATTTTTTGCCTAACGATTGGTTTTTCCTCGGGCAGCCATTTTCCTAGCACAAAGGGTACTTGCATGCCTTTGGGAAAATTGTTGCCAATGCCAAATCGTAGTTTGGGATACTTATCATTACCTAATACTGCTTGAATGTCTTTTAGCCCATTATGGCCTGCATCGGTGCCTGAACCCCTAAGGCGGAGTTTATTGAGCGGCAATGCCAAATCATCCACAATGGTGAGGGTGTTTTCAATGTCTATTTTTTCCTTGTCTAGCCAATATTTAAAGGCACGACCGCTGAGGTTCATGTAGGTAGTGGGCTTGATGCAAATAAAGGTTTTGCCCTTCCATTTTACCTCGGCCTTATAGGCCAAACGATCTAATTGGAAGAAGGCGCTGTTTTTTGCCACAAACGCATCCAACACATCAAAACCGATGTTGTGACGTGTTTGATCGTACTCTGCACCAATATTTCCCAACCCAACCACTAAAAACTTGCTCATGCGCCAAATGTATAGTAAATGTGTATTTGGGGTAAGGGGTAATCCCTTGATAGCCGCAACGATGTTTAGCAATAAAGAACTACCTAATTTTTTGTACCCCCAACCCAACAGTGGATGAATATGAATAGCTGCGGGTGAACCCTGTGGAGTTTTATAGGAGGGGTTAGGCTTTAAGCACAAGGGATGGTGACGACATAAGTTCTGCACAGCCTCCTCTGTATCCAATTCTTTTTCACACCTATTACCTAACACTTTCTACTTTCTACTCAATTAGGGTACGTTATCCATTCGATAGCCTGCGTTAATTTTTTATTTGCAGCTATAAATGTGCAGCTATATTTATTGCTGCAAAAAGATTGCTGCACTTTTTATAAGCACAAAAATTGCAGCAATAAATTTGCAGCTATTATTTTTGCTGCAAATTAATTGCTGCAAATATTTTTTTGAATGATTAGATCGAGAAAGAATGAAACCAGCGTTGCAGATTTAAGGCAACAATATGGATTAACACAACAAGAATTGGCACTGTTGCTCGGTGTGGCGAGGTCGCAAATGGGGCTGATGGAACAAGGAAAACGTAGATGGCCCACCGGCACCACGGTAAAGCAAATAGCCCTTGAGCCGCAGTTGCTGCCAACCATATCGGTTCATCTGCAAAGCAGCATAGATGCGGTTCAACAACAAACCCAGTCTGCTTGGGAGCAACAGCAAATATTGGCCGCCCACAAAGAAGCAAGCGCATTAGCTGCACTCAAGCAAAAGCTTGCCGATTATAAAATCAAAGAGCAGCAAGCCATCAATGCACTGCGCCTTGCCGAGAAAATGAAAACTGGATGGCAGGAACAAGATCAAGGGCAAGCGGCCAAAGACAAAATAATTTGGGATAATGTAGAAACCAGTGCATGGGTAAAACTGCGAGATTTTGGGAGAGGGCCTCAAGCCGCCCTTCAAGAAAAAATTGAAGTCATGGAAGCTTTTGTACATAAATGGATTGGAGGGGGCAGTCTGTGAAGGATGCTCAATAATTATGGATAAGGTAAAAGCTCATCTGGGCGTAGTTTCCCAACTACGTCCGAGCGTCTGCCAAACTCACGTTTGGCGTTTTAATTACCAAGGTCTTAAATAGCTTGGCAATCAATCCAATAGGGCATATCTCATAAACAGATAAATTGGATTTCCAAATCCCATTTCCAGACATTTTGGTTCGACTATTAAATTTGGCTTATGAATAAATCAACAGCAATATTGCAATAATTGGGCTTTGGTTATTGGCTTACGGAATGCTAATTTCCCAACAACGCCAAGCCTATTTCGTTAGTGGCAATTTTATATGAAAGATTTTAGTGGCAAGTACAATTATTGGGTATTGATTTTAATGCTCCTTGGTTTGATTATTTTTCTGATTATTTTTTTGTTTTCTGTTGCAAACGCAATAACTATTAATGAGTTAACTGCAGAAATGGGAGTTAGAGTGATAAGAGGGTTCGGCTATATTTCTATTGTATTTTCATCGGCCTTTTTTGTCATTTCAATTTTCCAAGGCTTAAAACGAAGAAGGTTCAATTTGTTTATTAAAAACGAAGAGCTGATTTTAAAAAATATTTTCACGGGACAGGAGGATTTTTTTAAATTCGAAAAGGTAAAAGGGTATAGTACCTCAGACATTCTAACACAGAGCAAAACATACCATGTTGTAATCATATACACTGAAAATGGTAGCACATATGAGTTTCCAAAGTTCATGTTGAGAAATTTTAAGGAACTTAAGAAAGCTTTTAAAATAGCTGGATTTGAATATTTAGGTCATGAGCCATATACTTTAGGCTGGTATGGGAAAAGAAGAAAGGCTAAGTTTCTTTAAAACTGCTTAAAATAAAAATATTTAAAATTGCAGAACGCTAATAGGCCAAATGTTCCCCAGAACTTGTCCCGAGCTATAGCAAGCTTGAAGCACGTACAATTCGCTTAATTCTTCTCAGCTTGTTCGATTATTTTACCCCCCTGCGTACAATACACTACCACCCCCACCCTATCAATATGTTCTATCAGGGCTGGTGTGTTGATGGTGTGATAGTTAAGCAAATCGAATTGATAGGGCATATTGGTTGTTTCATTTAGTACATAACTAATTTGGCTGATGATAGCAAAACTCAAACGTTCGCCTTTGAGTGCCAAATCCACGTCGCTACCTTGTTTATAATTACCCTTGGCCCTGCTGCCAAAAATAATCGCCTGCTCCACTTGGGGATGCTGGCTTAAAATGTTTTGGATCGCCAAAAGATCTGTATCCAAAAGCCCGAATTTATTGGTCATTCGCTTTCTCATTAAATACAACATACAATGCTTGGAACAATGATACGTATTTGTATTGTATTAATTGTTCCATTTCGTTAAATGCAGTAAACATTCAACCCCCAAACAAGTCATGGCTGCCCCTTATTTGCTAGCCTTGTTAGCAGACTACCCAAAAATATATTTGCATCACTAAAAAAAATAAATGAATCCAAGTATTATAAAAGGCAAATCAATACCCGAACTATCCAATGGCGAAACCTTGGGCGAGCTGCTTACCCAAAGTTTCACCAATCATGCCAATAACATTGCCCTCAAGTTTAACGGCGAAGCCATTACTTATCAAGCACTAGATGGCTGGAGTAATGGCATTGCGCAACAATTAATTACGCTGAACATCCAACCTGGCAGCACCGTAGGGGTTTATTTCCAGCGGGGTGCTGCGTTACATGCTACTATCTGTGGCATAGTAAAAGCTGGATGCACTTATGTGCCTGTGGATGTAGAAATGCCGATTGAACGCGCCCATACCGTTTTTGTGGAAGCGGAGGTACGAGCCTATTTTGCTGCGTCGGAAGTGTTGGCAGATGTTCCTCGTTTACTGCCTACCCAAGCATCCATTCCTTTTTTACCGCCCATTAAAGTAAGTAATGAAGCAGATGCCTATTACCTCTACACATCGGGAAGCACGGGAAAACCCAAGGGCATTCCTATATCGCATCGGCAAATTTGTCACTTGATAAGAGCGGAACAAACCGTGCTACAGATACAGCCTACCGACTTGGTGTATCAGGGCTTTTCTGTTTCGTTTGATATGTGGTGCGAAGAAACCTGGATTTCGTTGTTTGCGGGGGCTTGCTTGGTAGTTGCTGACCAGACCACCGCTAAATCGGTGGATGAATTGCACCTGTTTCTGGTACAAAACGGCGTAACGGTATTACATGCCGTACCCAGTCTTTTAGCAGTGTTAGACATTCTGGCCGCCCGATATTTACGCATCGTAAATGCTGGAGGGGAAGCATGCCCCATTAGTGTGATGGAAAAATGGGCAAATGCCGTTACTTATTTTTTCAATAGCTACGGCCCCACTGAAACCACGGTTACCTCTTCCATAGCCTTGTTGAAGGCGGGTGATGCCATAGACATTGGCACCCCATTGCCCAATTATAATTATGCTGTAATAACCGAAAACAATCGTATAGCCGAAAGGGGTGTGGAAGGTGAATTAATAATTAGTGGGTATGGAGTGGGTAATCGGTATTTGAAACTACCAGAACTAAGTGCGCAAAAATTTCTCGCAAATCCTTTAGTTGCCGAGGGACTGCCCGGAACAACCATTTACAAAACTGGGGATTGGGTGGTGATGTCTACCGAAGGCAAAATATCGTTTCATGGCCGAATAGATGACCAGGTAAAAATTAGGGGCTTTAGAATAGAATTGGGGGAAATTGAACAATCCCTAATGGCTCTTGCGGCAATCAAGACCGCCGTGGTGTTAGCAAAAAAGAACAGCCTAGAGGAGGACGAATTGGTTGCCTACTATACAACAGAGCCCAATATTTCGCTTTCAACTGCCACTATGCGGGAGCATTTGCTGGCCAACTTACCAAGCTATATGGTACCCAATGTATTCGTTCTAATTGACCAATGGCCTACCCTGCCTAGCGGAAAAATTAATAGAAAAGCATTGGTTACCCCCATTGAATTAACCCAAAGAAATAAAGCAGAAAGCCCCAATTATGCCGGCATGAATACCAGTCAGAAAATAAAGGCGGCTCTCCAATACTTTTTCCCTGACAAATCCATTACGGACGATAAAGATTTCTTTTACGACCTAGGCGGGCATTCGCTGCTAGCGGCTCTGCTGGTTTCGGAATTGCGGAACAATGCTGGATTAACCCAACTCTCCATCAGGGATATCTACGAAAACCGAAAAGTGGGGCAATTGATTGCTTGTGCAGCAAATAAGGCCGTGGTAATAACCGAAAAAAAGGCGTTTAAACCCGCTAACAAAAAACTGGTGTTTTGGTGTACCCTCGCCCAAGCCCTGAGCTTGCCCATCATCTTTGGCTTTTTTTCCGCACAGTTGTATGTGCCTTATCTTGGTTATTATTATGCACAGGTAGAATGGGAAAATCATTTGTATTCGTTCGGTGTAGCCATTGCCTTTTACTGCTTCATTACCCCAATGATGCTATTGGCCACTTTGATGACAAAAAAGTTGGTCATTGGCACCTACAAAGCAGGCATTTATCCTATTTGGGGAAGTTATTATTTCCGATGCTGGTTAGTGGGCATGATTAAACGGTTGAACAACTTCAATTATTTAAACAGCACGCCCCTTTATCCCATTTACTTAAAAGCAATGGGGATGGTTATTGGAGGAAACAACCAATTGAATGTGCTTGATTTTGAAGCGGCAGACCTAATAGAAATTGGGGCGGGTACCAATATTGGCAGTGGTGTTGTGCTAAACAACATTGTGTATGAACATGGGGAAATGCGGATTGGGAAAATTACCATTGGCCAGCATTGTTACATTGGCACCAGTTGTGTAGTGGGGATTGATTCCATAATGGAAGATTTTGCGGAATTAAAAGACTTGAGTTATTTGTCTACCAACACAGTGCTAAAAAAAGGTACGATTGCTTTTGGCAGTCCCGCCGTTGCTCAACGCCAAAAGGCTGCATCTGAAATGCAAATTCCTGCTTACCCATCCAAAAACAAAGTGTTATGCTATGCTTTTGTTTATGCGGGATTATTGCTTTTGCTTCCATTTGCGGTGATGATTCCATTTTTTCCTGGGCTGTTTACCCTTTATGAATTGGATCAATTAGCGGGCGATTATGAGTTTTACTATCTATTTCTTACCCCTGTGTTAGCGTTGCTCTATGTACTGATTTTTATTTTCCAAACCTCTTGGGTCACAAGGGGGCTTATGCGAAACGTAAAAGCGGGCACCTATGATGTATATAGTTCGGTCTTTCTAAAAAAATGGGTCTGCGATCAATTGTATAGTATTTCTCTCGTGGTACTGCATCCGCTGTATGCCAGTGTTTTTGTAAGCCAATACTTCCGATTATTGGGTGCCAAGGTGGGCGTAAGGGCAGAAATTAGTACTGCGGGAAACATTACCCCCCATTTGTTAACCCTTTCTGCTGAGTCATTTATTGCCGATTCGGTGAATCTTGGAGAAGCAGATATACGAGCAAGTAGTTTGATTTTAGCCCAAACTAGTATTGGGGAACGCACCTTTATTGGCAATAGCGCATTAGTGCCTCAAGGCAGCGATTTACCCAGCAATATGTTAGTTGGTGTGCTTTCAGTACCGCCAGATGCAGCGCAACTTGCCGCTGAACCGGGTAACGATTGGTTTGGTTCGCCTCCATTGGCCATACCTAAAAGGCAGTGTGCAACGCCCTTTGATGAATCATTAACCTACAAGCCTAAGCAATCACAAATTATTTTCAGGGGAATGGTAGAGTCTGTGCGTATTCTATTGCCATTGTCTTTTCTATTAAGTGCCACTTGGTTGTTTATTTCTTACATACACAATGTGGTGGTGGAAGATGAGTGGTGGGTTTTTGTACTGGTATTGCCTTTTTATTTTGCTGGTTTTATTGCCATTCCAGGATTTCTATTTGTAGTACTGCTTAAGTGGGTATTGGTAGGAAAATATACCGCCAAAGAAATGCCTATGTGGAGTTTGCAGGTTTGGTTGAGCGAGGCAGTTACCTGTATGTACGAGTCTATAGCCGTGCCTTACTTATTAGAATATTTACAAGGCACCATTTTCCTACCCTTCCTTTTACGATTCTTAGGTGTAAAAACAGGCAAGAGGAATGTGTTTTTCACGACAGATTTTACGGAGTTTGATGTCATCATAATTGGTAATGAAGTGGTGCTAAATCACCAATGCGGCCCACAAACGCATTTATTTGAGGACAGAATTATGAAAATAGGCAACATTACTATCGGTTCAAGAAGTAGCGTAGGTGCGAGATCCATAATTCTGTACCACAGTACTTTGGGCGAAGCGGTACAAATAGCCCCATTGTCGTTGGTGATGAAAGGTGAAAATCTCCCTAGTAACTCGGCATACAAAGGCTGCCCGCTACAATAAAGTAGGTGCTAGAATGATGCCTCTGATTGTTGCACCCCTTCAAAGGTTGACACTATACATTTTAAACAAAACATTTTTATGCCTCCTTATACAATACTAATTTGGTTTAAATTGATCCTGAACGATAGTCTTTTAATTGTGTGCAAACAAAACTTATGAAATGATTTACGTAGCAACAATACCTAACAGCGGCATTGTTAACCTCCACCCCGCCATGGTGAAAGCATTGCCCACCAACCAAAAGGAATACCTAGCAACCTTCAACCCGAGTGTTGCCATAAAAAAATGGGCTGGTAGGCAATTGCTGTATCATGCTATGCAAGAACTAGGGCAAACAGCGCTTTTCTCCACGCTTCATCACACCCCAAATGGTAAATTGATGTGTGATGGGTATGTTTATTGTTCACTTTCTTATGCTGCTAATTTTATCTGCTGCGGTGTTACCCTAAATACTCCCTGTGGAATTGATATGGTGCAACAAAGTCCGCTGGATGCATTGGGTAATATTTATTATCTAAATGAATCGGATAATCAATCCATTGCAATCGATCGAAATAGATTTTACTTTTTTCATAGTCGCTACGAAGCTTTGATAAAATTGGGAGTCATCGAACCTTGGCAGGAAATAGATTTTTCATTGACGCCCAATACGCTATTGCCCATCCAACAAACCATCCATCTCGGCACAAAACAAGTGGACAAGGATTTACTCATTAGCCTAGCCAGCACATTTGAAACAGAAATTGGCGATATCATTACTTATACGCTGTAAGGAGGAGCATGAATGTTCAAGGCAGTATCTATTCTAATTCCAAACCATGCATAACCTAATTGCATGGTAAACAAACCAGTGAAAACACCCATCGCTTCCTTTCACCATTCTGTTTAAATCCAATTAAAAATGCGAAACAAATCGCGCCGTAGTCTTACCATTCCTTCACTTATTATTGCGTTTATGAAAACATCATTCCGCTTCCTAATTGGGTGTGCTTTGTTACCGTTCATGGCATTTGCACAACAAATGGATACCAGTTATGTGGTGGTCAAAGACAGCATGCAAGAAGTGGTGGTGCATTCCTTTCACAACCAACAACCTTGGGTGGAAGTGGCGGGTGCTGTGGCCGTATTGAATAGTGAGCGTTTACAACAAATTGGCACCACGAGTTTATTGCCGGCTTTGAACACAGTGGCAGGTGTAAGAATGGAGGAAAGAAGCCCTGGCAGCATTCGGTTGGCCATGAGGGGCAGTTTGTTACGGTCGCCATTTGGCGTTAGAAACCTAAAAGTATATTGGAACAGCCTTCCCTTAACCGATGGTGGTGGCAATACCTACCTCAATTTAGTGGACGCCATGCAAATAAGTTCAGTTGAAATTGTAAAAGGACCCGCCGCTAGCATGTATGGGGCAGGTACGGGTGGTTTGTTGTTATTAACCACCCAACATCCCTATTCGGTTACCACAACTGCTACAAATACCTATCAAGCCTCCTTAAACTGGGGCAGTTTTGGGGGCATGCAAGCTGCGTTTTCTTGGAATCACCAAGCAAAAAACAACTCGCACCAACTAATGGCTAGTCACCAACAAAGCGATGGCTATCGTCAACAATCGGCTTTGAGTAAAGACCACCTTACATGGACTGGCAGCTTTCAAAAACCAAGGCAACAATGGAATTTCTTGGTGTTGGCCACTCGTTTACAATACCAAACACCTGGTGGCATCACCCTAGCACAAATGGAACAAAACCCCAAACAAGCCCGCCAAGCTGCTGGAGGGTTTCCGAGTGCTACCACACAACAAACGGGGGTTATTAACCAAACTATTTTGGGGGGAATACACCAACGTTTCAACATCAATAAAAATAGTTCTACCGTAGTGGCTCTAGTGTTCAGCCATACCGATTTCAGGAATCCATTTATCACTAACTACGAACTGCGGGATGAAACCAATGCGGGGATTAATGCACAATATATCTATCAAAACAAGTGGCGCAAACTGGGCATAAAGTGGGTGAGTGGTGGGGAATGGTTAGGCAATCGGGCAAAAATTGAAAATGATGGAAACAGACAAGGACGGAGGGATACTGTTCAGTTTATAGACCGGGTAAACAGCATGCAATGGTTTCTCTTCTCCCAAGTTCAATTAAAATATGGAAGATGGCAAGCGCAATTGGGCGTGAGTGCAAACAACCAAGCCTACCAATACAAAAGATTAACCGACGGCAGCACTGGTTTTACCAATAAGCAAACCCAATTGGTAGCCATGCCTAGGTTTTCGATGGGTTATGCCTTTCACAAAACCATTCAATGGTATGGCGTAGTTTCTAAAGGATTTAGCCCACCTTCATTGGCAGAAATAAAACCCGCAAGCCAACTCTTTAATACTGATTTACAACCAGAATTTGGTTTGAATTGGGAAATGGGACTCAAAGGGGAATTACTACAGCCGCGGCTACATTTTGGCCTAAATGTATATAGATGTACCCTTCAGCAAGCAATTGTAGGAAGGAACAACCCCGATGGCAGCCAATATTTTGTGAATGCAGGATCTACGCGCCAGAATGGGTTGGAATTAACCTTACAATACCAGTTAATACACAACCCCATTTCTATTTTCCAATCCATTACCCTCTTAGAAAGCTATACCTACCAACCCTATCGATTCAACGAATACCAACAAGCCAACAATATTTATTCGGGCAATAAAGTGACTGGCATTCCAGAACAAAGCAATGCAAGTGGGCTGCAAGTGGCTTTTAAAAAAGGATTTTTTGTACACGTTTCTTATCAATACACTGGAAAAATACCCTTAACGGATGCAAATGATGTTTATGCCAAAGACTATCATCTCTTACAAACAAAAATCGGCTGGGTAGGAAAATTTCGCTCCCATAGTTTACAGCTTTTCTTAGGGGGTGATAATCTATTGAATGAAACCTACAGCCTAGGAAATGATATCAACGCCGCAGGAAAAAGATATTATAACCCTGCACCTACCATTAATGGATATGGTAGGGTAGTGTGCAATTGGTAGTACATATGGAGTTGGTTGTTGCCTAGCAATATTCGGAAAGTGCAGGTATGTTGGGGGTAGGTATCTAAATAAAATGCACGCTTCGATTTTATCGAATATCGATGTAAGTCCTTCTTAGTGATAATTCCATTCTGAGAAATTGCCTCGAAACCACAAATACCACCTAACGTTAGCCTAATAATACTAATTGTAAAAATAGTCGCATACGTCTGAATATCCCAACGGTTGTATGACACGTATTAATTATTGAACCTAGTAGAATTAAAAAAATACAAACTTTTTTTTACTCTCAGAACTCCTAGTGGCAAAATCCTTTGGATTCTTTAAACCGATATTCTTAACAAGTGCCAATATTAAAAGCTAATACAATTAAATTAGGAATTATACAAAAGCACAATTCTATCATATAATTAGTCAATCTATTTATCATACCTTCATAACCAAAAAGTTCTCTATTTAACACCAAATAGAGTACAGACAAAATAATTACAACTTATCTTTTAATAAAACTATTAAACACAGAACTCTTTTCAATAAAATCCACTACCATCATTGCTCCGAATTCTGAAAAATGGTCACTATCGAACATATATGGCACATGCTCCTTACTTAAATGAGTACTGCAAATTCCATAAATATCAATATAGTATGGAGCTATTTTGGCTTTAAGTTTATCATTGGCAATTCGAGACTGTTCTTGCACAAAATTTTTTTCATTACTAATCTTGTATTGATACTCCTTAGCGGCTATACTTGGATAGGGAATAATATAAACTTCGTTTTGCCCCAAAACAATACACGGAATATTTTTATTCTTTAGAAAATTTATCGTTTTTAATAAATCTTCTGACAATTTCTCATAATCAAAAGATTTGCAATTGGCCCACCAACCCGCTAAAATTACACCGTCAATTTTCTGATTATTATTGACCAAATATTCATTGTACAAATAACTCAATAAAGGATTAGCTTTTGACATTTCTAACGTAGGAAGTGTACCAGATTGATTACATTCAAGCAAATGAATATTGTTCCTTTCAAGTGATTTAAATAATGTTGATGATAATGCAGCTGCATGACTATCCCCAATAAGCAAAATATTTTTTCTTGATGTATCTAGCTTTAAACATTCATTCAAATGGTAATGATGTGGCCAATCCTCCTTTTCATTACTACTCTCTAAAAAGCAAATGTGATTACTCATCTGTTTATCTATTGAGATTTTATTCAACTCGTGGTAACTGGAAATTTCAATAGTTTCCTTATCAAATACAATTGAATTTACCTTTTTGAATGTTAATAAAAAAAAACAACCAATTGTAAAAACTAAAGAAGTCGCCAACAACCTTAGATTTTTATATTCGCCTGATTCAATAAAATAATATCCAAACGAGCCAAAAATTGAGGTAACAAATAGCAAAAAGACTATAGTTACTGGACTGTTTGTACTAAAGCCTATGTAAGAAGAAAAAACTAACACTGGCCAATGCCATAAATACAGTGAATACGAAATTTTTCCCACATACTGAATCCATTTATTCTGAACAAATGATTCAATAGAATTATTGGCTAGAATAATTATAAAAGTTGCAAAAACAACTGGAAATGTATAGAATCCTGGCCATTTAAAGGATTCCTGATAATAAAAAATTGAGAAAACTAGGAAGCAGTAGGCAATAACCGTATAATGCCTTTTAAGTACTAATTTATTTTTTTCACACAAAAAAGCAATTCCTCCCATTAACATTTCCCACGCCCGTGAGGGCAACAAGAAAAAAGAAGCAGATGGAGATTTATAGGTCAAACATACAGAAAAAAGAAATAATATAGTAGTAGTAATACTAAAAACATTAAACACAATTTTTTCTGAATTCATGTACTTTTTTAAACCAACAATTACAATTGGATAAATCATATAGTACTGCCATTCGACAGATAGCGACCAAGTATGCAAAAAAATGTTCGTATTAGCTGATTGATTAAAATATGAAGTAGAACTTATCCAATATTGAATATTGGAATAAAATAACAGACTTGAAGCCGCATTTTTTCCCATCAAACAATACTCATCTGGTAGATAGCAAAAGAAAGTTACAACTGCTACTGTTAAAGAAACACATAATAAAGATGGAATTATTCGCTTTCCTCTTTTTAAATAAAATTCAATAATTGAAAAATCACCTTTAGTTATACCATTAAATATAATCTTGCTCATTAAATACCCAGAAATAACAAAAAATATATCAACGCCCACAAACCCACCTTGAAAGCCAGGAACTTTAAAATGAAAGAGCATTACAGCAATCACTGCTATTGCCCGCAAAGCATTAATGTCATATCTAAATTTCATATACAAAATAAACTTTTCAACAAATGTGCGGAAATAAAATGAGAGTCATGCTTGAAAATATGAGTCTCATAAAATGACCTTGTCTATTGAAGTGCTTTTTGGAGAATAATATTTCTGACGCTTTTGAAATTAAAGCATCAAACTTTAATTGAGATTGTTTACAACACGACTAACCTACTCAAAAAATTTAGAAGTTAGTTAAACAAGATAAAACTACATATTGCTAAAATTCTAACCACAAAAAAATAAAAATTATTTATTCATCTCTAATTCACTTGCTTTTGAGTACAGTGCTTCAAGTTTATAGGTATAGAAATAAAAAAAACGTCAGCCCTCTATTCCTTTTCTACTTTAATCGAATCGGCTGCGGCTTTTAATTTTTTCTCTTTTAGTTTTTGTAACTCAGCATTCTTTTTGGCTTCGGCCTTTTTCTTTTTATTAAAAAAACCACGTAGCAAAATGTTACTTTTTGCCGCCTCCATATTTTCACTCAAACCTTTGGTACTTGTTTTAAGGTTGTCCAAAGTCGAATCCAGCGTTTTACCAAATTCTTCATCGGTGGTTAATTTAGCCAATGCCCCTTTGCCATTATTCATCTTTACGGTAAACTTAGCAAACTGACCAGTGGCCGTTTCCAGATTAACCAAGGTACCCTTTAGGCTATTGGCAAAAGCTTCGTCACTAATCAGTTTAGCCAATGCGCCTTTGCCGTTATTCATATTGGTCGTAAACTTGGCTAGCTGGCCGGTAATGATGCCCGCATTATCCACACTGGATTTCATGCTTAACATCACATCTTCCATCTCAATTGGGGTTTTACTGGTTATTACATCATTATTTTTCACCCTACTGTTGCTAAAAGTACCAGGGGAAATGGTGATTACCTTATCCCCCATTAAACCATCCGAACCAATGCTGGCTCTCGCGTCTTTTTTGATGAATTGTTGCACCTCATCTTTTATTACAAAAATTACCAGCACCGAGGTATCGGTTATTAAATTTATTTCATCAACCGTACCCACATTTATCCCAGCAAAGCGTACATTATTGCCCACTTTTAGCCCCCCCACCGATTTAAATTGAGCCTGTAAATGGAAAGTGGCACCAAATAGATTTTTTTGTTTCCCAATAAAATAAATGGCAACAACCAAGAGGATTACCCCAATGGTTACAAACATGCCCAACTTCCACAAATATCCCGATTCGTCTTTCATAATTTTATTTATTGAGTTGTTTTATTGGCTGGAGGGCAACTGGATACAAAAAATGATTTTACCCACTCATCCTCACTGTTTGCCAGCACTTCGTAACTGCCCTCTGTGTAGATAACGCCATCTTTCAGTATCACCAATCTATCCCCAGTTAACCTGGCGCATTCCATATCGTGGGTAATAATGACCGAGGTTGTTTTATTCTTTTTCTGAATCGCCATTATCAGTTCACTGATTTCTCGGGAGGTGATGGGGTCTAGCCCAGTAGTAGGTTCATCGTACAATACTATTTCTGGTTTTAGAATAAGTGTCCTAGCCAATCCAATCCTTTTGCGCATACCCCCAGATAGCTCCGAAGGCATTTTATCAATTGCATCGGCTAATCCCACATTTTCTAATCCCTCTTTAATGGCTTTGTCCACTTCCTCCTCCGTCAAATTTTTGGAATGACGTTTTAGCGGAAATACAAGGTTTTGCCGCACCGACATAGAATCATACAAAGCTGAATTTTGAAAAAGAAATCCAATTCTCAGTCTAATTTGGTTGAGTTCTTTTTCATCTAGTTGGGTAATTTCTGTACCGAAAATGTTTATCTGCCCATTATCCGTAGCTACCAAACCAACCATACACTTAATGGTCACGGATTTTCCAGACCCCGACTTACCCAGTACCACCAAGTTTTCGCCCTTATTCACGGTAATGTTCACCCCTTTTAGAATGGCATTATCCTTACCAAATGATTTGTACAAACCTTTGATATTAATAATGGGGGTATCAGTTTCCGTATTACTTTTTGTAGTTGTACCCATAATGAGAAGTGGAATAAATGAAAGGAAATTTCTTTTTCGCTCCTTGAATTGCAGCTTTTGAAAACGATCATTTCAAACAAAAACGGAGGGTGCATAACAGTCTTTCGTTTTGCCCCTCGCCTATCGAGAGGGGTTGAGATGAGGTTTAACTTATGACTGCGAAAAACTTATATGCACCCAAACCGAAAGCAAGTTGATTAAGTAGTTAAAAAGTCGGTAAGCTGAACGGCCAATAAATCAATAATAAATATACTGAACGAAGCCGCTACCACAGCCGAGTTGGCCGCTATGCCCACACTTGCAGTACCATTAGCCGCAGTAAAGCCTTTGTAACATCCAATTAACCCAATGGCAAAGCCGAAAAAGAAAGTCTTAATGGTAGCCGGCACCATATCAATAAAATCGACCGAAGTAAGAACCAGCGAAAAATAGCGGGATAAATTGGCTTCGCTATGGATGTTAAAGCCAACAAAGCCACCAAAAACCCCTACAAAATCAGAGAAAATGGTTAACAAAGGAATCATGAGTGTAGCCGCCATAATTCGGGTAACCACCAAATATTTATATGGGTTAATGGCCGAAACCTCCATAGCGTCTATTTGCTCAGTCACCTTCATAGAACCCAACTCTGCACCTATGCCAGAAGAAATTTTACCTGCACAAATAAGGGCAGTTACCACAGGAATTACTTCCCTAACCAATGACACGGCCACCATACCCGGCAGCATCGTCTCAGCACCAAACCTAGCCAGCGTTGGCCGCGATTGTATGGTTAAAACTAGCCCCATAATAAACCCAGTAATACCCACTAAGGGCAATGATTTATTGCCTGTTGCATAACATTGTTTAATAAACTCGTTCCATTCAAATGGCCTACCAACCGCCTCCTTAAAAAACCGACCAGTAAATAATACCACGCTACCCGTATCATTAAACGTACTTCTTAAATATGCGAGCAAGATTTGGTGTTTTAAATAATTAAAAAAAGTAAGTCCCCAATAGATTATTTAGCGAGTATGTATTGTTATTACCGACTAAATACCCATTAAAAATCTGGTGGATAAAATTGCCGCTATTTGCCCAAGTAGGTGTTACATCCGATGTGCGATTATTTACATAAATCACATGTTGAGGGTAATAGTCTTCTTGGCATTGAATTTAGTTTAGTCAAAAAAAACCGCAACAAACAAGTGAAACTTAGAATACTTGTCACTTTACAGACTTAGGTATTTCATTATTTTTTGATCGCATTGCTATGATGGTTAAAAAGTTAAGGGAGTTGTTTCAATTAAAATGCTTGATTTCAGTTTGCACGGTTTAATGGATTTTTGTTGTAAGATTCTAGAGCTATCTATCCACTCTTTGTTTGTTGAGCTTTAGATGCGCTCAATCCTATGTTCCCTTCGACAATAAGCTTTGCAAACCTTACTGCTCGTTTCAAGAGTTCATTCATTTTCAATTATTATTGCAGCATTGCTTGCCAATGGAAAGACACACACTTGAATCTCCAAAAAGATTGAGGTGATTTTTTTAAGAATTAGACAACTAATGTGTCCAAAATACACATTAGAGTTGTTAGATTTGCTCACTTTTAAAATTAAGAACATTGGCAACTAAAAAAAATGGTGCTGCTACTCCCGACAAAGCAGCCGAAAAGAATAACAAAGTTTCCAAAAAGGAAACCACTGCTTCAAAGGCTACAGAGAATAATAACGATGCTTTGCCCACTACAAAAAAAACTACCGCTAAATCGGCAGTTGTTTCTACTGCTAAACAGAAGAAGGAGGAAAAAGCACCCATAAACCAACCCAAAAGAGCAACCACCACTACTCCTGAAAAAGAAGCGGAATTGCCAAAAATTGCTACAGCCGCAACAACTACAGCGGCTAAGAAAACAACCAAAAAGGAAAAGGGAAAGGAAATTGCGGCTAAGAGGGCAGATGCTGCGCCTGTGTTGGAAGTTGTTTCCAAAGTTATTGCCACCGCCAAGCCCCCAAAGCATATTAGCTTTCAGCTTAGGTATCATACCACATATGGGCAAGAATTGTTTATAGTGGGTTCCCATCCCGCTTTGGGTAACAACCAAATAGAACAAGCCATTCCTTTAGCCTATCTCAACGATCAATATTGGGTGATTAATTTGTCCTTTGATGCTCATATTGATACCCCCATTACCTATAATTATGTGTTGAAAAATGCAGATGGGGTGTTTAGCTACGATTGGGGTAGTGACAAATCTTTTACACCATCCTTATTTCCAGCAGACAATATTGTGGTGATAGATGCTTGGAACTATGCTGGCTATTATGAAAACGCTTTTTACAGCGTACCCTTTCATGATGTGCTGCTTAAAGCAAATGATACCCCCACGGAAACCCCGACTCCCAAAGATTATACCCATATTTTTAAAGTGAAAGCCCCGCTGCTGGAAAAAGGCCAGACACTTTGCTTGGTGGGGAGTAGCCCACTATTGGGTAATTGGACAGAAGCAGCTTCTTTTTTGGTACTGACCAAAAAGCTTGGTGCACCATTTTTTGAAGCCGCCATTGACTTGAGCAAAGAAACTTTTCCCATTGCCTATAAATACGGCGTGTATGATATTGCTACCAAAAAACTCGTTCGCTTAGAAGCTGGGGAAAACAGGACAATTCAGTTACATACTACTAACGAAGTGCCACCTAGCCACACACCACTTACCATTGTAAACGATGGTTTTGTGGTATTACCTGCCGATACTTGGAAGGGGGCAGGTTTGGCCATTCCCGTATTTAGTTTAAAAACTGCTAACAGCTTTGGCGTTGGTGAATTTACCGACATCCATGCATTGGTAGATTGGAGTAAACAAACGGGTTTGAAAATGATTCAATTGTTGCCAGTAAATGATACTACTGCCACGCACACTTGGGTTGACTCCTACCCTTATGCGGCCATTTCGGCCTTTGCATTGCATCCTTTGTACCTCAACCTTAGCCAAGTAGCCGAATCGGAAGCAGCGAAAGAATTGGTAGCTGCTCATGATGAGGAACGCATTCGCTTGAATGATTTAACAGCTATAGATTACGAGGCTGTGATGATCCTAAAATGGAAAATTACCCGTCAGTTATTTTTATTACAATACAAAGCCACTTTTCAAACTGAAGACTTCAAGCAGTTTTTTGATTTGAACAAACATTGGCTGATTCCTTATGCTTGTTTCTGTTATTTAAGGGATACGAATGGCTCGGCAGATTTTGTTAACTGGCCTTCTTACCAACAATATCGCGAACCAGAAATTGCTCCTTTGCTAGACGAGGCGGGCGAAGCCTACCTAGAAGTAGTGTTGCATTATTTTATCCAATACCACCTGCATGTTCAACTAAAAGCCGCTACGGATTATGCGCATCAAAACGGTATCATCGTAAAGGGGGATATTGCCATTGGTATATATAGAAATGGTGCAGACGCTTGGCAAAACCCTAAGTTGTACAACCTTGAATTGCAAGCTGGCGCACCACCTGATGACTTTGCTGTGAAAGGACAAAATTGGGGCTTCCCCACCTATAATTGGGAAAGAATGCGCCAAGACGGCTTTACTTGGTGGAAACAACGTTTTGAGCAAATGGGCTATTATTTTGATGCCTTTAGAATTGACCATATCCTTGGTTTTTTCCGCATTTGGAGTATTCCGCTTCATGCAGTGGAAGGCATTATGGGCAATTTTGTACCAGCTACACCAGTAAATATCCATGAGTTCTACGATAGAGGTATTCGATTTGATTTCCAACGTTTTACCCAACCATTTATCAATGAAACTGTGTTATGGGAGCTGTTTGGTTATGATAATGAATACGCAAAAAGCCATTTTTTACAAGAACACGGCTATGGTCATTACTCGTTGAAAGCTGCTTTTAATACGCAACGCAAAGTGGAGCAGTACTTAGAAAGCTGGAACGACGACGCTTTCACCAAAAAAATAAAGCAAGGGCTTTTTGACCTGATTAGTAATGTAATCATGTTTGAGGAAGAGGGCAGCAATGGCCAATCTTTTCATTTTAGATTTAATATTAGTAGTACTTCTTCTTACCGCAATTTAGATGAACACACCCGCCGTCAGTTAGATGCACTGTATGTGGACTATTTCTTTCGTCGTCAGGATAAAAGATGGTTACAAGAGGCTTTACAAAAATTGCCTGCATTGAAACGAGTGACCAACATGCTTATTTGTGGTGAAGATTTAGGATTAGTTCCTGCTTGTTTACCAGAAGTAATGAAACAATTAGGATTACTCAGCTTGGAAATTCAACGGATGCCTAAGGATCCGAGCAAAACTTTTTTCCATCCAAATGATGCGCCTTACCTAAGCGTTGTAACCCCATCTACTCATGATATGAGTACCATTAGGGGATGGTGGGAAGAAGACAAGAATAAGATTCAACAGTTTTTCAACTACGAACTCGGCCAATGGGGCAACGCACCTTATTATTGTGAAGGATGGATTAACAAAGCCATCGTGGAGCAACACTTGTATTCCCCTGCCATGTGGAGTGTATTCCAATTGCAAGATTTGTTAGGTATGGACGACCAGTTAAGGCGAGTAAACCCTAGCGAAGAACGCATCAACATTCCGGCCAATCCAAAACATTATTGGCGTTACCGCATGAACTTGTCGCTGGAAGAACTGCAAAAAGCGGATGCTTTCAACGATTTACTTTCAGAAATGATTGTAAAAAGCGGTCGAGGATAAGTTTACTTCATTAAAAGCATATTCATACAGCCCATTTATCTACCTAGGTAAATGGGCTTTTTCTTTTCATAAAGCAGAAACTAAAGGATTTGACCCGATAAGGAATGGGCCTCTAATGCACGAACTGTGTTTGTTGGGTGCATAAAAGTTTTTCGCAGTTATTAGTTAAACCTCACCCCAACCCCTCTCCGAAAGGCGAGGGGCAAAACGAAAAACTTTTATGCACCCTGTTGGTTTTCCGCGTCCCTACTATTGCTTATTTCAACAGGCACTAATTTTTGAAATGTTCGTTTTATTCTTGCATATGAGGCCACTTTAAAGATGGAGAACTTATTTCCACTTTTTTTACCAATAGTGCCTTAAAAAATGATTGTGTCAAAAATTGACGCATCTACAGTAACAATGAATAAATACATTCGCCGTTTTCGTACACTCATTGTTCATTAAATATTGTATTTAACATTCAATACATCATGGAATTAAACAACCTCACGGCCATCACGCCCATTGATGGTCGCTATCGGAAACAAGTAGCTTTTTTAAGTGATTATTTTTCTGAATTTGCCCTTATCAAGTATCGGGTTTGGGTGGAGATTGAATATTTCTTGTTTCTTGCTGAAAAGCAATTTATTTCACTTCCACCAACTGCCATTAGTCCATTAAAAGCCATTGCAGAACAGTTTACGCTATCTGAGGCAGAATATATTAAAGCTACAGAAGCCATTACCAATCATGATGTGAAAGCAGTGGAATATTTCATCAAAGACCAGTTGGCAGCTCATGCTCTTAACCACTTAAAAGAATGGGTTCATTTTGGCTTAACCTCTCAAGACATCAACAACACCGCCATACCCCTTGCCTGGAAAAAGAGTTTACAAGAACGTTTTTTGCCAGCGTTACAGCAATTAAATGCCTCCTTATTAGGCATTGCTACTGAATGGAAATCAATCCCCATGTTGGCACGTACACATGGTCAGCCGGCCTCGCCAACATTGCTGGGAAAAGAAATGATGGTATTTCACGAAAGAATTGCCAACCAAATGTTGCTCTTACAGCAAATTCCTTTTGCAGCAAAATTTGGGGGTGCAACAGGCAATTTCAATGCCCACGCTGTTGCATTTCCAAACTATGACTGGATTGAATTTGCCAATGAATTTGTGAACAGCAAACTTGGCTTGCAACGGATGCAGTTTACCACTCAAATTGAACATTACGACCATCTTGCCGCCCATTGCGATGCCATTAAACGCATGAATACTATCTTAATAGATTTTTGTAGAGATATATGGGGATACGTGAGCCAAGATTATTTCAAACAAAAAACCAAAGCTGGCGAAATAGGGTCTTCCGCCATGCCCCACAAAGTGAACCCTATCGATTTTGAAAATGCAGAAGGAAATTTGGGCATTGCCAATGCATTATTGGAACATTTTTCGGCTAAATTACCCATTAGCAGATTTCAGCGTGATTTAACGGATTCCACTGTATTGAGGAATCTTGGTGCTCCGATTGCTTACAGTATTATTGCTATCAACAGCATCCAAAAAGGAATTGGCAAATTGCTTTTGAATGAAAAAAAGATACAGGAAGATTTGGATAATAATTGGGCTGTTGTAGCGGAAGCAATTCAAACGGTACTGAGAAAAGAAAACTATCCCAACCCTTATGAAGCATTAAAAGAACTAACCAGAGGGAATCATTCCATAGACAAAACAAGGATGCATGAATTTATAGACAGTCTAGTAATCAGTTTAGCATTGAAGGATTACTTAAAGTCTATTTCCCCTTCAAATTATACAGGGATGGTGGCAGGGTATTAGATAGGTAGCAAAATTGGTAGCAACTTTCATTAGTTTACCTTACTTAATAGTTCAATAATACAAAAAGCCGCTTCCAAAAAAGTGGCTTTTTGTATTGTATCGATTTCAAACTATTTTAGATAAAATGCTCAAGTATATCTGTACTTGCAGCCTTTTTCCTTTCTACATAGTGCATTAATTCGCAATTAAAGCATTTATTGATTTGGTGATCTTAGAGGGGTTTCTGTCGCTGCACTTTTGCAATATGGTGGCATGATCCATAAAAAAGTAAGTACTATTAACCCTTGCTGCGGTTTTAATGGCGGTCATATCACATTTCAATACTTGCAAAGGCAAATGAGCCAATAAGGCAATTTCCTCTTCCGTTTGAGAAGTTACATAAAACACTGGAATGTGATTTTTAGTACATAGTGCCAAAGCTGCTTTCAAATTAGTTTGCCATTCTGAAAAATTGGATGGATAGGCATTTGACATAATCATTACATACTTTGGGGTCTTTAATACTTCCTGTGTAGAGTCATTACCGCTTAAAGTTGTCAGGGTAAAATCAGTAATTTTTGCAGCACCGCTCCCCTTTCTTACGAGTTTGTCTATACGGTTTACATATTCGTAGGTACTATCAAAATCTTCCGGAAAGTGTTCTTGATCAAACTGAATCATCTGCCCTTTTCGTTTATACTGGTAAGTGATAACGGTACTGTCAGGAACATAGTCTTTTGGTTTTTTCATCTGCTCTATCAAGTTATTGCCCACTTTAAAAGGCAGACAGTCAATAACAGGCAAATAATTCACCACTAAGTCTTGCAACAAAATACACACCACCATCAATGCCAATAAGATTCTGTTGCTTGTAGTAAAATACTTAAATACAGGTTTGACATCTCGCCAATAAATGGTGATGACAACAATCATCCCCAACAAAACCAGATCCTTGGTAAAACTCATGGCTGGTGTGAGTGGTAAGCAATCACCTAAGCAGCCGCAAGTTTTAATTTTTCCACTAAAAAGAGCATATCCTGTTAAGAATGTAAAGAAAATAATGAGCAGGAGTAAGAATCGACTTACATATTTCATCTTGAATCCTATCAGTAGGGCGGCACCGCTCACCACTTCTAGCACATTCATAATGATGGACATACTAAGGGTAAATGGATTTAACCATTCCAACCCCCAGACTTCAAAAAATTCCTGCATTTTATAGCTTAAACCCAAAGGGTCGTTCACTTTAATCATGCCAGAGAAAATAAACAGCAGACCTACTATCCACCGAAACAGGGGTAATACTTTTTTCATAATTAGATGGTTTGTGTACCACGAAATAACAAATGGGGTATTTTGCGGGGATGCAAGATAACAGAACTGGTTATAAGTATAGCTTAAATTGTAAAGGAAGGCTTGTAACCATGCAACAACCATTGATTATGGGCATCATTAATATCACTCCAGATTCGTTTCACGCTCAAAGCCGAAAACAATCACAGGAGGAGGTATTAGCAACGGCTGAACAATACTTAGAAGAAGGTGCCACCATACTAGACATGGGGGGACAATCTACTAGACCTGGTAGTAAGGATGTTGGGGCAAATACTGAGACTGAAAGAGTGGTTGAATTGATAGGAATTGTTGCACAACGTTTTCCAGAGGCCATCATTTCTGTGGATACTTACCATGCATCTGTGGCTCAAACGGCTGTAGAAGCAGGAGCTTCCATTGTAAACGACATCAGTGGTGGATTGCTTGACTCCGCCATGATAACTACTGTTGCTCAATTGGGTGTACCCTATATATGTACCCATCTTCAAGGCACACCTACCAATATGCAGGAAAACCCCAGCTATGAAAACGTAGTTGCAGAAGTATTCAAGTCATTAGCACAAAGGTTGGAGGCTTGTGTACTTGCTGGTATTAACGATGTGGTAATTGATGTTGGATTTGGTTTTGGAAAAACGATTGCCCACAATTATGAATTGCTGCGTGAACTCGCTTATTTCCAATTATTAAATCACCCCATTTTAGTGGGCGTATCTAGAAAGGGAATGATTTACAAACCGCTCAACATTACAGCAGCAGAAGCACTAAACGGCACCACTGCCCTGCATACGATCGCCCTTTTAAACGGTGCGAACATGCTTAGGGTACATGACGTAAAAGCTGCTAAAGAGGCTATTGAGTTGGTTCAATTGTATTTTGGGGAATAGATTGTTAGAAAGTGAATGAGTGTTTAGTTGTTGATTCCATATTTAAGAACTGAAAAAACATTCAGAGCATTGTCCCGAATACGCAAACTGAAATTTACATGGGTGCATAAAAGTTTTTCGCTTGCCTGCACAATAAATAGGGGTTCAAATCCGTTATATAGTAAACTACTACTACTATTATGACAAAAGAAAAATTTCTTGACTTAGCGTCAAAACATTATGATTCATTCAATGATTTAAATGAAG
>JAIXOJ010000172.1 GCA_027486835.1 Chitinophagaceae bacterium
AAATACAAAAGCACCCCAGTGAAGAAAAGAAAATTTGTAGTCCCCCCAAACAAACCCCGAAACTCGCAAACACATGACTGGCATAGATTTACAGTTACTTAGCTGCAATGTGGGTTAACAACGTTCATGGACAAATAATTTGTTGCACATCCGCTAGCCGCAATCTAACCCAAAAATAAAGTTATGGATAGGGCTTGATCACGCTGCTTATTCCTCTCTAGGAGGTGGTGGTCGGTCGCCATGTGGCGGAGGTTCATTGCCAAAGCGTGGTTCTCCTCGCTCTCTGTCAGGTGGGGGAGGGGGTTCATTTCCTTCGCCTTGTCTTGGTGGATGGGGAGGATTTGGTGGATGCGGCGGCCCCATTTGCTTTACTACAGTTTTAATGATACTATCAAATTTTTGTTGCTGAGTAGGCGTACATAAATGTCTAATAGCCTGAAAATGGCGAAAGGTTTTCAAGTCTAGCTGCTGCTCTAATTGGGTTGTTTTTAAGGAATAAGATTCCAGTTTGGCATCATCAACAAGCGAGTCGGCCAATAAATCAAAATAGGCCTCTTTTGCTTCTTTTATTTGCTTTCTAATGCCATGGATATCTTCTTGAAACTGTTCTCTCAATTGCAAATAAGCCAATTGCTGATTGGAATCCAGCTTAAGTTCTTTTACTAAATAGCCTACCGCTCCACCTTTTAAAGGCTTTTTCTGTGTGGAATCCTCCAAGCTAGGTGGTTGATGGCGACTAAACCAGAAAACAAATAGAGTGCTGATATTGATAATGATAAGGGCAATTACAGCAATAGCCCACCCTTTTGAATTATTCATGGTTGATAGCTTTGTTAGTAGTACTGGTTTCGTTATAAGGAAGCGTTACACCTAAATTATATTCTTGCGAAAAACTTTGTAAGTTGGCTTCCGAAGTGGTATTTCCTTCAATAGATGTTTGTTTTTCTAGTATTACCGCCCTGATAGAAAGCACATTAAGTACTAAGAACAAGCAAAGCGTAACTAAAGAGGGTCGGAGGAATGCAAACCCCCAATGTTGGGATGATGGAATAACAGCATTACGTTGTAAACGTGCTGAAAGTCTGGTGTGAAAAAAAGGGGGAGCCTCGGCTTTCGTTATGCCATCGAGGCTGGTGAGTATTGCCTCTATTTCTGCGGAAGAACGTGTTTTATTTTCCATTATATTTTGATGATGATTATTATTGATAAATATGCGATAATTCTTTTCTTAGGTTTTGTTTAGCCCGATGCAGATAAGCTTCTACTGAGGCTACGGTTACCTGCATCACGTCGGCAATGTCTTGGTAACTAAGCCCTTCTACTTTGTTAAGGGTAAATGCTACTTTTTGGTTCTCAGGCAGCTTTGCCATTGCCTTAAATAACAGGGTAGCTTTCTCTTTATTTTCCATACTAACCCCAGGGTGATGAAACTCTGCTGGATCATGTTTCACAGTTTCATTGTTAGTGCCAAACAAGCTTTCTATGATGGCAAAACGTTTTTTTCGTTTTTTCTTTCTTTCCCAATCTAGTGACTTGGTAATGGCTATTCGGTACATCCAGGTGGATAATTTCGATTCTCCTTTAAATCCTTTAATAGATTGATATACCTGAATGAATACTTCTTGCGATACATCTTCTGCCTCATCTCTGTTTTGAAGCACGCTCAATACAGTATTGTACACCAAATGTTGATAGTCGTTCACCAATTGAGTAAACGCAAGTTGGTTGCCCAGCACCAATTGTTGTATCAGCAGTTGTTCGTCCAAAATGGTTGGAAGGGGTATCTTTTTGGGTTAATTAAATTGGGAAATAAACCGGTATGATTTTTCTCTTATTAGAATACTATCCTTTATTCACTCATGCCTTATCAGAAGCCTTCTTTATACCAAACCTTCGTTGGAAAACAGATTGTTCTTATAAAAGCTTATTTATAAAACTGATTTAGCTGAGATTTAAAAATGAAAACTTGATAATAAGGGTATTAAAAAAGCATTTTGGTGGTTAATTTATCGGTCTTTCAGGTTTGCAATTGGGAAATTAAATCCGTGTTATTTCTGTAACTCCACCTTAAATGTAGTACCAACTCCCTGCGTACTTTCCACTTGTATTTTGCCTTTGTGGGCGTCAATTACCATTTTCACATAGCTCATTCCTAACCCAAAACCTTTTACATCATGCACATTTCCAGTGTGTGCACGATAAAATTTTTCAAAAATGCGTTTGGTGGTCTCTTTGTTCATCCCAATACCATTGTCGGCAATAGATACTATTATTGAATTAGGTTTCAGCTCCGTGGTTATATCGATTACCACATCACCTTTGCAATATTTAATCGCATTGTCAATGAGATTGGAAAACAAGTTGGAAATGTGCAATTGATCAGCAATTATCACATCGTTTTCTGCATTAAGGTGCATATGCACAATGCCATTTTTTCCTTGTAACTGTAATGTATAATTGTCGGTTACTTGTTGTAAAATAGTATGAACATGAATTTCTGCCAATTTCAATTCGAGTTCTTGTTTTTCTTGCAAAGCAGCTTTTAAAATGGTTTCCACATGTTTGTTCATCCGCTTATTTTCTTCCTTAATAATACCGGTGAAATAGGCGATTTTCTCTTTGTCACTCAGTACCTTTTCATTTTTTAGCGCGTCCACTGCTAAAGAAATAGTGGCCAGTGGCGTTTTAAACTCATGGGTCATGTTGTTGATAAAATCGCTTTTTATTTCACTTAGTTTTTTTTGATTGAAGAGTGTTCTGAGCGTTACAAAAAATGCAGAAACAATGATGAGCATGAAACAGCCTGCACCCATAATTACCCAAAACAAAGAACCCCATACTTGTTTGGTAAAATCTGGGATGATAATAATGAGGTGTTCAGGAGGTTTGATTCCTTCCAATTCTGCTGCATTATCTGGCCCGATGCCTACAAATAATCGTTTGTTATGGATAGTGTCCATGTAGGCTTTTTCAAATTTGTCGGTTTGCATTTCAATATCCTCCGAATTATTGATAATGGCAAATTCAAATGGAAAAGGGTGTAATTGCTCTTTGGTAAATGCAGCATTTAGTTTGTGTCTAACATCTTCTAGTTTATATTTTTCGCCTATTGTGGGAGGATTCAGCAATAAGGAAAAGTCATTGCCAAATCTTGTAAGCCCCATTTTACGTTGGAGCTTAAAACTTGGTGTAGTGGCCATACCCTTGAATAAATCAACTGCCACACCCACGCTCGCTTCATTTATTTTGTTATGCAATTGGGCGCGGCGAAGCACCAACAAATTGTGCAGCCACGATACCTGAAGCACAATCAACCCCACCAACGAAAGGGTAATTAGCAAGACTATAAGCGGAAGCGTTTTTTTCATTCATGGCAAATATAACTGTGACTTTATTTGCGCAAGTGTTCATTCGTTAATTTAACGGTATTCATTTTCAAGACTTGAGTCCATTTTTGTACTAATGAGTTGTGTAAGGGTAGCATGAATCGTGCGATGTAAGATCATTTGTCTCAAAATAAGTATGTATGTCTCGTTAGCTAAAACTGTCCATTCATGATACCCCAACATCCTAGCAAGCATTGAATAAAAATAGCCACAAATAAAGAACAAGGAATATGGTAGTTTTACTAATGGAATAAAGATTGTTGAAGGAAGGCTTGGTTTTTAATATATTTTCTATATTCTATTGTATCAATTAAATCCAGTAATTTTTGTTTGGAGTATCATGCCAGCCTCCTATCTTAGCGAATCATTTAAATCACCATTATAAACGCTACAAAGGTTTTATGGAACATTATTATGAAAAAAAGGTAGAGGAGGCCAAGGCGCAAGCAGCTTTTGAAGCGCAGGTAAAGCATCAGTTGAAAACAGAAGAACGATTTGTAAATTACTTTAGCCAATTTGATCCAGATTCAGTCGAATCTTTTATAGAAAACTATGCGGCACAAAAGTACATATGGCATCTGTATGTAAAAAATTATTGGCATTTTGCGGAAAACAAGCAAAGCAAATGGTATAAGCTCGCCATTCAAGCATTAAATCAGATTGCTGTTAAAAAAGTGTACAACCAAATGTGTTGTTGGTTAAAAGGTCGGGTAAAATATGATTACATTCAAATTAGTGATGAATGGGATTATTGGCTTAAAAATCCTTTGTTGTTTAAAGATATGGCACCCATATCCCAACAAGAGATAGATGCTTATATTCAATATGTAGAAAGCCTTCCTGTGGAGTATGATTATTATCCTCACTCTTCTCTTGATTTTTACACGCCTATGTTCATGGAGTTACCTACAGATATGGAGGATGACTTATCCCAAAAGGAAGAAACCATTGATGATGACGAAGAAGAGGATTATGATAAGTGGTGTAGGTATTACGATAAAATATTCGCCTTAGAAGATCTACATGAAGGTGCCGCTGCAAGACTCAAGAAAGAGGATTATTACTTATCAAGTCTAAGTGAGCAAGAAAGTATAAACGATCCTCCTATAGTGGAAACACCATACGTACAAAAACCCTATTTAGAATATGAAAGGAGTCAAGAACTGATAGAAAGATATGTAAAGGAGTATGAGACCTACGATAACAAGCTGGCTTTTGAAGGATTGAGTTGGTATTATGAAGTGTGGGCTACTGATGAATCAACTGAAAGTACAATCGAACATCTTGATTCAGCGGAAGAATATGTACCCGTAGCAGCAAATGACGATTGGAGAAAGGGTTTAAGCAATGCTTATCAGATGTATTTCAATCAAAAAATAATTGACGCATTACCCGCTGTTTACGAAGAATATTGCCTATTGTTAGCTCATAATCTTGATTTTGAAGATTGGGGTTATCCGTTGATGGAAAAAGATGATGAATACATAGAAACCAAAAAAAGAAGAATTCTAGAAGCCCGTAAACTGCTGAACGAACCCGAAAATTTTGATTTTTAATTTAAATGAATGATATGTCTTCTCAAGATAAACTAACAGAAGTAGAAAAGGCTGAAATGGAAGCCAAATTGTACCAAAGCGTGCAGGAACAAATATTTAGGGAAAAACCCTTTGCCGAAGAATTGAGCCAATACAGGGACTCTGATGTGGAGTCATTTTATAAATCGTTAGTAGATGAAAAAGTGCATTACATGCTAAGTGGGCCTTATTGGTACAAAAGAAAGCAAGAGGCAGAGTCGGAATGGATATCTGCTGCAATGAAAAAAGGCTTGAAGGAAATCCAACAGAAGAAATTGTTTGACATCCAATGTTTGTGGGATGCAGAAAAAATAACCCTACCTGGGATAGAAGCTTCCATAGACCTAAATAGGTATTGGAAAAATCCCTTATCCTGTCCTTTTTTAGAACCCATTACAGAAGAAGAATTTCAAATGTATATCAATTACTTAGTTAGCGAGGTTTTATATGACTACGACAATATGGTTTATAATGTTGAAGATTATAAAGAAATGCGAGACAGTGTTCAAAATAATACGATAGATAATGACCTCCCTGAATGGTATGATTTTCATAACCAGCGTACTGGCAAGGGTGTTTATTTATTATACCCTATGTTAAGAACACAAAAAGAAGCGTTCTACAGAAATCTATATTGGGCTAACAAAGAGGAAAAGGAAAATACATCAACAGTATCTAATGAAGCGCATGAAGAACCAAAACCAGAATCGCATTCAACCATCCAACCTCCCAATCATGTTACAGAGATGCAACATTTGCCTAAAATTTGGGCACATGACAAAGGCACAGTGGATTTTTTTGTAAGTACATTCGAAGACAGAGGAACCCAAACGTTATATAAAAAGTATCAACGAATGTATAGAGGCATTCACAATAGCGATTACGACTATCACGGTATGATAAATGAACTTACAAAGCATGGTGACGTGTGGCCAATAGGGGCGCACCACGACTGGCGTGAAGCTTTTTTTGAATGCTACATTAGATATAAGCAGCATAAAGTGGCCGAAGCACTGCCAATAGCCTATGCACAATATAAAATGTATCTAGAAATGAACATTCCTTTTGAGGAAGAAGGCGAGTATAACAATCAAGAAATGTACGCCGATTTAAGTAAAACAATAAAATCGCAAATATTAAAAGGAAGAGAATTAAACAACGAACCACCCAATTTTTATTTTTAATTGCAATTGAATGCTTTTTTGTTGGCATGTTTGTGGCTTAGAATGAAAACTGGCTACAAGCAATAAAGAGTTAAACCGTGGAAATATGAGTTTGAAATCGTACTTTTTATTTTGGCGACATATCAAAATAACATGTCGCCAGAAATAATAAAACTCATCAATCTCATACACAAGCCTATTTGTTGAATGCTATTCTAGTTACTGGTTTTCCTTACTCGTAGTCTAATTTCGTTTAAAGTCAAATCCACTAGAAGTTTGCCATCACGTAAAATTTCTCTTAATGCTCCTTGTTTTTCCTGTTCCCAACTTACTTGGTCTTTCAGTTGGTATATTCCTTCTTCAAGTTCAATTTTTATTAAACCCTTTGCAGATTTTTTAGTGCCATCATCGGTTATTGGGTCTTTAAAAATTGCTCTTCCTTCTTCGTTTACTTCACCATAGGTTGCTTTCATAGCAAAGCCAAAAGTGTCTCTTGTGTTATATTGGTAGGTGTATGATCCAATGCCAAGTACAATATTTGTTGATGCAAAACCCTTGGCTTTAAGTCGTTCACATATTTGTGTTGCTCGCTCTATAGTAATACTGTCGCCATAAATGGCACCAATTTGAGGAATTAATTCTTTAAAACCTTTATTGTTAATGCTTCCGCCAAATGTGTCCCAAAGTAGTTCGATTACGCCTTTTTTCTCGTTTTCATTTTTTCCGTTTGGATTGCCGCAAATAATGTCCACAGGGTCTCCACTATCAGGTCTAATTACTACTTTCCCTTCACGATTAATAATTTCAGTTTTTAGTTTTGGCAAATATTCAGTTAATACTTTCCATAAATCCCAAGTATCAGATACTATAGAAACAATGCCTTTTGGATACACTTCGCAAATCAATCTTCTAAAAGTTTCCAATTCATCTTCAAATGTACCCATACACATTACTGAGTGCTCAGTTGCGGAAACAGAACCACCAATGAGTTCTTTATCGGAGTTTGCATGGTAATATTTTTCTAAAAAGTCAATAGCAGGTATAGTATCTGTTCCAGTAAAGCTTAATAAGTGCCCACTTGCCGAACATACGGCTGCTTCTATTCCGGCCATTCCGCGCATCGAAAAATCGTGTCCTTGCCAAGCCACAAAATCAGGTATTGAGGAAGTTTCTGCTGCGTATTTGTCCAGTACTTTTCTATATTGTTTTGCAATTGTTGCAGATGTACAAGGCATCCAAATTACTGCTGAAACCAACGTTTCAAAATAGTTGGTCAACCAAAAGAAATTGGGTAAAGTATTGTACATAGTAAACATGGGAACCCTCACAGGCACGCTTGCACCTTCGGGTAAGGCTTTAATGACCATCGGAATATATCCCAAGTCATGCAAATCTTCAATGTGTTTTGTACCAACCTGATTGTCTCCCAAATAATTATTGATTCTTCGGGCATACTCTGCAACTACTTTTTCTTTTGGTTGCTTGAAAAAATAATTTTCAAAATCCTCCAAAATATATTTCTTGATAAAATATTGTAATCCAAAAAAGACTATTTCATCAATGCCTTCAATTCTGCTTTTTCTAGGTGTCCAATTTGAATACACCAAACCTGTACCTACAGGATATTGCCTCCGATGGTCCACTTTGTATCCATCAGTTAATAATAGTGGGTTAATCATTTTACTTTAATTTTTTCTGTTAAATAATTCAATTCATTATACACTTGGTGCAATCCAGCTCTATCATCTAAGTAAGCGTTGGAATAAACTTTTCTGCTTATTGATGTATGAAAAGGAGGATTTTCGTTGATGCTATCAAAAGGAATATCATTTACTGTTAAATATTTCGATACAAATTGTACATCCTCCTGTCCTGTCCAGCAAATAAGGTAGCAGTTCAATGATTTTAATTTTCGCAGCAAATCAATCACTTGGTTATAAATTCTTCCTTTTTTGTGATAATCATAAACCGTATCATCAAAATCAAATGCTACCACTATTGAACCGTAATTTTTATACTCATCTATTAGTCGATGCTGTGAATTTTCAGGGTTAAGATAAAAGTCCATCGTCTAATTTTATTTGAGTTAAACAATTATGACTTAGTTCTTTTACAGAATTTGTTGTAAAAATATGAGTAAAATATTTTTCTAATTCCTCAAATCCCTTGCTAAATATTCCGTGAGTTACCGCCAAATATAATTTCCCAGCATTTTTCTTTTTAAGTTCTTGGGCTAACCCAATAAATGTACCGCCACCATCACAGATGTCATCGACAATTAAACAGTCAGAATCTTGCAAATCATCTGAGTAAACTTTAAAACCAGTCAATTGCCCAGTTTTAACGTCACGGCTTTTGCTACATTCTACAACCTCTACGCCACCCAAAAATTCGGAAACTTTGTATATTTTCTTTAATGCACCACCATCTGGAGAAATCAATTTTACATTTAATCCTATTTCGGTGGTTACTTTTTTAATAAACTGGTGGTTAGAAATCGCAGCACAATTATTTAGCAACGCTATCGTAACTTCAGAATGTGCATCTAAAACAGTGATTTTTTTAAAACCCAAGTTATTGATGATGTCTGCATAAACTTTCACAGAAAGTGGTTCTCCCTTTACCATCACTCGGTCTTGCCTTGCCGATGGAAAATAAGGAATAACCAACTTGGATACCTTAGCGTCCATTCTTTTCAATGCATCAACTGCCAAGCAAAGCATGCCTAAATCATTGAAAGAATTTAGCCTGTGTGTTATTGTAATTTCTTCATTAATATCAAATGCAGCATTTATTTTTATGTGCGGTTCACCTCCAGAAAAAGTGAAACTCTGATATTCTATTACTTTACCGCCTACAGGTTTGAAATGTTCATCTAAATTAAGTGTCATGAGATTCTATTTTGTGTAATAATTACGCAAACTTAGGGTTATTTGCTTTGCTGCCAAAATATTTTGTGTAAAAACTACGCAAATTTAATTTCAAAGAGAAATCCTCCTTTAAAAAGTTCGTTATACTTCTGTTTGTTAAACTTAAAAAGCTTTGCTGGTCTTCCGTTTTTTTTGGGAGAAAAATTGACAGTTTCTTCAATAATTCCAAAACTTAGTGTTTTTTTTCTAAAATTTCTGCGGTCAATTTCTTTTTCTAAAATGGTACAATAAAGATTTTCTAAGTCAGAAAATAGAAATTCTTCTGGCAATAAATCAAATCCAATTGGTTGATAAGTTAATTTACTTTTCAGCCGATTATGAGCAGTTGTTATTATTTCTCTATGGTCAAAAGCTAAAGGTGGCAAGTTGCCGATGGGAAACCATTTTGCATCCTCAGCATCACTATCTGCTGTTAAAACAAGTTTTGTAGAATTTACCAAGGCAAAATAGGCCACAGATACTACTCTAAATCTTGGGTCACGATTAATGTCATCGCCATAAGTATACAGTTGCTCTAAATAATTTACTTTAATCCCTGCTTCTTCATTTAATTCTCTGTTTACGGCATCGTTAAGTCTTTCATCGTCCTTCACAAATCCACCAACCAATGCCCATTGATTTTTCAACTCGCCAAACTTTTGTTTAATGAGCAGTACATTTATATTATTGTTAGCATAGCCAAAAACAATTGCATCAACCGCTATTTTTATATTTTGCGTAATTGTCATTTTAGAGAGTAATAATTTTCGCAATTATACAAAAAACTGTAGTGTATTTTTTAGGCTATTGCCATTGCTTTGATGTTAGGTAATTCAAAAACTAAAGGGTTTGCTTAGTTTTTTTCTAAAGCAATATTTACGCCCACTTGATATTCACCTGTCAGGTACAATAAAACTATCAGGTATGCTTTCTCTTAAAAGCCAAAATATTGTTCCTTGGAGGGCATAAAAGTTTTTCGCTTTTTCTGTACTAAACCGCTAAGATGCTGAGGTTTGATAAATGCTGACTACCGAAAAGCAAGTTATATGCGCCAAATAAACAAAGTGTAAAAATATCTTTTAATCAATAACAGGCAAAGATTCCAGTTCCCTCTCATTTGGAGAGGGGTTGGGGTGAGGTTTAAATTAGGGGAGCGAAAACTTTTATGCACCCGTTCCTTTCGCATTGGTGGCGACCTAATCAAAACTGTGATTGAAAACACCCAGTTAGCTGTTTAATGTAAATTCTTCTATTAAATATTGCCCATATAGCAAACACTCAAGTCTGGAAAGGCAATTATTGCTAGCAAAACAAAGTTTGCTGACAAAACTAAGTTTGCTGATAAAACAAAGTTTGCTGGTAAAACAAAGTTTGAAAGCAAATCCAATTTTGAAGCCTTCTCACAAAGTTTGAAGCGGGAAAATCATTTTTTGAAGCCCTTTCTCCACTTTTAAAACCCCAAAATCACTGTTTAAAATCCAAAAATCACTGTTTAAAGCCCCAAAAACGATTTTTGAAACCTAAAAACCCGTTTTTGAAGCTCCCCCTCCAATTTTGAAACCCAAAACCATTTTTTGAAGCCTTCTCACAAAGTTTGAAACCCCCTCTCTTTTTGAAACCAAGAAAATAACTGTTTAAACCTGCCTAACAACAGTTGAAACGCGCTCACCAATATCGAAAAGCAAATTCCATTCTCAAAACCCCCTCACTTTTATTAATACCGCTCAGTGATGATGGCTTGTTGCTGAACAGCTATTGATGCAACAAAACCCTCACTAAATCCTCTCTGAAACTGGGTGTATAAAATTTGTTTATGACAAGCATAATAAAGTTGCATAAAACCAAATGAGCATAGGTACTCACATTTGCGGCACAAAAATTTTAGAAAATGAATCAAAAAATTACAGTAGCAAAAGGCGATGGCATCGGTCCAGAAATCATGGATGCCACCCTTAAAATAATTGTAGCAGCAGGTGCTAAAATTGACATCGAAGAAATTGAAGTAGGCGAAAAAGTGTATTTAGCGGGTAACACAGCCGGCATTGCAAAAGAATCTTGGGACGTTATTAGGCGCAATAAAATATTCCTAAAAGCCCCCATCACTACCCCACAAGGTGGTGGATACAAAAGCTTAAACGTAACCACCCGTAAGTTTCTTGGTTTATACGCCAATGTGCGTCCTTGCAATAGCTTGCATCCTTTTGTAGCCACTAAACATCCAGAAATGGACATCGTAATTGTACGCGAAAACGAAGAAGATTTGTATGCGGGAATCGAACACCAGCAAACTGACGAAGTGGTTCAATGCTTAAAATTAATTAGCCGCCCTGGCTGCGAAAAAATAGTACGGTATGCTTTTGAATATACCAAACAATATGGCAGAAAAAAAGTAACCTGCTTCACCAAAGACAATATCATGAAACAAACCGATGGATTGTTCCATCAAGTATTTGATGAAATTGCCAAAGAATACCCTGGTATCGAAAACGAACATTGGATCATAGACATAGGTGCTGCTAAAATGGCCGATACCCCCGAAGCATTCGATGTAATAGTGATGCCTAATTTGTATGGCGATGTATTAAGCGATGTAGCTGCACAAATAGCCGGTTCAGTAGGTCTAGCTGGTTCGGCAAATATTGGTACGCAATGCGCCATGTTCGAAGCAATTCATGGTTCTGCACCAAGAAGAGCAGGACAAAACCTAGCCAATCCTTCCGGTTTATTACAAGGTGCTGTAATGATGCTCAACCACATTGGACAAACAGATGTAGCCGAAAAAGTACAAAACGCATGGCTAAAAACCATCGAAGACGGCATCCACACCTACGATGTCTATAAAGAAGGCACCAGTGTAAAAAAAGTAGGAACAAAAGAATTTGCCGAGGCAGTAATAGCCAATCTAGGTAAGCAACCTACCACCTTAAAGCCCGTAAATTTTGCTAATGGATCTGCTTTAACCTTAAAACCCTATATCCGAAAAGCACCCGCTAAAAAAGAATTGGTCGGTGTCGATTTGTTTGTACACTGGAATGGCACCAACCCCAACGAGTTAGCAGATAAAGTAAAAGCGATAGCAACAGAAAACGTACACCTATCCATGATTACCAACAGAGGCATAAAAGTGTGGCCCGAAGGTTTTGAAGAAACATTCTGCACCGATCATTGGAGATGCCGTTTCAAGCCATTAGAAGGAGCTAATATTTCTAAAGCAGATATTATTACACTACTCTCCAAGGCACAATCTTTAGAAATTGACGTAATCAAAACAGAGAATCTCTACAATTTTGATGGCAAAGCCGGATACTCCCTAGGACAAGGGCAATAGTCACCACATAATCTATACCGATTAGCTCAACAAAAAAGCACTTACAATTTAATTTGTAGGTGCTTTTTTTATTGTGGGGGGATAGACTTATTTTTTCGTTTTAAATTATAAACGGAAACTATTTAAGATGTTCAATGTCATCAATATCTTTAGATCTGTCCGATTCTTTTTATGCATTTGCAAGGGAAGGGTTTAACCAGATGTCTAAGTCACCTGTAAAACGTTGATGCCCATAAACTCCTACAGCAAAACCACCTCCCACAAATTGTACATTAAGATGACCAGATGCAAATAGTAGAGTTATTACCACGATACTTACTATTAAATTTGGAGTAATTGTTCTTTCTTTTTTTCTTACAAGAATCTTTTGTAGTGAAAATTTTTCTTTTCATTCATCATAAAACTAAAAAAACCAGTCAGGTCTCTTTGACTAAACTGGTTGAAAAACTAAATTTATTCCCCCAATAATGGCATTTGAAACCATTGCTTTCCATTGCTATCCATCACTTTCATGTTCAGCAAACCTTTTTGCATCGGAAGAGTAATGGGATAGTTGAACGTACCACCATCATGCCAAATGGTTTGAAGCAGTAGCTGCTGCCCAAGTACATTGTAAACAGCAATTTTATAGTGGCCCTTTGCCATATCGGATAACCTTACTGTTGTGGTTTTACCATTGGTCGGGTTAGGGTAAAGGTTTATTTGACCCGCTTTAATTCCCGCAGCAATAGGCACAGAAGTGGGTTTCTGCTCAAATACAATATGGAATCTGTTGCCCATTTCTGTTGCAACCCCGGTAGAAGTAAAAGCATAAATGGTGGCATCATTGGTAATAGCCATTTGGTGGTGCAGGTAGTCATCTTGCAAAAACGCCTGCAATCCATCAGCATTAAATAAAGTTGCATCAATCCGCAAGCGGTAAGTAGTACTTGCGGCTAGTTGCGATAGTTTTAGGTGGATAACATCCTGCACGATGGGTAGTCCCAAACCATCGATAGCTAAGTCATCCCCCGATTCTGTAATCGCTAAGTTTTCTTTTGGATTTTTCAGCTTTCGCGCATCTTCTTTGCCATATTGTTGGGTAAATCGATGGTCAAATACAGCCACTGCACCATCTATAGTAGCATTGCCAATGCCCGAAACATCTTTCCAAAGGCTGATAGCTAATCGGTTTACAGGATTGTCGTTTCTAAAAATCGCTGTGAGCTTGTTGGCATCGGTCACTTTGTTGTTTTCGGTAATGATCAATTGCCTACTCATATTCAAACTATTGTTTTGCACCCAAAAGGCTTGGCCGGGCTGTATATAACGGTTCATTTTAGAAATGGTGGGGCTACTATTAGTATGAGTGGTACTGTTATATGCCACATACACTTGATAGCTGGACGAAACTAAATAGGTTGGGTCAAAATAACTATAGCTACTGGTTAAACCTACAGATGCAAGGCTCTCCCAATCAATAATGGAAGGGTAGGGGTTTGCAATAAAACTGGCTGCATTTGCGGAAGATGCTAAAGGATTAGCTGTTGAATTGTAATTGCCAGCTACGCCTGTTGTGTTATAAGTGACTGTTCCTGTTATTAATTGGCCAGATGCGCGCAACGTGGTAGCACTGGTCATGGCAGCAGTACTGTCAAAGTTGGAAGCATACAAATTGCTGGTTCTGTCACCAAAAATAGATACATGATACCCAGTATAAGGATTCATCATAGTAGTTTTAGTATTGGCAATGGCTGTCCAAGAGGCCGATGCATTGGAAAAAATATATAGACCCGTCGCTCCGTTAGTAGAATTATCCAATCCTGTAATGGAGTTAAAGCCTGCAATAGTCGATTTATTACCAATAATGTAAGTTCCCAAGCCTTTTGTACGAATGCCTGCTTCCTGCCAATTGTTGAATATGCTTCCAGCATTATACACACCTCCTGCACTTAGCTGACGGTAGGCTTTATAGCCTATTGGTATATACCTTTCTATCGTTATGTTGCCAGTAACTGAAGCTGTACTACCAACAGTACCCACCATTGCGGTGTTGGTTATTGAAGTTGATTTTAAAGTGAGACAATTTCCATTAAGGTTCAGGTTGCCAGCATTGAGTTGAAGCAATACCGTGATGCCTAATCCACTACCAAGTTTTGCACCACCTGTTCCGCTAATTGTTAAGCTGCCCAACAACGAGTCGTTGGAAGCAGGATTAAAATACAAAGTCGGGGTACTTGTGCTATTGATGATTAAGCTAGAGGCAGATGAACCTTTAAACATGCCTGTGCCGATGGTAGTTCCATTTATGGTTAATTGATTTCCACCAAGTGATAAGGTCGCCCCACTTGCCATAGATAAGTTGCCAACTATAGTGTTGCTTAGTAGTAAAGGATAATTATTGGAAGACAAAGTAGGGATAACCACATCAGCACCACTCGCTGGCACAATATTGCCACACCAATTGGCTGCATTCATCCAACTACTACTTACGCTGCCTGTCCAAGTATGGGTAACCGATATTCCGATTACATTGCTAATGCCTGTTGCAACGGTTTGACATGTATTGTTAACCGTCAACACACAGCTTATAGAATCTCCGTTTAATAAAGTAGCAGAACTATAGGTGTTAGTATTACTACCCACGGTTGCACCATTTTTCTTCCATTGATAAATGGGGCTAGTGCCTCCATTAATAGGAGTAGCTGTAAAAACAACGGATGTGCCAGAACATATACTTGCCAATGAAGCATTAATAGAAACCGTTGGTGTTGAAGCATTGGTCACAGCCAATTGTAATGTAGCTATACTATCACATCCTTTAGCATTCGCCAAAGTTTTAGTATAAGAACCCGCTGAACTATAAGAACCACCATTCCAAGCGTATGGAAGTGCAGTGCTACAAATGCTCACATTGGTAGTGCTGGTACTAGTAGCTTTAATAGTTAAGTTCAAAGTTGCCACGCTGTCACATCCTTTAGCATTCGCGAAAGTTTTAGTATAAGAACCGGCTGAACTATAAGAACCACCATTCCAAACATACGGAAGTGCAGTGCTACAAATGCTCACATTGGTAGTGCTGGTACTAGTAGCTTTAGTAGTCAAGTTCAAAGTCGCCACGCTGTCACATCCTTTAGCGTTTACCAAAGTTTTAGTATAAGAACCCGCTAAACTATAAGAACTACCATTCCATAAATAAGGCAGAGCTGTGTTGCAAATGCTCATATTAGTTGTTGAATTCGTAGCAACACAGTAAGTAAATCCCCCTTTTGTGGCAGTTCCACTACCAGTAGTTACACTTACACTTCCACTTGCTCCTGAACCTACTACAGCAGTAATATTGGTACTATTTACTACAGTAAAGGATGTTGCTGCCGCGCCGCCAAAGCTTACTGCAGTTGCACCCGTAAAGTTTGTTCCTGTTATAGTTACTGTAGCTCCGGTAACACCAGTAGTTGGTGTAAACCCAGTAATGGATGGTGCTATTGATGTAGTGTATTTAGCTATGTATCGAGTAGGGTAGCCAACACTTGTGAGTGTAAATTCTCCCCCAGCATAAACACTGCCTAAAGCATCTGTAATTAGCGAATAGATAACAGCACCAAAAGTGGTACTACCAGTACCTCCAAGTTCGCTCCAAACACTGCCATTCCAATTCGCTACATAATTTTTGGTGTTTGAATTGGTGAAAGAGCCCGCGGCATATACATTACTATTAGCATCACATGCAATGGTGTTGATACGACTATTAATTGTAGATTTGTTTGTACCCCCTAATTCACTCCAGCTAATACCGTTCCATTTGGCAATATAATTGTTTGAACTAGTATTGGTGAAGCCCCCCGCTGCATATAAATTACCCTTTAAATCTGTTGTGATGCTATATATATAATCGTTGAAAGTAGATGTATTGGTACCGCCAAGTTCACTCCAAGTACTACCGTTCCATTTCGCTACAATCCTTTTACCACTTGAATTATAATGTGTTCCTGCTGCATAAATATTGCCTATTTTGTCTATGCACATGCAAAGAACCCCTGAGTTAAATATTGTGTTATTCGGTCCGCCTAATTCACTCCAAGTACTTCCATCCCATTTAGCTACATAATAATTGCCACTTGCATTTGTAAAATATCCCGACACATAAATATTCCCACTTGCATCAGTTATGATACTTGAAATTCCGCTATTGAAAGGGGAGGTATTCGTACCCCCTAATTCACTCCAATTGGTGCCGTTCCATTTAGCTACATACACTTTCCCGTTGCTATTAGTGAAACTACCTCCTGCATATAAATTACCATTTGCATCTGTAGTTAGTGTACTTATCCCAATAGCAAAAGTTGAAGTGTTTTTGCCACCAACTTCTGCCCATTCACTCCCGTTCCATTTTGCGATGGATTTTTTGCTATTTAAATTTGTAAAAGAACCACCAGTATAGAAATTTCCGTTTGCATCCTTTGTAATTGATACAATACCATTATTAAACGTTTCCCAGTTTATTCCACCAACTTCGCTCAATGCGCTCCCGTTCCATTTCGCTAGATATTGATTGTTATTTGCGTTGCTAAACAAACCACCTGCATACAAATTTGTGTTTTTATCAAATATAATGCAATAAATACGGCTATTAAAAGCTGAACTATTAGTTCCTCCCAGCTCACTCCAACTACTTCCATTCCATTTGCTAATATATTGATTACCAATTGTATTTTTAAAGTTACCAGCAGTAAAAACATTGCCAATTGCGTCGGGAATTAGGATATTAATGTCATTATTGAAAGTTGATTTATTGGTACCGCCCAGCTCACTCCAAGTGGTTCCGTTCCATTTTGCTACGTATTGTTTACCGCTAGTATTATTAAAGTTCCCAGCAGCATAAATGTTCCCGCTTATATCAGCACAGATGCTATTTATTACTGTTATATTTCCTAAGGTATTTTTAAAGGTGGAGGTATTTGTTCCACCTAACTCACTCCAGCTATTCCCATCCCATTTTGAAACTTTTGATTTTCCATTAGAGTTCACAATGTATCCACCTGCATATATGTTACCATTAGCATCGGTAGTGAGGCATCGTATGCCACTTGCATTGCCAAAATAATTATTTACACCAAGCTGCGACCAACTAACTCCATTCCATTTAGCTATATAATTATTGGGGTAGGTATTAGTAAATTGACCACCTACATAAATATTACCACTAGCATCCTTTGTCATTGCATAAATGGTATTATTAAAAGTTGATGAATTGGTACCTCCTAATTCACTCCAACTACCACCATCCCATTTTGCTACATACCGTTTACTATTGCCGTTAGTGAAATTGCCAGATATATATATATTACCGATAGCATCAATAGTCATGCTATTAATACTATTATTAAAAGTAGAGGTGTTTAGTCCTCCCAATTCAACCCAACTGTTTCCATTCCATTTTGCCACATAAGCTTTACTATTTCCATTCCTAAAATCTCCTGCTATATAAATGTTTTCACTTGCGTCAATGGCGGAACACTGTATAGAACTCGTGAATATTCCGTTGGTTGGATAATTGCCCAAAGCACCCCATTGTGCAATTGTTTGAATAGGAGTTAGGGTGGTAATACCTATTATAAAACTTAATACAACTACCATTTTTAAGTAGCGATGGAAAAAATTCTTCAAATTGTGATGGTTTTTTTATAGTTGAGTAAAAAAGAGTTGCAAAATGTATTTATAGGCTAACTGTACTAATACAAACAAAGTATAACCAGTATGATTGCTAACATTATTAATAATAGCGAATGGGTATAATTATGATACTAACAAAACGAGCTAAGTGCCGCTAGTCTGTATGCTTTAAATGCAATTGAGCTTAGAAAGTAAAGAGATAGGGATGTGCTGTTCTTGCATTAATGAAATGCATAAAAGTTGTTCATTTGCCCGTTGCTTTTAGAAAGGGGATGGGGTGAATATTAATTGATAGCTGCGAGAAGGGGTTTATACAGCCAAAACTCAATTAATTGTGCGGCAATGTAGATGCCTGTGAATTGAAAAAACACAACTTGCACAAATAAGTACATTTACCCCTCTATAATTTCGTTATCGAGAAAAAAAATAGGTGCCGTTTTATTTTAAAAACAAAAAAACTGGCTTATACCTGAGTAATAGTACCGTTTTGTTATTTATGTAACGCTCATTTGGTTTGAAATGCTGCTGTTCAATATTTTGATAGTTTATGTTCCTCGTTTTCTTCTTATTAAATGATTAAGTAGGAAATGTATGTATATGCATGATTCGTTGCATTTTATTGGGGAATAAGTCTAAACCTGACAGAATCAAATAAGAAGAAAATAATAAAACACCCCCAATTGGGTCTAAATCTGAATAGCAATAATTAACAACCAACTGGAAACGCAAATTAAAATTGACCATCAAATGATTGTTATCATTAAGTAAGCAACATTTAGTATAAATATTAATGAATAGCCCCTTGCTTTAGCATGGGTTTATCTGGAAACGCAAATGACAATTGACCACCAAATAGTTGTTATCATTGAATAAGTTAATGTTTAGTATAAATAATAATAAAATAGTCTCCATCCCCCAAAGGCAATTATAGATATTCGGTCTGCAATTCCCCTCACGAGGGGTGCCTGTAAGGCTGGGTGGTATTTCGCACAAGTTATACCAGTAAGAAACCAAAGCCTCCCGTTTTAGTAACCACGCACCCACAACAGTTCATTCAGTCATTTTTTCGGGTTATTTTAATAGCTGTCAAATTACACTAAGTCCATTGTTGATGGATACTCATCAATCATCAATATCTTTTTGGTATTTGGTAGAAGGAGCTTTCACGCCCTCGGTAATTTCTGTATGCCTAATTTGCCCACCTAAGTAACCTGTTCTAGCCACAAGCCCAAAACTAATAAGCGCCAATAATAAAATAACTAACCCCGTTGCCCTTGTCGAAAGTGTTTGTTTAAAAGTTAAATACAAGCCTACAACAGAAGCAAACCCTAATATCATTAGTGAGATTAGGGCATACAAAGCGAATGTTTCGTGTGTTTTAATCGTAGCTGCTAGCACGCCCGGTATTTTTTCAACAATTTCTTCTGTGCCTTCACCCGTGTAATAGGCTACACAAGCACCGACGGAGGAAATAATCAAAACATAGTAAGCAGCTATCTTAGTTTGTTCACTTTTAGACCAAAGCCCGTATCCAAGAACAAAGCTGCCTAGTATAGACCCAAAAATGGGAAGGTGAGTAATGAGTAAGTGAATATGTGGTTGATTCATAAGGAGTGATTATTGAAAATCGATGAATTTATTGCCATCGGTTAAAGAAAAGTCACAATGCCTTGGTGCTGTTGTGTACGTATTGCCGCAATCAGGACAAACAAAATATTTTGATGGCAAACTTTGCAACGTGTTGGTATTGATGTCTCCTAAAGCTTGTTCAAACAGCACTTTATGTTTCAGTTCTGTTTTCATGGCATAGGTCAAGCTTAATATGGCTGTTTGATTATTTGCGGTTGCTGCCGTTTTTAAGAAGTCAGGATACATGGTTTTAGCTTCGTATGCCTCCCCGTTAATATCCTCCGATAGGTTTTCAATGGTGGAGTTCACTTTATATATAGGTGTAATCACAGCTACCGTAGCCCCACCATCTTCTATCACTGCTTTGTGATTGATAGCATGAATGTTTTCTGCCGAGGATACAGCTTTGTACAGTAACGCAATGTTATGATACCTTTCTGCCTCCGCTTTTTTGGCGAATGCATCGTATTTAGCTGTGGCGGTTCTTTCGCCTTTATAGGCAGATTGCATGTTTTCAATAGTCTTCGTTCTAGCGTCTAATTGTTCTTTTGGCGTTGATTTTACTTCAGTCTGCTTTGTATCGCAAGCGATGATTACCAATAAACTTATAATGATGATAAATGGGGAATAGGTAGAGAATAGTTTTTTCATTTTTATGGTTTAACATTAGAGTTGATGCAAAACTAATCTCCACCTTCAAGGGGATTGTTACATGTAGTGCACATTAAGTTGCATCATTGCTGAAATAGTTATAGGGTAAGTAAAGTATTGGGTATTGTACTGGCTGCTTATTTTATGCTTTTGTTTAAAAAAATGATTAAGAAACATTCAATAGTTTATGCCAATCGAGCAAATGTGAGCAATAAAAAATTAGCTGAATTTGGAATGCATAAGAAGCCATATGTGGCAATCACTCTAGGATAGCTTATTTCCCAATTAAGAATATGTTGAAATAATGGTTGAAGCATAAGAGTTTGCGACAGAATCGATAAACATTCATGCGCCCTAATTTGGTACTAATTTGTCAATACCAAGTTGCTCCCAATATTTTATAAAGAATCAAAAACATCAACGCCAAACGCTTCTTTTATTGCCCTTGGGTAAAGAATACCTTCAATACAGCTTGTGATAAGCTCATGGAAGAAAGTGTATGGATCTTGGTTTGTACTATTGATTTCGTCACGCTTTCTTTTGATATACCTTTTACGCTTATCAGCAAGCATTGGATCATCAAGGTTTAATAGCTTAACAAGGTTATTGGCTGCATCATCCTGCTCATCTTTTGCAAAATAATCACCTTCAAAATACACAATTCTAGATTCAAAATCTCCCGCAGTAGGATGTAGTACAGGCTGGAAGGTATCCCATTTTGCCCTTTTTTCATTGTTCCATTGGTGCTTTACAACAAACCAGTTTTGATAGTCGTCTGCTTGTGTGAATTTAAGTTGGGGGTTAAAATGGTCTATATCTGCCGCATCTGGTCTAGAAATGTATTCATCCGTATAGGCACAGAATCTCTTTTGCTCCGCGAGCAATAATTCGTATAAAGGCTTATTATTTCCCTTTTTGTAGTACAACCCTTGCTGCACAATTGCTGAGTTCTTTTCGTCTTTAAAAGCTCGTCTCATGCTAAAAGTTGTATTTATCGCCCAATTCAGCCATTGCTACCATTAGTTTTTTCTTTTGTTCAACATCTTCTGTTTGTACAATCTGCCGCTTTATGTTGATATAATCCTGATAGGCTTGATTGCCGAAGGCGTTGTAATAGTTCACTTTAAAATCTTTGCTTATCATGTTGTTCGGGTCATCCCCAATGGGTGATTCACCACGCCTTAGTACCACATTGCCCTCTTCATTAAAATAGAGAATGAATCTTTCTTCCGGCTCAAATGATGCCGCTACAAAAGGGGAATGGGTAGCTACTATAAACTGTGCATTGGGGGCCAGCTTTTGGTACATTTCCATCAATTCCATCTGCACATCTGGAAAAAGCGACCGCTCAGGCTCATCAATCAGTATGACCGCGTTGTTGGTCTCCAATTCAAACAATGGAAAAACCGAAAGAAGCAAACCCTTTGTTCCCGTACTCAATTCACTAATAGGAATCACCGTATCTTTCTTTTTGGATTTGATGGGTATTGCATATTCAGTATTGATTAGATCAATCTCCAGATTTAGTTTATTCAGTATTGGGTTAAATGCAGTAGCAAAAGCTTCCAATGGGTTCTTGTTTTCAGTGGCCCATTGCTTGTAGGCTTCATTCAACTTGGTTAAATCACCTATGGCTCCCTTATTTATTAATTGAGCAGCCATTTCGGTAAAGCTCTTTCGATACGCCAAAATCTTACTCAATAAGGAAAACCAAATAGTCGTATCCATTTCTTGCTTAAACTCATACAAATAGCTTTCTTGGTTATTTTTTGCGCTTATGTTTTTATTTGAGCCTCTCTGTTCTGCAAGTAAATTTAAAATGGTAAGTGGATTTGCATTGAGTAATTGGATAGTCTCATTGGAAATGATGTCCGATGATTCGTAAATGAGTTTTATGTTTGGGAGAAAGTTTTCTAATGTTATAAATATTGAGTTGATTTTTGCAATTTGGTATTCAAGATTTCCATCAACATAAATGCCAATATTTGTAGCTAGATAATTATGTTTATTATGTAAAAATTCAAGCTTCCCATTAAAATCTAAGCAATTATCAATTAGCATTTTATTGTCATCAACAAGTACTTCAACCTCCCTCATTTTCCCAATATGATGCTTCAACAATTCCAAAACACTGGTCTTTCCAGTAGCACTCTGCCCAATGATACAAATCTTATCCAAAGGTTCACCTGCTTTTGAATGCCCTGCTGGATAAGTAAAGTCGAAATGCACCTCCTGTAGATGCCTGTATTCGTTGATGTGGAGCTTAGTAATCTTCATATTGCTTTTTGAGAATGCAACAAATATAATCGCCTTAGCAAGTACCTGGGCGTCTGTTTGTGTTGTTTAACCAAGGCAGATTATGGCACCATCTATTCATTCAAGTCTGGTAATCAGAAAAGCTTTTTGGTTTATTGCTTTTTAATAAGCCTTTCAATAATGGGATAAACAATTTATTAAGTACTCAAGGTTAAATAAGTGAAGGCAAGATGTCGCTGTTTCAAATAGTACAGAATCCTTCATTTTATACCGATTATCCCACGGTTCGTGTTATTGGAGCGAATGCGCCTAATACCAAGCCTGAAGCTTAATTCGCCATTCGTGCATTCGAGGCAATAACCCAAGAATGGCTTATTTCCCTAGGGTGAATAATTTATTGTTTTGCTGTACTTCTGTAGCCATCCCCTTAAATCCAGCCTAATTCTTTCACTGTCATTTCACTTTCAACAATGCCTGTGTGTAAAGTTGCCTTTGGTTCAAAGAGCAGATTAAACACAATTTCTCCGTTTGTGCGAGGTCGGTGTTCTACTCCTTTTGGAACAATTAAAATTTCCCCTTCCTTAATTTCCACCGTGCTGCCATCTCTAAAGTCCATCAATAGTGTCCCTTTGAAGACCATGAAAAGTTCATCCTCATTTTCGTGGCTATGCCATACAAACTCATCTTTTAGTTTACACAGTTTCACATATTGCCCGTTCAACTCACCAATAATATGCGGGGTCCATTGCTTATCAAACAATGAAAACTTTTCCATGATGTTGATTGATTTAATTCCTTCCATCTTTTTGTTTTTTTTAAATTGAATGATGTTGCCATCGAAATTTCTAAGAAAACTATTGTCTAATAGCCTTCGAGTACAAACCAATATTACGAAAGTAGAGGCAATGTTGTCAACTTAAAATCTGCTGAACCTGTTTTTTTAGCTCCGGTAAAACCATTTGCCCAAACCAATCATTTTTCGCTTGCCAAATATTATTTCTGGGCGATGGATGGGGTAACGGAAAGTAGTTAGGTAAATAGTGCTCGAAATGGTAAACAGTTTCCGTTAGAGTGCTTTTTTGTCTCGTACCTAAATAATACGCTTGCGCATATTTGCCAATCAGCAATGTAAGGGTAGCATTGGGCATTAAAGTCAGCAATTTTTCGTGCCATAAAGGCGCACATTCTGGTCTCGGCGGCAAATCTCCCGTTTTACCCGTCCCTGGGTAACAAAATCCCATCGGTATTAAAGCAATTCGGTCAGCATTATAAAAACTAGGTTTATCTATACCTAACCAGTTTCGCAGGTTGTCACCACTTTTGTCATTCCAAGGAATTCCAGTAGAATGAACAATACGCCCAGGTGCTTGCCCAACTATAACGAGTGTGCATTTTGGACTTGCAGAAATAATCGGATTTACCCCGTCTTTAAGATGATGTGTGCACACCCTGCACTTTCTTATTTGTTGTAAAAGTTCTTCCATGGTTTTAATAAGCCTAAATTGATTACTTACAAAATGGAGTATTCTTTCAAGGGGAGAGTGGAGAACACCCTCTTCACCCACTAAAATGATTACGACGAAGGCAATAGAAAGAAATAAACAAGGACAATTCGCTAAAGAGGGAAACATAAAAAAGGAAGTACAACGGTTAATTGTACTTCCTTATGCCCAATAAATGCTTTATCCTACATCGTCTCTGCTATGTTCTTGGGCAATTAATCGATTGGTTTAATACTTAAAGCACCAGAGGGGCATTTGGCTACGGTAGCAATAAGTTCTGTAGTGGTAGCATTGTCAATTTGTATCCAAGGATGTTCTTGCGGGTGAAATACTGCGGGTAAATTCTTTACGCAATTTCCTGAATGTATGCACATACCAGCTTGCCAAACAATGGTTATTTCCCCATTGCTGTACTCTTTTTTTACATTTTTCTTATCCATTGTAACGATTTTTTAATTTAATACATCATGATATTCAGCCACTTTGTCAAATACACTCTTTGCAAAAGGGCAAAGCGGCACTATTTTAATATTTTCTTTTCTGGCAAATTCCACCGCTTTTGCTACCATCTGTTTGCCCGCATTTTTGCCTTTTAGTTCTTCATTCACTTCGGTATGATCGATGATTATTTTATTGGTTCCAGCCCACACATAGGTCATCTCTGCATAAATTTGGTTGTCCACTTCAATGAAAAACATCCCTTTTTTACCGTTATCGGTTTGCTTTATTTCCATTATATAGTTGTTTTAATTTCTACTTTGTTCTCTAATATTTTCGACACTGGACACTTGTTGGCAATTTTTAGTAACGATTCCCTTTGCGCATCATCAATGTTGGCACTAAATGAAATATTTCTTTCAATAGTTGAGGTAAAAGTGGGTAAAGTCTCTTGAAACATATTCAGCTCAATGAAAATTTCAGGTATCTCCCATTCTTTCCTGTCAATATACATCCGTAGTGTTGACAAAGTGCAAGAAGCCAATGCCGATAGTAGCAAAGTAAATGGATCTGGAGCCGTATCCTTACCGCCAGACGAAGTAGGTTCATCGGCATATAAAACACCGTTTCGCCAACTAATAGCTACTTTATATTTTTCTGTACCAATTTTTCCTTTAATCGGCTTGTCAAAACTATATTTCATAATTATCCAGTATATTTTCTGTCGATTAAAAAAGCATATTCAGGGTGCTTCTTCAAAAACTTGCCTACGAATGGGCAATAGACCATTATTTTCAATTGCATTTCTTTGGCATATTCCAATGCAAATTTTGCCAAAGATGAAGCAATTCCCTTTCCTTCCTGTTTTTTAGGAACAGTAGTGTGCATAAGCGCTAAATCACCTTTGTAAAAACGATATTCAAGAAACGCTACCTCTCCGCTAACAACTATTTCAAAGCGTTGATTCTTTTCGTTGTTAGTAACTAAGTAATTGTTTTCCATGTGTGGTTAATAGTTAAGTACTAATGCATTGGTACATCAATAATTAAGATGTCTGTATCCGATTCAAAAGCGATTTCCGTACTGTCTTTGCCAATTATTCCCAAGCCATCCCTATACGCTAAAAGTTGATTTTCTGCGCTAGCATTTCCATTAATTACATAGAGATAAATGCCATTGTCTGGTAGTTTTTTGGTAAAATGGATATGGCTTCCTGCTTTAAAAGTTCCACGATACATCCACACATTTTGATTAATTTCTAAACTATCCTCTGCCGAATTAGGCGAAATCAATAGTTGCAATTTACCGTCCCTATCCGCCGGTTCACTCACCATGGTTTGATACCTTGGGGCAATATTGTTCACTTTGGGTAAAAACCATATTTGCAAGTTATCTATCTCCACCGAATCCGAGTAATTGTATTCACTATGTTGCACCCCCGTACCCGCGCTAATAAGTTGAATTGCGTTTTCTACATTAACCCCGTTATGCCCTGCGGTATCGCTATGAACCATAGCCCCTTGAACCACCACACTTACTATCTCCATATTGTCATGAGGATGCATTCCAAAGCCCTTCCCACCCGGCATAATGTGGCCATTATCAAAAACAACCAACACCCCAAAGTTTCGTCTATTCGGTGCAGGGGGATGGTTCGGGTGAAAACTTTGGTAGAGTTTTATCCACCCCATATCCCTAAAGCCTCTTGTTTGTTCTGGATGATAAATGATGTCCATTTTGTAATACTATTATTGTTAATGCACTTTTGGCAGATGATTCAAAACTAATAGAATTTTAAATATAGGGTAGGAGAGGAGCAAAATACAAACTGTAGCTTAAGAGTGACGTTCATCGAAGTGTTAGATAAAACACCAAGAATCCTCATGTTTCATTTCTTGATGTTAGCCAACATCTCTTACTTTAGTCAAGGTATCTAACTTCTTTAAAATGGTCGGAATTCTATATTCTCCGCTCATATTTTGTATCAATTCACTGGCCATGTCAAGGTCAATGCCTATTGCTGTAATATAAATTGGGTTAATGCTTATACCCCTATATATTGCTCTTTTATCCTTTTCTATGGTAAAGTAGTTTGTTTTTGCTACACCAATAATGGGAATTTTTGAGGCTAAAGTTTGGTACAGGTAGCCACCTAAACCCATTTTTTTACCATCATCCAGAAACACAAAACCATCAATTATGATGGCTTCAATATTGTCCAAGTTTATTTTTTTATACAAACTCATGATACAGGGTAATTCCCGCTTGTAAAATTCTCCAGAAATATAGTCTTCGTTGGTTTCAATAATTTCCGAATAAATTTCATAACTATCAGTGGTAGCCCAATTGTCAAATGCCAAACAAACCGTTTTGGCTTTGTTGTCAAAATAGTAAGTATCAAACGCTAAAATCATGAGCAACTATCTTTTGAACTTGGTTGGCAATAAGGTGTCAGCTTTACTTATTGTGAAATTTAAATTGGGATAAATAAAATGCAAACTTCTGTTTTCTTCAGTTCTAAGTTTGAAAAACGCCTGTTCTTGTTCTTGGTTAGCCAGTGCTAATGGTTCGCCATTCGTGAAAAACGGCTCATTGTTTCTGAATTCAATGTGTGTCTTCGACGTTCTAAATGTAATGCCAAGCCATCTATTTTCTAATTCTGGTATCTTCCTTCTAGGGTCAATATCCAACACTATTTTGTGTTGAAATTTACTATTAGTTGTAGTTGAAAATAAGATGGCAGAATGATGGGTTAACAAAAGCTCAGTGGTTTCCTGAGTTATTTTGTCTTTTATCTTCAGCTTCCTAGTGTTTTGTTCAGATAGTAAATCGGGTTGTTCATAGCAAGAAAAAAGGCCAATAAATGAATTATCTACTAGGTCTAAACTTTGATCTGAGTGATAGCCCATTTTGGCATAATTGGAATCATATATTTCCACAAGCGCATGGTTAAATTCCTGTGTAGGAATAACACCAAAGTTGTGCGTTAAAATGCTTTTGTTAATCGCACTTATTATTATATGGTGTATGGGTAAAAAATGTTGAGCGGGCAAGTGGTATTTACTGGTAGTTCTAACAATCGGCACAAGTCCATCTTCAACTTTTACCAAATTATTGGCCACTCTACCATTGGCGATGCCTTCAAATTCGATAGAGTTCGATAATTCTTTAAACAAGTTACTTTCGAATGGGAGGGTAGCCTTATAAAATGCTAAATCAGGTTTCATCAATTTAAAATATGGGCTTTTGATAGTCACCTTCATTCATGCTAAAATGCACTTTTCCGTAGTCAATGATATGCGCAGTCTTATTTTCTGCTTTGTAGGAAGTTCTCAAGTCTTCGATTGATATCAATGTCATTGGCTCTAGTTTAATGAATGTGCCATTTTCCTTAATAAATGTTTCCCCATTCATATACCTTGCTTCCACATTAGAGCATCTTACCACATACCCCATTCTAACGGGTATTTTGTCAACATTTAACATCGATGGCCTAATCTCGTGGGTATATAATCTATTGGTAGAAAGCGGTATCAAGAAGGCCGAATTGGGATAAAGAGTTACAGTAAATTCTTTTGCTAAAGTATCATTTACAACTGTATGCTTCAATTTAAAATGAAGCTTCGTTAATCCAGTAATGTCTTTGTAGCACCAGTCAAATGGATCTGTTTTTGATGGGGTTAAGTGAGGAAAATCAGCCGTATCATAAAAAGTACAGAACGCAATAATCCCCTCTTGGGGCATATCTTTCGTTTTGTCAGAATGTGCTTTAATTTTTGCTTTTATTTCTTTATCGCTTTCTTCTGTTTTTGCGATGTTTTCATATATCTGTGCCAATACATGGTTCAATGTTGTATCCTTTTCAAATGTATATTTCAATGAATCGTTCAATGTGTTTACTATGTACTGATCTGTACTTCTTAAATTTTCTGTGGGGCCAGTAAAATTGCTAGAACAACGTAAAAGATGGAAATGCAATATTTCATTGTTGTCCATCCCTTCTTTCCTTACCTGAGTTAAATAAATGCCTTTTCTAAATGCTTTTGCCTCTTTATTGGATTCGGTAAGTTGTTGAAATTCGTGCTCGGATTTAATCTTGCTAAACAAATCCTGTTTCCCAAATAGATGTCTAAAATACACACCAGCATTACAGATGATGATGGGTACTTCCCCAAGTGTAACAAGGAAGTGATTATTACCCAGCCAACCATCATAATGGATAGATAGTTCTTGGATTATCTGTAAGCATTTTCGGGTTGGAGCTAGGTTCAAGAAATTACCACAAGCATAGATGTTGATGTCATTTTGTAATCCCTCCAACCCAGAAAGCGAATAAATTACTTTACCACAAAAGTGGTCAATAAGATATTGAAGTGCAGATTCACCAGCTATCCCATCTTGTAAAACAACTAGTACATTCCGCTCTGTGGTTATCTTATTTTCTAATGTTGATGTTGACATATGCTATAAATGTAAGTAGATAGCCTTCAATAGCAACTATTACCTGATTTAAAAATGATTGATTATTGTAGAATGTGTACTGCCATCACAACTAATCCAAAGCCTAATAATTGCAATGTTGCAGATATTTTATTCTTTAGTACCCGACAAAACCTTTGTGAGTAATAAAGTTGTAGTTGATAAAATTAATCCACATTTGTCACCACAATAGCCTTAGCAGTTTTTCTTTAGTAGGAAATTACCACATCAACTACAAAAAGATGGAAACTACTAAGGTTGGGGACAAATATAATGGGTTATACGATTTTTTTAGATTTCATTTGCGATGGCATAAAAGCCGTGTGAAATTCTTTATTTTATTGATTACGGCCATGTGCAAAGCACAAACTGTATCCTTCGAACGGCTGGGGGATATGATGGACAGCAATGCACTGGTTAGTTCCAGTGTACGGCGCATCCAACGTTTTTTTGCCGATTTCGTCATCAACAAAGACACAGTAGCCAATTTGCTGTTCTCCCTGCTGCCCCGAAAAATGGACTTGGTTCTTAGTATTGACCGGACGAACTGGCAATTTGGAAAAACAAACATTAATATTTTTATGTTGAGTGTATGTTACGAAGGAATTTCCTTCCCTTTGATTTGGGATATGCTGCCCAAGAAGGGCAATTCAAACTGCAAGGAGCGCATGAAGATGATTAAAAAATTTGTGTCCCTTTTTGGCGAGGGCTGTATCAAATCCGTAGTAGCAGATAGGGAGTTCATAGGCAATAATTGGTTAGATTTTTTGTCTAATGGGGGTATTCCCTTCCA
>JAIXOJ010000054.1 GCA_027486835.1 Chitinophagaceae bacterium
TACTTTCTTGCTCTCCTCAGTTACTTTCTTGCTCTCCTCAGTTACTTTCTTGCTCTCCTCAGTTACTTTCTTGCTCTCCATAGTTACTTTCTTGCTCTCTTCAGTTACTTTCTTGCTCTCCTTAGTTACTTTCTTGCTCTCCTCAGTTACTTTCTTGCTCTCCTCAGTTACTTTCTTACTCTCCTCAGTTACTTTCTTGCTCTCCTCAGTTACTTTCTTGCTCTCCTCAGTTGCTTTCTTGCTCTCCTCCGTTACTTTCTAGCTCTCCTCGGTGGCTTTCTTGCTTTCCTCAGTTACTTTCTAGCTCTCCATAGTTACTTTCTTACCTTCTTCAGTAACTTTCTTGCTCACTTCAAAGATATTCCTGTTTTCTCACCTTTTTTTCCGCTTTCTGTTAAAACAGTTTTATTATAACAATTTAAAAAACAATTATTGGGTGAAGATTCGTTTTTGCAAAGTAGGCTAATCGTTTTATCTAGTTAAGCGTGTAATTTTTCATAGTCATTGATAAACTTTGGTTTTGTCAGGTGCAATCATCAAAAGCAACATTGGGTTATTTTTACGGTGAAAGGTAACTGACAAGCAATACTTTCAAACATGATAAAAAATGCTTTTTTGGAAATCGTATTCGGTATCGATTGCGTAAAAATTCTCATCAATACTAAGCCTATATCACTACTACAGATGGGTTAGTTGGCTAATTTTATCCCATAAATATTGATACGAATGCTTTGTTCTTTTGGTAGGGTCGGTTGTCAAATTTTAGTATTAGACCCTAATCATCCTAAAACTTTTGTCTCATTGCTAAAATAAATGCGTTTGCTCCTTGAATTGCCTTTGATTAATCATAGGATTTCTTTGTTTTTGTTGTATAATATTTTTTGTTTTATATCCCTGTATTGTTTGCTTATTGCCTTGAAATAAAAATAGCTGCACTCATACCACAGTAATTATTGCCTTTTATTATGAAAATTAACGTTACTTCTTCCTATTTCTCACAGTTTTTGCCAATTCAAGTTTTTAAGAATTTTGATAAAGGCTGTTTCCTACCATTTCCATTTCTTATTGCTATCTATCTAGTAATGTTGTTAAGCAGTAGTAATGTTTCTGCTCAATTTACTGATTCATTTCCACTAACAAAAACAGCTGCCCCAATTGTTTCTGGTGCAGATGCTGCCAAGATAGTAGCAGGTTCTATGATACCTGGAACCAATTTTGCCCTCAATGCAAGCCCATTTAATAGTAGTGGTTATGCTTGTAAAATTCCAACTACTTATGCTTTTTGGCCAGCCACTTTGGACGATAAGAATGTGTTGGACTTCCCCATTTCAGGCGCTCCTGATATAGATATTACCATTACAAGAGTATCGTTTATGCCCAAAAGATCTAATTCAAGTGGAGAAGCGTTGTTTGCGCTCGCTTACGAAGCAGATGGAAATGGTGTTTGGAATACTGTTGCAACTACTCCTGCCTCTCAGACCACGGCTAATTCCAATGCTTTCTTTTCTTTAAATCTTTTGTTGACTGCTGGGCGTACTTATAAACTTAGAATGTTCGTTTATGCGGAAACTGCTAACGTAACAAAGAATAATCGCATTGTTTATGTAAAAGATTTCGTAATCAACGGGACGACCGCCATTTCAGGAACACCTCCAACTGTAAATACGACTACTATAGCAGGTATAACAAAATACACGGCAACTGGTAATGGTAGTATTTCTGGAGGTACACAAACAGTTTTAGAAAGTGGGTTCTGTTGGGGTCTTGCTGCTAATCCTGATATTATTTCTAATAGTAAAACTGGAACTGGGCCTTCTGGCGTTACGTCAGGTTCAATTTCTGTAGGGCTATCTGGATTAAATTCTGCAACTTTATATCATGCTAGGGCTTATGCCACCACGCTATCTGGTACCTATTATGGTTCGGATGTAACTTTTACAACAGCTTCGCCCACGGCACCTTCTGGCGTACAGACTACGATTAATGTTGTTTACTCCATCAAAGCTCTAGTAGATGCTTCTGTATCTGATAGTGGTGGTACGTCCATAACTTCAAAAGGAATTTGCTGGAACACTAATACTAATCCAACACTTGCTAATTTCTCCACTTCGGAAGGGCAAGGCGCAGCAGGATTTACTAGTATTCTAGCAAATCTTACCCCCAAAACAACTTATTATGCTAGGGCTTATTATACAAATAATCTTGGAACAACCTATGGCAATGAAATTCAATTTTTAACTAAAGACTCAGCGGCTTCCATTTATTCCAATCAAACAGTGCTGAATTTTGGTAATTTATTTTATAAAGCCCCAGAAAAAGTACTTTCTTATAAATTATATGCTAGAAAATTGACTCCAGCCTCTGATACAATAACTATTACTGCTCCGTCAGGTTTTAAGATTTCACTTAATGCTACAAATGGTTTCTCAACTTCTTTAAAAATTCCTTACGCAAATGGTTTTTTATCTGACACCATAATATATGTTGTCATGAATACAGGAGCTTATGGCATTTACACAAATGGTTCAATAATAACGCACAGCGGGGGAGGAGCTGGTACAGATGATATCATTAACGTGAAAGTAGTAGGTAGTGTTTTGAGTTCACCTGATGATAAGTCAAACCAAGGAACAGATTTCTGGACTGGCTATGGCTATATTACTGAAATGTCTGACGTTAATAAGAATAGTACTTCTATGTCAGTTTACATTGCAGCAAGCGAACAGGATGCGGAAGTAATGGTAGATATTCCAGGAATTCCATCTTGGACACCACAGGTTGTAACCGTGCAAGCCCATACGATTAAAGAAATTTCTGGTTTTCCTTTTGGTGACGGAAAAACAAATCCAGCCAACTTAGATGATAGTAGATTATATTATACGGGCGTAAGTAACAGAGCTGTACACGTGCAAAGTACTAATGGTGTACCAATTTCTGTTTGGACATATACATCGGCAAAAGATAATTCCGCTGCGGGATGTATGAACTTCCCCACCAATACTTGGAACTCTACTTATACAGTACAAGCATTTGGAAGCCCATCCAATTCTAATAACCCTAACTCTTTCTTCTTTGTTATTGCTAAAGATGATAATACTAAAATCACGTTTACTCCAAGTGCTGATATAGTAGATTCTAGTTCTGCTACAATATTTAAAGACGCACTTTCAACTGCCAATGTTTTGTATAAGAAGGATTCTACCTATACAATAACCTTGCAAAAAGGTCAACTATTTAATGCCATGTCGTTCATTGCAAAAAGTAACAACGCAATTAATTCGATGTATGACTTATCAGGCACTAAAATTTCTACTGATTGTAGTAAGAAAATTGCAGTTTTTGGCGGAAATGGTAGATGCTTGGTTGATACTTCAACAGCTAACCCACAATTTGTAGGTGCTTCCTCTGGTTCTGACAATATGTTACAACAAATGTTTCCAAATGTAGCTTGGGGAACTACTTATTTAGCTGTTCCTACAAAAACGATGGAAGATAACTACTACCGAATTTTTGTTCAAGATACTGCGACAGTTGTTACTGTTAACGATTTTGTGTTGGATAAGTCGACTTTGGTTAACAATTTGTATTACCAAATTTCAGGTTCAGGATTGAATTATGTGCAACCTTACGATACAGCTAAGAATCACTATTACAAAATAAAAGCCAATAAGGCAATTAGTGTAACACAGTTTATTGTGGCTACAGCCATTGCTGCTGACAAAAATGCCGCAGCTGCAGGAATTGGTAATAATGGAAAAGGAGATCCTGAAATGATTATCCTTAGCTCTGTAGAGCAATCTATTAATACTGCAACGGTTGCTACGCCGAATTTTAAAAACAATTTATTTGGAGGTAATTACATCAACGTCGTTATTCCAAAAGCTGGTGTAGCTAGTTTTAAGATTTTTTCAGATACTACAAGGCAGAAAGCCGCTGATGTTGCAGCAACCAATGGTTTGCCCATAAACAAAGTATTTACTTATGATGCTGAATACAGATTGTTTTCCGATACCAATATTATTTTGGTGGATACAGGTGCTACTAGTTATGTAAATGGAATGGCTTATTTGTCGGATACTTCCTTAATACCACTTACAGCTGCATTCCAACCTTTTCCTTCGGATACCAATTACTACTTTGCCAAATTCAAACTGATAGGAATTAATCCCAACACTTTAGAGAAGGCTTCTTATACTATGACATCTTCTGTTCCATTTAACGCGGTAGCATACGGAATGAACGCAGGCGAGAGTTATGGATTTAATGCAGGTACTAATCTAAAAGCTTTATCTACCATTATTGATCCAATTATTAAGAATCCTTACAGTATTAAACAGTCTGCGACCAACGGACAATTATCTACTTGTTTGAAAATTCCGTTTACATTTTCTATGGCACTAACTTTTAGAGCCGATAGCATAAGATGGAATATTAATGGTGCTGTCTTATCACCTAGTAATGCGGTGTTGCAAAGAAATCCTATACCTGATAGCATTGTTTTAAAAGGTAAAGATTCTTTGTTTTATTATACGCTTACTAATACTAGCAATGTACCTATACCATATCAATTTTCATCAGTAGGTACTTTCCAAGCGGCAGCCATTACTGCTTTTAGTAACAAATTAACCTTAATTGGTGCTGACCCTTGCGCAGTTGCATCGGATTCTATTCAATTTCCTCCATTTAGTGTAAATGTACTTTCTGGTATCAATCCTAACTTTAGTACCAATTATATAGCTTGTGCGAAGGATTCGACTATCTTGTTTAAAGACCAGAGTATAGATGCAGGTGGCTTTAAGATTTCACAATGGAAATGGGATTTTGGCTTTGCAGGCAAAAAAGATTCTGTTCAAAATCCATCAGTTAGGTATCCCGTAAGTGGTACTTATAACGTACAATTGAGGGCAATTGATACCCTAGGTTGCTATGCCGATACAGTGATTAAATTGAAAATTCAATACAATTCAGACGCTAAATTTTCTGCAAGTGCATTGACTGTGTGTTCGGGTGCAACTGTATCGTTCACCGACCAGTCTGCTACTTATGAAATTGGCGGAACAATTACGAAATGGAATTGGGATTTAGGTGACGGTCGTAAACCAACAACTGCTAATCCAGCAAACATTTATCAAATCGTTGGAAAAGATTCTACTTTCACTATTCGTTTAACTGTAGAGAACAATGCAGGTTGTATAAGCAGCCCAGTTACCTTGAAGGTATTGGTACACCCTGCACCGATTGCCAATTTTAAAACAGATTTATCACAGCTTGATTCTGCATGTATAAATGGAGTGGTCAACATCACTGCAACGCCACAAGTGAACGGGGGAGGGGCTATAGTCCCGCAATATGTTTGGAATACTGGCGTTCCAAAGAGCGATACTACCTCAGGAGTAAACTACTCTACTGCTTTCACTGCTACTGGTAGTTATACTGTTCGACTAGCCGTAACCGATGTAAACGGATGTAAAGATGATACAACTAAAAAAATAACTGTACTAGGACCTTTAGCTGCGTTTACAGTTGCAACGGACACGGTTAATTACAATTATATGCGCTTTGTTTGGAGTCCAGTAGCAGGGGCCACTAGCTATGCATGTTCGCTTGATGGCGGTGTTACCTATTTTACACCAAGTTCTGGTGTAAATGGAACATCGCACGCCATTGTAGGGGTACAGCCTACTAACACCATCACTTTAATTGTAAAAGCATTTGGAATATTGCCTTGTCAAACGGATTCTGCCATTGGAGTGGGTACTTATAAAGTTCCTGAACTATTTGTGCCTACCGTTTTTAGTCCAAATGGTTTGGGCAACCCTGATAATGAAAAGTTGAAAATTCCTTTTGTTACTAGAAAAAGTATCAAAACATTTGACATTAAAATCTTTAATCAATGGGGGCAAATGATATTCCATTCTACTGACCCAGCATTTGAATGGGATGGTACAGTTGGAGGAAAAGCACAGCCAACTGGCGTTTACATATATGTGGTACAGGCTTCTGAACAGAATGGCAACGCATTCACAAAGAAAGGAACCCTTAGTTTAATTAGATAATTGATTTTGTATAGGGGGGTAATTTACCCTCCTATCATCCAAACCCTATTGGTAAATAGAAAAAATAATATCGCTTTTTAGAATAAAGTTCTACAGACGGAAACAAAATGATTTTTAATAACGATTGCTTACTTATGAAAAATAAAATTTTACTACACCAAAGAAGTTTTGTTCTTTTTTTTATAGTGTTGATGACTTTTGGTGTATCAGTGCAAGCGCAGTTAGCCACTTGGACGTTAAATAATACTACAAAATTTACACCTTCTGGTGTTGCGGCAAATATTACGGCTGGTTTAATGAATGCAGATGCTGCTTTGGGTACTTCCTTTAACGCTTCTGGATACAGAGTTAAACAAGGGGTTGGTAATTGGCCAGCATCAGTACCCACAACCGATTTATTTTTTATTGATTTTCCTCTTTCCCCAAAAACTGGATTTGACGCTACTGTTACTGGGATAACCTGCAATATTGGTGCAACTACTATCGCATCCGGTATTTCAATGTTATTGAATCCTTACTATCAGATAGATGGAAAAGGTAAATGGTACAAACTAGCCAATGCACAATCTTTTAATTTGGTAACACCTATTAATTTTGGTACAATAAACCAGCCATTTTACAGTGGACATACTTATGTAATTCGATTTTTTGTTACAGGATTAAATAGTGCAACAAAAAATGATAATTTTTATCTAAATAATGTAGTGATTAATGGTAACACCACCACTAATTCAGTTGTTCCAAATATCACGCTTACTTCTGCAACTGCTACAGGTAAATACACTGCAACAGGTCTTGGTAACTATGAATTTTCAGGAGTTGCTTTAGTAAATGCAGGAAAACAATTGGTGGATCAAAGTGGTGTTTGTTGGAGTGTAAATACTAATCCTACTGTTTTATTGCCTACAAAAACCACTGATGGATTAAATGGAAATATTAATAGTGCAATTACTGGATTAAACGCTAATACCACTTATTTCGTTCGGGCTTATGCCATTACTCAGTTAGATACGCTGTACAGCAATTCCTTGTCTTTCACAACAAATCCTGCAAGTTTACCAATCGTGTCCACTATGCCAATTACCAATATTCTTGGAAATAAAGCAACAAGTGGCGGTAACATAATAGATAGTGGTGGGCTTCCCATCCTTACAAAAGGGGTATGCTGGTCAACTGGCACTTTACCTACTTTAGCCGATCCGCATACCAATGACGGAAAAACTGCTGCTAACTTTGTAAGCAGCATGAAAGTGTTATTGCCCAATACTAACTATTGTGTAAGGGCTTATGCTCAAAACGCATTAGGTGTTGCTTATGATGCCAATTCAGTATGCTTTACTACTGGATCCCCATCTCCTTCAATCAATGTAAACCCAGCTTCCTTAAATTTTGGTAATTTGAAATTTAGGGATAATTCTACCGTTCTTGGTTACACCCTTTCTGCTTCATCACTTACACCTGCTTCTGGTGTAATTACCATCATTGCGCCAGCAGGATTTACTATTTCATCTACATCAAGTTCTGTGGGTTTTGCAGATACACTTAAAGTTCTTTACAGCAACGGTAGCATTACAAGTAAGAGTATTTTTGTTCGTATGAACACGCTTTTGTATGGTTCTTATAATCCTGCGGTAATTTATCATTCTGGTGGTGGTACAACAAGTTCGTCTTCTGATAGTGTATCACTTTATGGAAGTGTTGCCCCAGACCCTGATAATTTAACCAATAGCGGTACAGATTTTTGGGTAGGTTTTGGTTTGCAAGAAAATATGAAATCAAAAACCCTTTCTTCTGGAAAACCTGTAGATGAAGTAGGATTATTACTTTATATAGCTTCTGGTCCTCAGACGTCCAAGGTAAAAGTTTCAATCCCAGGATTACCTGCTTTTGCGCCTTTGTACTATACTATCCCCCCTAATAGTGTTAAAATCGTTTCAGGGTTTCCTCTTGGTGATTCAAATGATGTGAAAAATGCCGCTGGTATGATTGATACTAGGTTATACTACACTGGTGTGTCTAATCGTGCCATACATGTAGAAGTAACCAATAATGTACCTGTTGGTCTATTCATGTATGATTATGCTACCAATAATTCAGCGGGAGGAAGTATGGTATTTCCCACGAACACTTGGAACACTAACTATTTTGTACAAACCTATGGTGGTACAGCTTCTAATACCGGTGTTCCTTGTCCCTATTTCTTTGTAATCGCCAAAGAAGATAGTACCTTAATTAATTTTAAACCAACCAATCCGATTATTGACTCTGCATCCTCACCAATTATCACTGGCAAGGAAGGCGGCACTATTTTATATAGTCCTACACTTAATCCAACAGGAGTTAATATTCTATTGAATAAAGGACAAGTATTTAATGCAGTAGGTTTAGTAGATGCCACTACACAGATTAGCTACGATTTAACTGGTAGTACGGTTAAGTCACTTGATTGTAGTAAACCCATTGCCGTTTTTGCAGGGAATAGCCGTACTTTAATAAAAGCTAATGGTAGTGGTTGTCAACCCAACTCGGGATCTGATAACTTGATTCAACAAATGTTGCCAAAAGTGGCCTGGGGTACAAAATACTTGACTATTCCTACTAAAACCATGGAATATAACCTTTTCAGAATTGGGGTAAGCGATACCAATACTGTTGTTAAAGTGGATGGTAAAGTATTAGCAAAGATTCCTGCTGGGGCAAATTTGAATTGGAATAGCACTGGTTTATTTTATCAAATAGAGGGTAATAAATTGAGAAAAATTGAAGCAGATAAGCCGATTACTGTTACACAGTTTATTCTTCCTGGTAGTTCTTGTGGTGGTGCTGCTGTAGGCAACAATGGTACTGGAGACCCTGAAATGATTTTACTGAGTCCAGTGGATCAGGCAGTCAATAATACTACGGTTTATTGTTCTGATTTTAAAGATGGTGCATCAGGTGGAGCATATATTAATGTGCTAATTCCTAAAAAAGGAGTTGCTTCATTTAAACTGGATGGTAAGCAAATGGTAGATACGGGTCAAAGTAGCTACACAGGTTCTCCATACGGCTCCGCGGGTTTAATTACTGTGGTAAAAGCATTTAAGCCACATCCTCAAGATACCGCTTATTATTTTGCTAAATTTTTGGTAAGCTATCCTGCCATACACACTATTTCTTCTGACAGCACATTTAATGCTATTGCGTATGGTATTGCTAAAGGTGAAAGTTGGGGGTACAATGCAGGTACAGCCATTAAAGACTTGAGAACAATCATTACAACACAAAACCCAAGTGGTTCTTCTACTCTTGCTTGTCCAGGAAATGCTACCACAATTAATATATCCATTCCTTATTTAGCTAGCACTGTTACGGGTTTAAATTGGAGTACAAACCATAATCCAGAAATTACTTCTATTGCAGGTGATACATTAGTTCAAAATCCAGTTCCAATCGGAACTTTCACAGTAAATGATGTGACCTATACTACATATGCATCGCCCATTAAATATAGTTTTGCAAATGTTGGAGATTACCCAATGACGGTGACTTTATATGGCACATTTGCTAATGATTGTGGTAATTCTACTCGGATTAAAATAACAATTCCGGTTGTTAGAGATACAGTTGATTTTACTTTTGCACCAGTTAGCTGTGGTAGCTCTCAAATTCAATTTAAAGATGCTAGTGGATTGATACCTGGTAGCGTTGTAGGTCAATATATCTGGGATTTTGGTGATGGAATTGGTAGTTCTACAGCAAAGGATACCTTGTACACTTATGCGAATAGGAATAAATTTAACGTTAAGTTACGCATCATCAACAACTTGGGTTGCTATGTAGATACCACAAAAGAAGTGGATTTGACCGCAGGAATGACTGCTAAAATTGATGCTTCTCCAGTTCCAAATTGCTTGGGGGTTACTACCAATTTTAGCGGAACGAACAGTACTAGTTCTGCTGGACCTATTTCAATTTACTATTGGGATTATAATGATGGAAGCAAAAAAGATACGACTACTATTCCAACTACCACACACAAATACGTAAGTGCTGGTACCTACCGTGCCACTTTAATGGTTGCTACTGCTGCTGGATGTGTGAGTAATACAGATACTGTAGTGGTAACTATTTTGCCTAATCCTAAAGCAGATTTCGTTTTGCCAGGGGGAGTTTGCATTCCAGGTTCTACTTTGTTTTCGAATACTACGACCATTGGAGATACAACTCTGCCAACAGTTACACATGTATTTGATTATGGTGATGGTACAATACAACCCATAGTATTTGATGGAATTCACAAATACACCACTGGCGGGCCTTTCACTGTTAAACTTGTTGCTACTTCAAAATTTGGTTGTGTAGATAGTATTTCAAAAGTAGTTACTAATGTATATCCGCAACCGACGGCTATTTTCTCTTTATTGAAAAATAACTTGTGTGCCAGTGATTTAGTGCCAGTTAAAGACAATAGTGTTGCCAATAATTCCTCAAGTGTTATTAGCAAATGGAGATGGATTTTTGGGGATAATACTGTTGATACTTTACAAAATCCTAGTCATTATTATGGCACAATGGGTACGTACCAAATACGCCTACAAGTGGCTACTGATAAAGGTTGTTTAAGTGACACTTCTGCTCCGCAAAGCATTACTGTTCATCCTGTACCTGTTGCTGGATTCAAATTGCCAGGAGGATGTTTGGCAAGTGGTGCTGTTACCTTTGTTGATACGAGCAAGATTGCTGATAATACCCAAAATTTATTTGCCTATGCTTGGTCATTTGGTGACCCTAATGCAACCGCAACTAATCCTAACACCTCTAATCAAAAGCCAGATGCAACCCATACTTATACTGCTGCTGGTACTTACCAAGTAATCCAAAGCATCACTTCTAACAATGGATGTACAGATACGGATACACTCACTTATGTAGTAGCTGGATCTAAACCAGTTCCTGGATTCGAAGTAATCAATGCAAATGGTTTATGTAGCGGCACCAGTGTATCTTTAAAGGACACATCCCGTATAGCAATTGGTACTATTAGTAAAATAGAAATTTTGTGGGACGTTACAAATCCTGCCTCATTGGTAGTGGATAACTCCCCAGCAAATGGTGGGGTAGGTGCTTCAAAAATATATGCACATCAGTATCCAACCACCAATAAAGTGCAACAATATACAGTAAGATTAAGGGCATATTCTGGCCCCAATTGTTTTGATAGTGCTAGTACCACAATTAGTATTAACCCAACCCCGATTGTTGGATTTGTTTTGCCAGGTAGTTGTTTGAGTTCAGGTTCAATCACTTTTATTGATACTAGTAACCTGGTTCCTAACGATCCTACGCAGTATCCATTTACATACACATGGATCTATGGGGATGCGAAAAATGCTACTCCTGCCAATCCAGACACCACCTATACAATAAAGAATGGTGTACACTCTTACACACAAATCGGTAGTTACACCATCATTGAAAAAGTAACCACCAAATTTGGTTGTACCGCATCCGATACCATGGTGTTTAGTGTAGCAGGTACAAAACCAAAACCACGTTTTGCCATCAACAAACAAAATAGCTTGTGTAGCAACGATGTAATTACCCTTAACGATACCAGCCGCATTGATATTGGCTCGATACAGAAAGTGGAAATATTATGGGACATCACAGACCCTTCTACTTTGGTGGTTGATAACAGCCCTGCTAATGGGAGTGCGGGTGCTGCTAAGGCTTACACCCATATTTACCCAACTTCTAGCCAAGTGCAGCAATATACTATTCGATTGAGGGCTTATTCTGGTTCCAGTTGTTACGATTCCATTACTAAAACCATCAGCATTAATCCTGTTCCTTTGGCAGGATTTAAATTGCCAGGTGCTTGTTTGAATACTGGTTTGGCCACATTTGTGGATACCAGTAAATTGGCGGTTAATGACCCTAACCAATATCCATTTAGCTATGTATGGACTTATGGAGATAAGTATGCCACGCAAGCAAATCCTGATACTAGTAAAAACATCAAGAATGGTGTACACACTTATACCGATACAGGTAGTTATACGGTAATTCAGCGTGTAAGCACCAAATTTGGTTGTACCGCAGCAGATACTTTAGTTTATTCGGTTAGTAGTTCCAAACCTGTACCGCAGTTGGTGTTTGCTAATCTAGGAAAATTGTGTAGCAATGATTCAGTGTATGTAAAAGATACTTCACGCATTGCCATTGGAATCATTCGGGTAGTTCGCCTTCAATGGGATATTACCGACCCAACCACAATAATTGTGGACAGTACTCCATCAAAAGGTAAAATAGGTGATAATAAATCATACGCACATGCTTATCCAGTGTTGGGTGTCGATAAAACATACACTGTAAAGTTGTTTACGGAAACTGCGAATGGGTGTGCTGATTCAATTATTAGACAAATTGTTGTTCATGGTACACCTAAGGTTAAAATGGCTGTTCAGCAGGGTATTTGTATCAATACTACTCGAGGAATTTCTGGTGCTTCTGAATCAACTGGATTACCTGGACTTTTCAGTTACTCAGGTGATTGTGTTTCAGGAGTAAGCTTTACACCCGCCAAAGCCAATGTAGGTTTAGATTCCTTTAAGATTTTCTTTACCACTATTTATGGCTGTAAGGATTCCACACAGCAGTACATTAATATTTGGCCAAAACCTTCCGTTGGTTTTACTATAATTAATACAGTCAATTGTGCCAAAGCACCTGTTAAGTTTGCTGATACTTCTAAAGCTAATATTGGCAAACTGATAGCTTGGTCATGGGATTTTGGCGATCAATACAGCGCTTTTGCCAATAATATTTCTGCGCTAGATTCACCCACTCATAACTACACGGTTGCCAATAACGGTAACAGCTACCAAGTAAAACTTTCTGTAACAAACGATAGTGGTTGTATTGCTACAGTAACAAAACCAATTGTAGTTCAACCTGTACCGTTGGTAGATTTCACTGTGCCTTCGAGTATTTGTTTGCCCGATGTTGGTCATGTGTTTTTGAATAAATCCACTTTAGCGGGAGCATCAGTTACTGCTACAAACTCCACTTTCGCTTGGAACTTTGGTGATGGTAAACCAGTGGCTACAGATTTGAATCCCGTACACAAATATGATTCAGCTCCTAAAACCTTAGGGAATTATGCTGTCAAACTGACGGTTACTTCTAAAGCTGGATGTGCGCACGATACCACTATTAGTTTACCATTCGTTAATTTCCACAGCCAACCAAGGGCAAAATTTGTTATTAATGATTCAGAGGTTTGCCTACGCCAAACAATGCAGTTTACTGATAAAACTTCTGGTACTGTGAGTAAATACTATTGGTGGTTTGGCAATGGTGCAGTAGGAAATAATAATTCTATAGTAAGCTATACTTATCCATCCATTGGTACTTATACTGTAAAACATGCGGTAATTGCTGACTTTGGTTGCCCAAGTGATACGGCTTCGATACTCGTAAGCGTTAACCCAATTCCTACGGTGAATGCAGGTTTGGATAAGTTTGTGGTGCAAGGTCAATCGGTGGTGTTTAGTGACGCGTTGGTATCAGATGCAGGCCAATTACGATACAAATGGTTGCCAAGTCCAGCTTCCAATTTCCTTAATTACGACACGCTTTTAAACCCGACTTGTACACCATTAAGAGATGTTACTTACACCTTGTTAGCTACTGGTAAGGGAGGTTGTACGAACACAGGTACGATGACCGTTCATTTCTTATTACCTCCTGCAATACCCAATGCATTCTCTCCGAACGGGGATAATATCAACGACAAATGGGTGATTGGCAACCTCAGCGAGTACCCTGGTGCTACAGTGGAGATTTATGATCGTTCGGGAATGCGCGTGTTCCGCTCTTTTGGTTATCCTACTCCATGGGATGGTACACTCAATGGTAAGCCATTACCTGTGGCAACCTATTATTATATTATTAAACCCCAAAACGGATTGCAGCCGGTATCTGGTTCTATTACTATCGTGAGATAAAATAGCGACGAACTAGCCTTTTATTATTGATTTGTTGCAATGAGTGGTAAGTATTCAATGTTATTTTTCTAGCTTATATAATAGAGTAAGGCTTCATGGATGTTCGAATCAAGGCTTTATTATGGAATCTAATTTATTAAATACTTACCACTAATTACTTTACAAAAACTACTTACAACCTACAATTTATTTACTTAATTATGAAAAATACACTTACCAGTTTAACCTGTTTTTTTCTTGGTTTACTTGTGTGCAGTCGAGTGCAAGCCCAAATAGATCCACACTTTTCTGAGTATTACATGTATCCCTCTTGGCTTAATCCTGCTTTAACGGGAGCCATTGATGGAGATTACAGGGTTTCGGGCATTTACCGAAATCAATGGAACAATACCTTCTCTACTGTTGGTGCATCGGGGGAGTATGTAACCGATAAGAACATCAATATTGGCGCAAGTCTTTTGCAACAATCAACTGGCGATGCAGGATATACTTACTCTACTGCTTATGCTTCCCTTGCCTATACTGGTGTTCGTTTGGGTGCTACTGGCAATCACCGCATCGTTTTTGGCATGCAAGCGGGAATGATTAGTAGAAGATTTAACCAATCGAAATTGGTGAGTTACAGCCAAATTGATCCGAATACGGGTGCTATTTTATCGGGGTCGGGCGATACTTACCCCAATGCAAGTGCTACGGTATTTGATGCAGGTGCTGGTGTAATGTATTTCGATGCTACTCCAGACCAAAAAGTAAATGTATTTGGTGGATTTTCGGCCAGCCACTTAACCCAAGCGGAATCATCCTTTGGTACTGGAAGTGCAAAAGAAAAATTACCCATTAGATATACGCTTCACGGAGGGGCTAAAATTGTTGTTTCTGATGTTGTAAGTATTACTCCAAACTTTCTATACCTAAAAGAAAATAATGCCGAAGAGAAAATGCTGGGAGCATATGTTCAAATGAAAGCCAATGCTACTACCGACTTAATGTTAGGGGCGAACTACCGTTTAAAAGATGCATTTGTTCCATTTGTAGGGTTCTATCACGAGCGATTTGTTTTGGGCATTGCATATGATGTAACCGCTTCTGATTTGAGCAAAGCCGTTCCTAACACCAACAGCTTTGAAATATCACTTTCATTTACAGGGAAAAAAACAAAGAATTATCCTAGCGAACATTTTGTTTGCCCAAGATTATAATTGATTCAGTTTGGAGATAGCAAGATGCTTTCATTTATTGAAACGCTACTTGGTTATTGTTGCGATTATTCATGTCTTCTGTTTTCTAGGCATACACCTATAAATGTTTAGGTAGAATGCTTACACGAACCATTTGCTAACTAATTCTAACGCGCCCCTCATTTCTCACAATTCACTATTAATGCTAAATATGCACACACGATATTATCAATTGTTAGTTTCAGCCAGTATATGTTGTTTTATTTTTACAACAACTCCGGCGCAATATGTAAAAGACTACAAAAAAAACGCAGATAATTTTTACAAAAAGGGCGATTATTATTCCGCCGCTTTGTACTATGAAAAGTTCCTGAACGATCATGCACAGCCAACTGATTTTGCGCCATACCAAGCCTTAAAGGAAAAAGCAAAAGATGAAAAACCACCTAAAGTAAAAGGGGTAGATTACAATGAAATTAATTGGAGAATTGCAGAATCTTACCGTCAAATAACGGATCATGAACATGCGGAAAAATACTATGCTAAAGTGGTTGCTGCGGGGAATTCCAAAACTTATCCATTAGCCAAATACTATTATGGTTTAGCACTTGCAGCTTCGGGTAAAATGGATGCAGCTCGCCAACAATTCTCCGCTTTTTTATCCGAGTATAACGCCAAGGATGATTATGCAGCAATGGCTAAGAAGCAACTTGATGATGCACAATTTGCCGATGCACAATTAAAACGTAAGGATATTGCTTCTGTAGCTGTTACCAAAATGAACGAAACCATTAATCCAAAAGGATTGAACTATGCGGCAGCTGGTTTTGGAAACACATTTGTCTTTACTTCTGCTAGACCGGATAATCCTAATGCAGGGGCTAAAGCAAACTTTATCAATCGTTTATTTCAAACCAACGGCACTGGAAATCCAGGAGTACAGGTAATGGAGATACCTGCATCGAAAGATATAGACCAAGGTATTGCGAGTTTTAATGCAGCAGGTAGTGCGGTATTTTTCACCCGTTGGGTAAAAAACAACGGTAAAAAAGAAGCGGCTATTTATTTCAGTAAACAAAAAGCAGGAAAGTGGTCAGAACCAGAAAAATTATCCGCAATCATTAATGTGCCTGGATTCAGTTCTCAGCAACCACACCTAACAGACGATGGTAAATATTTACTATTTGCTTCTAATCAGCAGGGTGGAGCTGGTGGTTTCGATTTGTATTATGCACCCTTAGATGCCAATTTACAACCCACCAAAGTCGTCAATTTTGGCTCAACCATTAATACAAAGCAAGACGATCAAACGCCATTTTATCATTCCGCTTCACATTCCCTTGTGTTTGCATCTAATGGCCGTTTAGGCATGGGTGGTTACGATTTATACCAGTCAAAAGGATCCATTGGTGGCAGTTTTGAAACACCGGTAAACCTTGGTTATCCTGTCAATTCATACAAAGACGATATTTATTTCTTCAACAGCGGTAATGCCAAGTTATTAAAAGACGCTTATTTAAGTAGTGACCGTTCTTCTGCTTGTTGCTTAGAGTTGTTTGCTATTAATAAGACGTACAAAAAAGTGGTTACTGGTAAAATTGTCGATTGCGCTACCAAAGCACCAATTGACAGTGCCATTATAAGTGTAGTGGATGTAAGTTCTGGCAAAACCATTGTTTTGAGTCAATTAACCGATAGCAAGGGCAGTTATTTTTACGAAACTGATGAAGCAGAGCAAAGCCATACTTTGGTTGCACGGAAAGACGATTACAACAGTGCCACCACAAAGATTTTCTTAGCGGGTAACGAACCTGCTGATACAGTGTATAAGGAATTTGTTTGTATGCAGCAAGTACCGCCGCCGCCTCCTCCTCCAGCCCCTGTTGTTGACACACCTAAGGCTGAAATGCCTTTGTATACTCGCTTTGCATTTAATAAGTACGACATCCATCCAGATTCTACTGAAGTGATAGATTCTTTGGTGGCATTGCTAAAACGTGAATCTAAGTTAGGCGTAGATGTGGGTGGTTACACGGATGATATTGGTTCTGTGGAATACAATTTAAAACTTGCCGATTTAAGGGCAAAAGCATCGAAAGCGTATTTTGTTAAGAAAGGTATTTCAGCCATACGGATAAAGACCAAAACCTACGGAAAATGCTGTCCGTTGGTTCCTGAAAAAACAACCGATGGAAAAGACAACCCCGATGCAAGGGCAATGAATAGGAGGGTAGAATACCGAATATTTTACATGCAGTAAGCTTAAAGCACCCTACACACACCAAAACAAAAGGAGTAAATGATTATTTACTCCTTTTTAGTTTGTTTACTTTCATATTTAATGAGATTAAGCTGGTAGGTTAGCGAATCAGAAGATCAAATGAAAACCAACGCCTAAACTGTTTATTCCAGAAGAATTTAGGCTTGAATTGATGGAAAAAGATTTTTGTTTTGATTCATTAGCTTCAGATTTACTAGAGGAGTTTGTATATTGAATAGCAGCAATATTGGGTATAATTATTTCTAATTGAAGCTTTTTGAAAATCTTATAGGATAAGCCAGGCGTTAAATAAAATCGCCCCCCATTTTGCTTTTCTGTTGACACTTCAACACCAGAAACATTGGTATTAGTTTGTTTAGAAGTTAGATAAGAAATTCCCGCTTCGGTAAAAAAATAAAAGTCTTTTGCTAGATTACTATAGTTCCTATAAAAAAATCCTAAAGTATAACGACTGTATTTTAAATCAGTTGAAGTTGAACTTGTATAAATATTTTTTGATGAATATGGAGAATATGAAATGTTGCTGCCATAAATTGCATTTTCTTTAAACGCCTTTCCAATAGAAAGATTAAAAAATCCACTTTTTGATTCATTATCACTCTGAGAAGTAGAATTGTCTGTTGTGGAATTGGAATAACTTACTTGCCCGCCTAGTAAAATTGAGCTTTTTTTAATTTGCCCTTTTACGCATTGAAAACTGCAACATGCAAAGATGATTGCGAAGATTTTGTTTGTCATTTTTTGATAATTAATTAAGGTGAATAAATATATTGAGTTATAGGTCGTCTACATCGCTTGAATTATTTGATAACAATACGTTTTGCAGTTGATTACCTATAACAAAAATGCAATAATGCTAATTTTATGTTTATCAACCAAATTTATTACATCTTTTTTGGCCACTTAAAACCAAATTTATTAGTCTTGATGTTTTGGATTTATGTGAGAAGACTAATGCAAATTGGAATATGGTGCAAGTTTAAGCTAGCGCAAGCCTTCAATTTCCTTATTCAGTATTTCCGAAATTTCGTTAGCTCTATTGACTACCATAAAATGACCTGCACCTTTCAGTAAATAGGTTGGGGTGAAATTAATGATGGGCAATATCCTGTCTTTATCCCCGTGAATTCGAATTACGTTAGTTGGACTAATTACCCTTTTCCAATTTACTATTTCATGGATTGCCCATTTTGAAAAGTGGGCGTCGGTGGAATCCAAAATCTCTTTTAATAACAACTTATCATTTCTATGTTGAATTCCAAACATCCAATAGGTTATTGCATTTGCCAAAGTAGTGGCTTTTGCTGGCATTAGTTTGTTAGCGCCCAGCAAACCTGCGAGTCGGAAATAAAATGGGAGTTCTTGCCGTCGGGTTACACTTGATATCAATATTGTTTTCTGAGGGTTGACAAATGCTAATATTTCAGTGGCCAGAATACCACCAAACGACATCCCTATTAGTATGAATGGCCTTGTTGTGTCTATACATAGCGATATTCGTTTTGCATAGTCTTTCAATGATTCATGTTTGATGGGAGTAATCCAGTCAATAAATATTGTTATCGTATTTGTAGGAAAGGTTAGGTGTTTGAATGCTCTTTTGTCTGCACCAAGACCGCTAAGAAAATATAAAGTCATATTGAAGTTTTGGGTTATTATTCGGATGTGATTCTTTTTCTATTATCAGTTAGTGATTGTCTGAATTTTACTAATTGCATTAGAGGTATGAAAAACCGGCGTGGGAAATCTCGTTTTTTTACTAATTAGATTCGCCAGCTTTTTCTAACAAAATCTTCTCAACTGTAACAGAAATTCTGAAGTTGGTGCGTTTTATTTTTTCAAGTAGCGGTTTAATGGAAGGTATAATTCCTAAAAGTTTCGCATCAACTATTATTCCAATTGTCCCAATTATTTGTAGTCCAAGGTTTTGTGCGTACTTCCTTCCTTTTAAGTCATCAATAATTAATAAGCAATCACCATATTCTACTGCTAAGGCAATTGCACTTGCTTCTCCTTTGTCTATTGATGCCTCAATAATTGCTTGATAATTTTTATTGGAAGTTGTTTGAATTTCAAACCAATCAGGAAGTGGTAAGCCAAATTCATTTTTAACTTCTGGTGTTGTAATGATTGATCCGTATAATTTATGCAATAAATCTAGTTCGCCTATTTTATCAAGCAGGATCAAACAACTCGTATCAGATATGATAACTTTGTGCATTTTTTAGATCATTTTCTAGCTCAACAGCAGTATAATCAAAAATAGAAACGTTGTAGTCAGCTAGTATTTCCATGAAAGACCTTTTTGAATAACCAGCTAATTCTGCTGCTTGCCCCAATGTGAGCGACCCTTTTTCGTATAATCTAGCAGCAAGTAAGTTTTTTACTTCTTTTTCATTCAACTCTAATGAATCGGGTATTTCTAATGTTAATGTCTTCATTTTTTTAAAATTTACTGCGTTAAAAATAAAAGATTAATTGGATTTTATTCATCCATCATTGGGGAGCAACAGGCATTTTGTTTGATATGCTAAGTTCATTGGAGGTAGAACATTTTGTAAATCGGAAGTTTTGCCGACGGTTATAAAAAGTAGTAAGTGTATTTTAAGTAGGATTGAAAGTATAGCGAAGACCTTAGCGAATGGCACAAGCGGCAAGCTGCCTTAGCAAGGAGAATTAAATTCACCTATAAATTAAGTATTTATTCTGCTGCCAAAAGTGGTCTTCAAATCTTTAAAAACTACACTAAAATTACCTTGAAACTTCTTGTTGATATCATCGAACGAACCAACCAATCTTTCTAAAATTGGATTTCCAAAAATGTCTTTCTCTTCAATATTTCGTTTCGAAGAAAGGTTTGAAACAAATACTTCTTTTATTTTTTTTAACACGATTATCTGTTCATCATTAAAGTCGTATGTATGTATATAGGAAAGGTAATTTTTTTCAATGCGTTCTTTCGGTGTTGGTATTTTCTTTTTGCCTAAGGCATGAAGTAAAAAGTCCCAAGCCGAACCTTCTGGAAAGTCATACATTTTTTGCAAATGTCCTTCATCCAAAAATGTGTTGGGTTTGCGCAACCAATCAAGCAGTTTAGCCATTTCCTCGTCTGTTGGTTGGTAATCCGTTTGTTCGGCTTTTGTTTTCAAGTCTGCCATTACGGGTTCTTGCGTTTTCTTCAATTCTTCTTCAAATATTCTTTTCGCTTCTTCTATTGGTATATTGTCTTTTACCACAATGGAGTCTCCATGTATTTCTACTCTTTGAATCAGGTGTGCTGGGTCAGGATTATCTATTAAAAAGTACTGTCCTTTTGGTGGTGGCGTGCCTGTAACAGGTTTCTTTTTGTCACCTGATTTTACTATTTTTTTATTTTCTTTTAGTGTTCCTTTTCCATTGTCTTCCATTCTTTTACACAATCCAACAAAGTCTAAAACAGTAAAACTGAACTTACCTGTTTTGGGGTCAAGCCTTGTACCCCGTCCCACCATTTGAATATACTTGCCTACCGATTTGGTTAGTCCTGCAAATGCAATGTAGCGTACACATGGAATATCAACCCCGGTGCTTAGTATGTCCACAGAAGTAACGATATATGGTTTTTGGTAAGGCTTTTTAAACCATGCTTTCAGTGTTTCGTTCATTTCATTGTTTTCTGAAATTACATATTCTGAATAGTGTACACCTCCTTCATAATCTATTTCAAAAACTTTATTTATTGCATTTGTGAGTTCCATGCAATGTGCTTGACTTACTCCAAATAGGATTACTTTCTCACCATATTGGGTATTCTTTTTTAGCTCTTCTGCTATTCTTAAACAGTTTTCTGCTGAAATAAATTTGCGATTGAGTTGCTCTAGTTTGAGTTTTTTTTCTTCCCCTAAGTCATGCTTGTATTTTGTATCTGGTTCTAATACATAACTAAACGATACTCCAATTTCTTCCGCCTCCTTGGCAAGCGATGTAAGCAGTTCTATTGGCTTGTAGGGTGCCAAAAAACCTTCGCTGATGCCTTTTTCCATGTCAAATTGAAAATCTGGTTCGCCTGTTTCGCATCCAAACAATTTGTACGTATCGATAATTGCCAAATCTTCTTCGTCAATATCTATTCCTTCGGCTATTCTTGGGGTAGCTGTTAAGCCTACTCTCGGACATAGAAAATGGTCGAAAATCAATTTCCTGTTTACGTTGATACTTCTGTGACATTCGTCCACAATAATCAAATCGTAAAAGTTAGAAGGCAGATCGCTGTGAATTAATTCCAATGTATCAATCACCACAACATGTATGCTGGCATGTTTTCTTGTCCTGAAATTCGAAGTCGTTATCCAACTGCTACTATGTTCTCGGCTAATCAATGCAAATCCATCATCTACTGATTGCTTGGCTAACATTCGTCTATCCACTACAAACAAAATGCGTTTACACATTCCACTGCCCAATAATGCTTTTACCAAGGCTACAGCGGTTCTAGTCTTACCCAAACCTGTTGCCATGTGTATCAACATTTTTTGTTTGCCTGCTTTGTAGTTTTCTATAATAGTGCGAATACATTGCAGTTGATAATATCTTTCTTTCCCAATGCTAGGGTCATAACCCCCAGCAATAGTGGTATCAATCGAAATTTCTTTGTTTGACGCAATTCTTTTTTGTTGTTCTATTTTGAGCTTCATTTCTTCCAAGCTCATAAAATTGGTTACCTGCTTAAATTCACCAGCTTCTAACCCTTTCCAAGCGTTGTCATAAAACAAAATTCGTTCAGAACTGCATGCATACAAAAAGCGTGGTTTTAGCAAATGTGTAACTATGGTACGCAATTTCAACAAGTCTTTATTTTGTTTGTCGAGATTATTTTCTATCACAGCTATCACTTCCCCATTCAAATCTTGCAAAACAATATCTGGTCTTATGTTTTTCAAGTTCGGATAATCTTTTTTAATTTCTTCTGATATATCATATGTCTGTTGATACAATAGGGTATCGCCAAGTTTCCAATGATATTCATTCACCAATCGTTGTATGATTGGCAAGTCAGTAGAGGTTGCTTCGTTAATTTTTTTACTTATTGAGGTAGATATTTTTCCCAAATTATTATTTCGTTGTTGTTTGATTACTTCTGTTTGAAGTTCTTCAATATATGCTTTGGTCTCATCAATAAGACCTCTATAAAAGAAGCTATCAGGGTTCGTTTCAAGTTCTTTTTTATATTCCTCTAGGCTTTGTTCAAACCTAGTAATCGTCTGCTGGATATTTTCAATTTTCATGGATTTGCATATTTAAGTTTAAAAATTCCTTTTGAAGTTATGTTGTCATAGCCAGTGCCAAAAGTTTCAAGCCATTTTGTATGTTCGGATTCTTTGCCTAATACCGCCTGAAACACCTCCACTTTATAAAGGTTCTTTATCATTTTTCTGTCGTGAAACAATTTTTTATATTTATCCTTTTTTTCTTTTTCAAGTGCTTTAACTTCCTCTGGCGAAAAATAAAAAACCACGTCAATGTCTTCAGGATCAGGCGCCCAGGTGGCAAAAGAACCGTCTATCCACACCTCTGTTCGTAAGTTTAAGGTTTTAAATTCCTGCAAAAAATTTCCAAATCCTTTCAGCAGGTTTATACGATGGTTTGCTGCATTGTAGCTAAATGGCGCTACAAATTCTTTTTCTAAGTCAATTTCACTAATCTCCTTAAAGCCATCTTTTAATAGTGGTGGATATTCCTTTTCTCGCATTTACTAAGTCTTTATTCTATTACATATTTTACAAACCAGTTTGGCACTTTGTCTGTGTCAATCATTTTCACATCTTCTCCATCTGTTATTTCGGCAATCAGTAAACTTGCTGCTCCTGAATTATCCCAAAAATAAGCCCTGTTTGTTTTCTTAACTGCACCTTTTAAGTTTTCTAAACTTTTAAAGTACCTGCTTTTAATAATATCTTCTTTTACGTTATGGCCGTGCTGGGTTACCCTCAATTGTACCCTACTTACATTAATGTTATAATCTTCAGTCGCAATAAAGTACAGGTAAACTCTATATCCTTTATCTCTAGCCTTCTGCAAAAAATCTATCTTGCCTTTATGGCTCATTACCGTTTCGTAAGTAAAAGAAATATCGTTAGCTAATAACTCCTGTCGTATGAATTCCGCTATATCTGCTGCTAAATATGAATCTATATTGGTATTTATATGCAATACATTTTCGGTAATGCTTATTTTCTCCCACAAGTCTGGTTCGTTTCTTTTTTTTGGGGCAAATTGGCTATTTCTAAAGAATGATTGTAGTTGAGTTTGGGTTATAGATAGCTGGTATACATTAAACAACAACACCTTGCTTTTCTTCAACATGCTTTCAATGTCATCTGCATTTACATACACACCAAATGGAATCTCTGCTTGCAGACTTTTTATAATAGTCGTTTTTCCTGAGCCATTTGGCCCTGCAAACACCCTCATTCTTTTGGTAGCCATCATTATTTCAACTTAAAGCGTTTGGGTAATTTGTGGTTTGGCTTTACTATTTTTTTGATAAATACCTTTTCTCCATTTGGATGTACCCTATATAAATTAGTATCCTCTTCTACATACATGGGCAAATTACTTTGCTTCGCTTGCTCGCTTGCCTTAAAAGTTGCCAATAATGCCGCACCAGCTATTGCACCCAAAGTAGCACCATCTTCTTTCTTTTTTGAAAGCAAAGCACCCAATGCAGCACCAATTAAACCGCCAGCTATTAATGACTGAACTATTTCATCATCCTTTTTCATTGTTGCAAATTTAATTTGATTCTATTAGCTCTTCTTCTTCATACTTTTCTACTTCTAAAATTTCCACGCCCCATACTTCTGCTAATATTTGATTGATTTTACTCTCGGATTCAGCTTTCATTTTTCGTAAGCCGTCTAATATTTTATTTTGTTCTTCAATTTCCATTATTAATTTCTCCTGTTCATCTATTCTTGGCAAAGGAATGAGTATAGACTCGAATTCACTATTGCTAACATTCGGTTGATTTGCTTCATCAGAACAAAATGATTCTAATTGTTTTAGATAAAACTCGGTTCCCATATAAAATGATAAAAATGAGGGCAATAAATCATTGTTATAAAATTGCCATTTGCCAACTCTTTGGTTTAGCATACTTCCATCAAAATGGTCGTCTATTATTGCATATTTGAGACCTGTTTTAATAATCGGACGAGTCATTGCAAAGACAATATCTCCTTTTCTTAAAACGAAATTTGCTTTATTCGTTTTATAACTCTCGTTTACATAACCTAAATCATCTGTTATTTTTCCATTTAAAATACTACCAATTTTAATCAAAGGAATTTGGTTTTCAAATTTTGTTTCTGAAACTTCATTACTTGTAAAAGAGTATCCGCCTATAACTCGCGCAAAATCACCAATTGGTTTTCTGGTGTAATTATTGTCTGGAAAAGTATTGCCCACATTAATCAAGATTTTCTCAGCCCCTTCAATTATCGCTTTCTGCTTCTCAATTTTAGCAACAATATCTTTTTGTTGTTCAAGCGGAGGCAATGGAATTTCTAATTCTAAGAATTTAGACGTTTCTAACCTCCTTCTTCCAGAAGCTCCCTCTACAGAATTTTCTATTTGTCGATAAAGTTGCGGTGATGTTATTGCAAAAATAACATATTCTTTTATTGCTTCACTTTCATTTACAGAAAATACAGGAAATTCATTGCTTACTATTGCTCCATCGAGTTCCTTACTTACCAATCCAAAAGCCCCGTTTCTGGCATCTATTCTTGATATTACAATATTTCCTTCATGAACAACATATTGTCTTTTTGTTTTTATATCCTCACCTTTTTTCTTCCCTCTCAATGATAGTCCTTTACCCCAAAGTCTTGCCGTTAATTGCAAATATTCGATATTCTCTTCAACTGTTATTTGTTCAGATTTTTCTTCAATAACGGACGCTAATTTTACCATTGGATATTTCGCCCCACTTTTCAAAACCTCTTTCAATGTCCCAAACCATTCATTTGCCTTATTTCCTAAAACAACATCATAGTTAATCATTTCATCAGCTAAAGTCATTGGTTCAGACCAATTGCTTACAAATTCTCTCGCAATATCTGCCTCCAATGCACTTCGGAAATTCAATTTTTTCACCGCCTTTTCAACCACTTCAATCGGTTGATTTGATTGTAAAACTTGATAAATGGCATCCAGCTCTTTTTCGGTATTAATCCAATCTTTATCATTTATCTGCTGTAGGAGTGGTTCAGTCAACGAGCTTTTATAATTTGCCAAGTTAAAAGAATAACTATGCGCCTTTTCTATCCGTTTAGCTATTTCATTTTGTATCCTGTTTTCAGCCATACTATCAACAATTTTGAGTTCGGCTTCTTTTTCAGCTTTCGTTATTTTCTTTTCCTTCAATTTTTTATCAAGGTCTTTCTCCTTCTTTCTCCTTAGTTCATCATTCGTTATTCTTAATTGTTCCCTTGTCTCCTTCTTTATTTTTTCTTTAACCCTCGGGTCAAGTGTCTTTATCCATTCAGCAGGAATGCAAAATTGATTGCTACTCTCCGGCGGCTGTTTTCCATGTTTCACATATTCGTGCCACAAGCCAAGACATTCCACCAATTGGTTGCCCTTCTGCTCCTTCCTATTTGCCCCCATCGTATAACCGTCATTGGTTACCTTATAAAACCAAATCCAATCACTATTTTTTGACTTACCATCTGTCGATGCACTTTCCGAAGTGTTCACTGAGCCTGTAGAAGTGCCTTTTTCAAAAATTAAGATAGACGTTTTGGGTCCCTGCCCACTCTTGCTCACAAACAATCCCTGCGGCAAAGAAATAACTGCCTTCAACTGTGCTTCATCCAATAGCATCTTTCGCAAAGCCTTCGCACTAAATTGATCCCATGTATGAAATCCTTCCGAAACAACCACAGCACACCTACCACCCACTTTCAGGTGCTCAAACATCAGTTTCACAAACAATATAGTCGTTTCCATTTCCTTAGAAAATTCACCCCAAACATCAGGATAACTTTCTTGGTCTCGCTGTGCGCCAAATGGCGGATTAGCCAAAACCACCGTTTTGCTCTCATGGTCGGTTACAGGCTTATATTTCATCAAACTATCGCCTTGCTCAATGTTAGCAGGGTTCAACCCCCTTACATAAAAGTTGATAGCCGCCATCTTCCTAATCATACCCAAATATTCAATCCCCGTCACCCCACTTCTATAAAACTGTGTCGCCTGTTCAATACTCGGAAAGTCCAATTGATGCGCCTTAAAATATTCGTCTAACCAAGCCGCCAATTCAGTATGCGCTTTCTCTCCCGGCCATTCCCTTTCAGGGTCTGCCCTTCGCATCACAAATTCAAAAGCATCAAACAAAAACCCACCCGTGCCACAAGCAGGATCAAAAATCACATCGTCAAAAGTCGGCTCTACCAATACCGTCATAAATTGTCGAATATGGTCAGGCGTCCTAAACAGCCCCACATCTTTTGTACCCCCCGTTTCGCTCAAAGCCGATTCTATAGCATCGCCCAACAGGTCAGTTTTCAACAACCTCGCTTCTTCAATTTCGTTTGCAACAATGCTTATCACTTCACCCAAGTTGCCACTGTTCACATTATTGGTAAAGTTAGAATTACTAAAAACTTCTTCAATCAATACCAATTGGTCTTGCACCTTTTGTGGGAGATTACCCTCATACACCTGCCTTGCACTACTCAATATGCTTGAATAAAACGGAAAAAAGTTATCATTAAGCTCCGATAATATTTGTTCCGAGGTCACAGTAGGCAGGTAAGAAAATAAACGGTTCTCATTCGATTCTTCAGGTGCGCCCTCACCCTTCTTAGGGTTCTTCCATTTATATTCAGGCGAAAACAGTTTTCTCAGCGGTTTAAATTCTTCGTCTTGTTTTATTTTAGTTTCAAAAATCCTAAGCAACAAAAGCTCAATAATGTATTCCACCCTTTGAACAGGCGTACCAGCAGGTCTCAATTTATTGTGCAGCTTTTTTAAAGCGTTGTTGGTTTTATTATCAGCGTAATGTACAGTAGATCGACTCATATTTATTTTTAGGTGTCGAAGATAATATAATATACAGATTTGTCTTTTAATCTGTAGTCTATTTTAGTATTTTCACAATAAGGCGTTAGTTATTTGCAATTGATAGAATGGTGCAGAAGGTATGTGCTTTTCCACAGACCAATTTACCGTTCTTGTGTGTACATTTCTTATTGTAACGGCTTTGTCCAACGGATTTTCTACCAAATCACCTGTTTAACCCTTCAAAAACACTATTTCATCTTTAAATAGGTACACTCACAGCTCATTCATTTGCCCAAATAGCTCCCAAACGTGTACAAATAGAAGCCAAAAGTGTACAAATGGTTACCGAAAGTACCCAAATGACCATCGAAAGTGTACAAATGACCATCGTGAGTACCCAAATGATTATCGAAAGTGTACAAATGGCCATCGAAAGTGCACAAATGGTCATCAAAAGTGCCCAAATGAGTATCGAAAGTGCACAAATGGACGCCGTTTGTGCCTAAGAGTGTACCATAAGTGCGCATGAAAATAAGGTTAGTGGGCAAATGATTGCAGAATATGCCCATGCCATAAGGAATGCTTATATAATTGAAAAGAATGGCTATTTTTTTACTACAAAAATTAGCAAGTTGGTAATACATAAAAATAAAATACTAACATTTTTGGTTTTTATTTTTGCTGAAATTTAAAATTATATGAAACGATATTATCTAAGCATTAGCATGCTTGCTAAACTGGTTTTTTTGAATAATTATGCGGCAAAATTGCCTAAGTATGCAACAATTTTTGGGCTTACAAAGGCCGATACCGACAAAGTAGCCGCTGATGCTACCAATCTACAAACGTTCTTCAACTATGTGGATGCCCAGAAGAAACATTTGAAGTATCTCACCTCTTACCGCAGTCACTTGATGAATGGCGATAGTGAAAACAGACCATTACCCACCCTCACCGCGCCACCTGCATTACCTACATTTACGGTGAGCCCTGTGGCCGATATTTTTGGCCGATTGATGGATCAAGTAGCACTGATAAAGAAAAATAAAAATGCTACACCCGATATTTTAAAGGATTTAGGTATTGATGGTATTGAAGAAATTGCAGTTGATACCGAAAATATTAGACCTGAATTGAAAGGCACTTTGGTAGGTGGCAGACCTGTAATTGAGTGGAAAAAGAATAAAATGGATGGTGTACACATTTACGTGGACAGAGGCGATGGAAAGGGTTATGGGGCAGTTCCTTACACCGATTTGAAACCCAATTTTGATGATAATTTCCCTTTGCCACCCAGCGGTCAAACGGCTATTTGGAAATACAAAGCTTACTACATTGAAGATGATGAAGAAGTAGGCCAAGTAAGCAATGAGGTGGTGATTACCGTTGTTGGAAAATAATCTAGGCTTTAATTAGTGAGAAAAAAATGCGGGCATGCCCGCATTTTTTTTATGTCTATTACTGTGTGGGTTTCGCTCGAAATGGTATCACTTTAGGTGTGCTATTGGGGTGTATAAAAGTTTTTCGTTTTGCCCTTGCATTTGGATAAGGATAGGGGTGAGGTTTAACTAATAACTGCGAAAAACTTTTGTGTACCGAGGAGTTTTTAATTCACTTCTTATTAGCATTGGCTATTGATTATCAAAAGTAATCATATTTCACATTTGAGATAACAAATTGCTTCTTTTATAGACCTTCAATTTGCTTGTAAAAAGTCCTTTACGAACTCAACAGAAGCAATTGGTAGCAATGGGATTTGGCTTTTGAAATGGATGTGGCAATGCTGTCCTTATCATCCGTTAAAAACATGATTACTCCCTTTAATCGTACAATAGTACCCGTCACAGGAGTAGTAATGGTTGTTTTGTGGGGCGAATTGTTAGTAATCCGCCTGTGTTAAGAAAAGTAAATAACACAATCTTAAAGACTAATTATGGATAATTGCTTCTCCTATATTTGTTCGCTACTGTAAACCCTCAAAACAATAATGTATCGACTCATGATATTCCCTATATTTTCTTTGCTGTTAATGTTTTGCAACACCACACCCAAGAAACCAATAAAGAAACCATCAGTTGATACCATTGCCAATTTTACCCCCCTTTCTGCTAAGGAAAAAGAATATTACCACAACGCTATTATCCCTTTGTATAGAAATATATTGGTGGATAAGGGTTTTAATGGTGCCATCATTGCGGCTAAAAACGGTGAAATTGTGTTTGAAGATTACCACGGCTTTGCCAATTTTAAAACGGAGGAACCCATCACTGCGAATACCACTTTTCACCTCGCATCTATCTCTAAAACCTTTACGGCCATAGTGATTCTCCGTTTAATGGAGCAAGGAAAGTTAAAACTGGATGATACGTTGCAGCGTTTCTTCCCCAATTTTCCTTATAAAAACATCACCGTTAAAAACTTACTTACCCACCGCAGTGGATTGCCCAACTACATTTACTTTATGGATGGGGATATTGAAACGGAGGTTATGCGCGTCATCCGCAGGCACGGTAGAAAGATGGAGGTAAGAAGGCGTGTAATCCGTAAGGGCAAAAGTTTTGAGGGGCAGGCCACCAATGAAGACGTATTAAAATGGATGGTGGATAAAAAACCATCCATAGAGGCGGGGCCTGACCGTACTTTTAAATATTGCAATACCAATTACGTGCTTTTAGCGCTCATTGCGGAAAGAGTTTCCAAAATGTCATTCCCAGATTACATGCGCGATAGTCTTTTTACGCCATTGGGCATGACCAATAGTTTTGTTTTCAGTACAAAAGACATTGCCAAATACCAACCCTCTTATGTGGGCAGCCATCCAGTGAATTTAGAAAAGTTTGACTGTGTTTATGGCGATAAAAGTGTGTATAGCACCGTGAGGGATATGTTGCAATGGGATAAAGCATTGTATGCAGGCAATTACGTAAGTCGCCCCACTTTGGAAATGTCCTTTAAAGGATACAGCAACGAACACCGGGGTGAGCACAACTATGGTCTCGGTTGGCGTTTGTTATTGAATCCAGATGAAACAATTGTATATCACAATGGATGGTGGCATGGTAACAATACCGTGTTTACCCGCTTGATTAAAGACACTGCTACTTTAATTGTATTGGGCAATAAATTCAACCGAAACATTTATGCGGCACGCAAAATAACCTCGGTTTTCACAGGAAATATTGATACTACCCGTTTGATTGAATAAGCCAAAAATAACAAACCGCTAAATTTTTGTAATCATGATAAGGAAGAAAGTTGCACTGATTGGTATTATACTATTGGGCTTATTGAAACCTTCTGCATCCAATGCGTGGGGCGTTTTGGGACATCGCATTGTGGCAGAAATTGCCGACAATCGATTGAATGCCAAAGCAAAATCTGCCATTAAGAAGATATTGGGCAATGAGTCGATGGCAATGGCCAGCACCTGGGCCGATTTTGTAAAATCAGATTCCAGCTACAATTACCTCAACACCTGGCACTACATTAATTTGAATGATGGATTGTCTAGTGAAGACATCAAGAAAATATTAGTATCTGATACTGCTGCTGATGCTTTCAACAAAATCAATTTTTTAGTTAATCAATTACAAAACAAAAACCTTGAGGCAGATAAGCAATTGATGTACCTGCGTTTGCTTATCCACATTATGGGCGATATACACCAACCCTTACATGTAGGCCGCGAAGAGGATAGGGGAGGAAATAAAATTAAAGTGCAGTGGTTTAACCAGACAACTAACCTCCACGCAGTTTGGGATGAAAAACTCATTGACTTTCAGCAATTGAGCTATACGGAATATGTAGCCAATATTAATTATTGCACGAAACAACAAGTAACCGATTGGCAAAAGGGGGGGCTGGCAGATTGGCTTGCAGAATCGTATAAAATGGCCCATACCGTATATGCAGAGATAAAACAACCCGAACAAAAACTATCTTTCAAATATAACTTCGACCATATTCAGGACTTAAACCAGCAATTGGTAAAAGCAGGGGTGCGGTTGGCATTTATTTTAAATCAATTGTTTGGGTAAGTAAGTTGTAAGTATTAAGTGCTAGGTTGTAAGCAAGCGTGTATTTTCAAATCAGCATGTAAATGATGAAATTGTTGTGAGATGACCTAGAATCAAGATATTGTTTGTATTAAAAAAGCGGCATTGAAACCTTGATTTCAATGCCGCTTTTTTAATTATTGGGTAGAATGGGAACAAATAGCCACCCTAAAATTTGGCGATAATGGGGCGTACATGCTCCTCAATTAATCCTTGTTTAGCCACTTCATTCCAAAAATCCTGTGGGATTTTTTTGGTGGCCATGTCTATGTTTTTCTTCACCTGCTCGGCTCTAGAAGTGCTCACCGCCACGCTGCTAACGCCAGGAATCTGAAAACCAAAACTTAAGCAAGCCTCAGCAGGGAGAATACCAAATTGTTCGCAGATGGCATAGAGTTGTGTTCTCCATTTAAGGAGCGCATGACCCTCCGCTGTGTTTTCATCTACTTCCTTGTAATTATAGAAATTACTTCCCGTAAGGAATCCTCCATTGAAAACCGCAGAATTGATCACTGATACATCCTTCTGGTGCAATTCACCAATAAAATCAATCAATTCCTTTGGATGGCTATGCAACGTGAGGCTATTGGCAATCATCACCCAGTCTAAGTCAACATCTTTGGAAATGCGCTCAATAACCCGCCATTGTTTGGAACCCACACCAATGGCGGCCACTTTACCTGCTGCCTTCAATTCAGATAAAGCACGGTAGGCATCTATTATGTCTTGGTACAATTGGGCTTCCTCTTCGGGGTTGGCGGCATGCATTAAATACTCATCTGGATCATGTACAGACACCAACTGAGGTATATATCCGCCCAATAACTGGTTGCCTTGTTCAAAACATTCGAGTATGCCTTCGTAACTAATTTTTTGAACGGCATCGTGCTTGATGTCTTTCCATACGCCCTTTTCAAAAGTTGGTTCGGGGGTCAACAATGGGGCTTGTACCCAGGCAAGTTTGTTGCTGATGATTACCTTATCTGGTGCAATACCCAAATCATTCAAGCATTGACCCAAAACTTCTAATGCTAATCCTGCACCATACTTGCCCGCACTGTCAAAAACGGGGATGCCTTCAACACTTTCTACGTAGGCTTTTACAATGGCCAATTTAGATTCGTAGGAAGGCGCTTGATAGAGATTACCCAGCCCACTCGTACCGAAAATGACGGGAGGGATTTGTAATTTTTCTTTGTTCATATCTGGTAAGAAATTATTTTAGATTGGTGAGTTATAAATTGTAAAAACGAACCGCATTATCTCTAAAAATGGCTGTTTGTTCGGCTACGGAAAAGGTGGAAAAATAATGTTTTGCAATACCAATTACCTGTTCGTAAGTGGCAGCCACTTTGCATACAGGCCAGTCAGATCCGTACATCAAACGGTTAGTTCCAAAAGCATTCACCACAACGTCCAAGTACGGCGTGAAGTCTGCCGGTTTCCAATTATGGTAGTCCGTTTCCGTAACCATACCACTTATTTTACAGTGTACATTTTCATGTTGGGCGATGCGCTCTATTCCTTTTTGCCAATTGGAAATTTCGCCGGTTTTAATGAATGGTTTGGCAATATGATCAATCACAAATGGTTGGTTGGGGAAGGTTTTAACCAAGGTCAATGCCGCTTCTAGGTGTTGAGGGAAAATCAAAATATCGTAGGTAAAGCCAAATGAATCTAACTGTGCAATTCCATCTAGAAAAGATGGTTGCAACATAAATTCTGGAGCTTCTCCTTGGAGTACATGCCTAAATCCTTTTACGATGGGTTCAGTAGCGTATTCTTCCAATTGTTCGCTAATGGTATCCGCCCTCAAATCGGTCCAACCTACCACTCCTCTGATAAAAGGGTGTTGTTTAGCCAAGTTGCATAAAAAAGTAGTTTCGGCTTCCGTTTGATCTGCCTGAACAGCTACACAACCTTCCACCTTATTGGCCACCAATTCTGGAAAAAGGTCGGTAGGCATGAAATCATTTCTAATTACAGCCATTTCATCGTTAATCCAACTATGTTTTTGGGGTTCGTACTGCCAAAAATGTTGGTGTGCATCAATAGCGGGTATATTCATTGAGTAGTTTATTTAAGGCTTAATGTGGGTAGAGTTTTTGCGCAATTTTCTTCATCTCATCAACCAGATAATATCCTAGTTTGGGATGTTGATTATCATAAAACATGCGAAAAACCTTAGTATGTGGGACGTATTTAATCAGTACTTAAATATCTGTTGTCAACTTTTATAGGGTTTCAAACCCTATAAAAGTTTGCAAAGGGGCGCAATACATTTAGCAAGAGGATTAATTTCTAATTAGCAAGTAATAAAGCCAAATTGCAAAACACCAAAAGCTGATTTCTTTATCGTAAAAGTCAATCAGCATTCTAATTGTAGTATCAAGCGATTAGATGCACTGTGATAAATCAAATACTTTATCCAGCAACACCCATTTCTCCCCATTTTTAGCAAAAGGCATCGATTGTTGGTATTTCCACATTAATTGTTCCCATTCTTGCACTTTAGGGTTGGCAGCATCCATGGCAGCTTTGCGCTCAAAACTGAACGTTTCATCCACTTCCATAATCATAAACATACGGTTGCCCACTCTAAATATTTCCATATTGGTGATGCCTGCATCACGAATGCTTTTCATGATTTCAGGCCAAACGTTTTCAGGCTTATGCCAATTTTCGTATTCCTGAATCAAGGCTTCATCATCCACTAAATCAACAGCAAGGCAATATTTTTTATTCATTTCAATTTATTTTAAACAACATTTTATTTAAGCTCAATTACTAGATTTTATACCTGACAGGTTTTCAAAACCTGTCAGGTATAACTCGATTATTAATTATGGGGCTTATGGTCTTAAATTGGGCAGTAGCAAGTAGCCAATACGGTAGCTAAAAATTTATTAGCATATAGAGAAACTAACCAGGAATAATTAAACACTAATCACTTATCTCTTATCACTTACCACTAATCACTAATCACTAATCACTAACCACTTATCTTCTTCACCTGATACCCCTTAAATCCAAACAGCATAATCACAACAAATGATACCATTGGTACTAAATAACCATACTGAATATTATTGGTAACATCACTGATATAGGCAAACAAAGGAGGTAGTAATGCCCCGCCCACGATTGACATAATAATCAAACTGCTACCAAACTTGGTATCACCACCCAAATCTGCAATACCCAAAGAGAAAATGGTGGGGAACATGATAGACATGAAAAAGGCAATGCCAATGACTGCGTAAACTGGTGTTGTGCCATGTCCGTTCAAAGCAATTACACACAATCCAATATTAATCGCGGAATATATAGCCAACAAATTGTTTGGGGTTACAAACTTCATTAAGAAGGTACCAAAGAAACGACCAACCATAAAAGCCAAACCAGCCACTGAAAGATAGTAAGACATATAATCAGTTTCGGTTGAATTATTGAAGTGTAGAAACTTTAAAATGGATTCAATCGTTGAGATCAAACCATCTTTTGGTGTGCCAACTGGAATGGTTTTAGATGCAAAAAGCATGAAGAAACTAAATACGCACACCTGTGCACCTACATAGAAAAACTGTGAAGCTACTCCCCAGCTAAGATGGGTGTGTTTAAAGGCATGAAATATGTTTTTACTGCTAGCTTCACCACCGCCATCCTTTATTTCTGGAAGTTTAGTAAAGTAGAAAGCAATGGCAATTAGGAGAATGATGGTTGCTAAAATGAAATACGGGGTAATAATAGAAGAAGCTTCCGAAGCAAGGGCTGCTTTTCTAGCTATTTCAGTCATAGCGTTCAATTCCTCATCGCTATGTCCTTTCGTACGAATGAGTTTGTCTCCAATAATAGGAGCGAGGGTTGCAGCAAGTCCATTAAATGACTGAGCAAAATTTAAACGTTGGCTCGAAGTTTTTGGGTCACCCAATAATGCAGCGTAGGGGTTGGCAGCGGTTTCTAAAATGGTGAGTCCACATGCGATCACAAATAAAGCCCCTAAGAAGAATACATAAGCTTGTGTACTTGCCGCAGGGATAAACAGAAAAGAGCCGGTAGCAAACAATAACAAACCAATGATGATACCCGATTTGTAACCATACTTTTTCATAATAAATCCTGCTGGCAAAGCCATCACGAAATAGGCAACAAACACTGCCGAATCCACCAAAGAAGCCTGAAGGGTAGATAGGGTAAATGATTTCTTCAAATGAGGAATCAAAATAGGGTCAAGGTTATGGGCAAAACCCCACAAGAAAAATAAAGACGTAATAAGGATAAACGGAAAAAGGTAATTACTTTTTTCATCGTAGTTGGTTGCATTGTTCTGACCAACATTTTGGGGCAGCGCCATCGTTGTAAATATTTTTTTGGTACTAAATCTGACAAAATCGTGGCTAAAATAGGGAATATGCGTATCTGTTTGGAAAATTGCCATCCATCAATTGCATAATTTAGTTAGCTACTGCACACCATATCTTTTGTTTGCAACATTAGAACGGGCAGTATTGACCATTTATTTTTTTAGATGCAGTGGTTATTGGTTAATTGAAAGCGGAAATTGGGTAAAATCAGTATAGTTTCTCCCGAATAGTTTATACCTATAATAAAATGAGTCAATGCTTTTACTGCACCATCAATTTTCCTAAAAGGATTTCTTTTTTGCACAAATTTTTGAAAGAATTTTAAAGGATTACCTGCATTTGTGGATTTGTTCTCGAAAATTAAAGAAACCAAGTAAGCTTAATTATTAACTGACAAAAAATGGATGGGTATATTTGACAACGATTGCGCACAAAAACTCATTTAAAACTGATTTGCCGTAACATTTATTAACTAGCATTGCCCTCTGTTGCGTTAAAAAAATATACACTTCATGTGATTGTTTGGTAAACGCTCTTCGGTTAAATAAATGTTCAAAAATGCTTTGCTTTATGAAAAAAATGCTCTTCTGTTGGGTGGTATTTTGCTTGGTTACCACCTCGGTTCTCGCACAGTTTAAACAGATAAAAGGAAAAGTTTCTGATGACAGTACAGGCTTGGGACTTCCAGCGGCTTCAGTACTATTGGCGGGTGCTAAGTCTGGCGTACAAACAGATGCCGATGGAAATTTCACCATTAAAGTGCCAGATGATGGTAAAAAACACAGCCTTGTAATTAAATATGTAGGCTACCTCCCTCAAGAAAAACAAATCAACGGAGGCACCGTAAATGCCCAACTTAAGAAAGACAGAGAAACCCCTCCAGATGAAGTAATCGTAATTGGTTACCAAACCATCCGTAAGAAAGATGCGCTCGCTTCAACAGCTTCTGTAGGTGCGAAAGATTTAAAGGATATACCAATTAACTCAGCCGCGGAAGCTTTAAACGGACGTTTAGCTGGTGTTACAGCTACTACTGCCGAAGGCTCACCAGATGCGCCAGTGTCAATTAGGGTTCGTGGCGGTGGTTCCATTACCCAAGACAATTCACCATTGTATATTGTGGATGGGGTACAAGTGGAAAATGGCTTGTCAGGAGTGGTGTTGCAAGATATTCAATCTATTGATGTACTAAAAGATGCAGCAGCTACTGCCATTTATGGTGCGAGGGGTGCTAATGGGGTAATTATTATTACTACCAAAAGTGGAAAGTCTGGTAAACTAAAAGTGAATTATAACGGCTTTGTAAACTGGAAAAAACTACCTAAAACCTTAGAGGTGCTAAGCCCTTATGAATTTGTGGTGTACGCTTATGAACATGCGAGAGGTAATGCGGAAGAAACCAGTTCATTTGAAAAGCGATATGGTACTACTTGGGATACTCTTAAAGTTTATCAGAATGTAGCGCCTATTAATTGGCAGAAAGAAGTATTAGGTCTAACTGGTTTTGCACAAACCCACAATGTGGGTGTAAGCGGGGGCACTAAAAAAACAACTTTCAATTTTAGCTATACCAATAATGGTGAAAAAGCCATTGTAAGAAATTCAAGTTATTACCGGAATCAATTGAATTTAAAATTGGAACACAAGTTTTCCGACAAATTGAAAGGTGGTCTTACCTCTCGCTACACCAACCAAATTGTATATGGTGTGGGCGTTTCTGATGACAAGGGTACTTCCTACAGCCGTTTGCGTAATAGCGTAAAGTACCGTCCCTTTCTTACCGCTGGTGTAGCACCAGATGAAATTGATTCCTCATCCATTGGCGAAGCTGGCAACAACTTATCCTTAATTAACCCCATTATCCTCGCCAATTCAGAATACAGAAAGCGCACTACATCTGCTTTCAACATTGCAGGTAACTTAAGTTATACCATCAGGAAGAATTTGACTTTCAGAACCATTTTCAGTTACGATTACAACAGAACTGCCGATAGGCAATTTTCTGATTCTATAACCCCTTTAGCTAAACAGCAAAAGGAACTTCCTTTGGTATCGCTTGACACGACCATTAAGAAGACAATTACCAATTCTAACGTATTGACTTATTCCATTAAAGGGTATAAGAAAAAGCATGACTTTGATTTCCTCGTGGGTGAAGAAACTTATCAATTGTCCACAGATGTAAACTCATATTATTACCGATACCTCCCCAGATTTATTGATAAGGATGTAGCATTGAACAATGCTGGAAAATTGGGTGATTCCTCCTTTCCTAATTACCCACAGTTTTCTCAAAATAGAGCAACACAGTTATCTTTTTTTGGTCGCGTGAATTATTCATTGATGAAAAAGTATCTTTTTTCATTCAACATGCGTGCTGATGGTGCCTCTAAATTTAAAAAGGGAATGCGGTGGGGCTATTTTCCAGCGGCTTCTTTCGCTTGGAGGGTAAGCAACGAAAAATTTATGAAATCAGTTGATTTTGTAAATGATTTGAAACTAAGGGTTGGCTACGGTATGGTAGGTAATAATAGAATTTCTGACTACTTATATTTCACTACTTACAGTCAAAATTTGGCGTATTATGGTCTGGCTAATCAAGTACAATCGGCCTATTTAACCACAGGGCTTGTAAATGAATTGCTTAAATGGGAAACTACTGTAAACCGCAATATTGGCTTAGATGTGAGTATCTTGAAAAACAGGTTTGATGTGGCGCTTGATGTGTATTACAACAACACCAGGGATTTGCTACTTAATGTACCCATCGACCCTACTTATGGTTCCTTAACCCAATTGCAAAACATTGGAAAAACCAGTAACAGAGGTATTGAGTTGCAATTAAACGCAGTTATCTTAAGAAAGAAAAACACCCTTAACTGGACTGCAAACTTTAATATCTCGAGCAACAGAAACAAGGTAGAAGCATTGGGTGTGAACCAATCTAGTTTAACCCCCGCAGCTAGTTGGGGCATTTCCGGACAACAAGCAGATTATAGAACAGTAGTTGGTGATGCAGTAGGTACCATGTACGGATTGGTCACCGATGGTTTTTATACGGTAAATGATTTTGACGCCACTCAACTTGCAGGAACTGAGACCTATAAGTATGTCTTGAAGAAAGGGGTGGTGGATTATAATACTGGTTTTGGTACAGTACCCGTTCAGCCTGGGTACATGAAGTTTAAAGATTTAAACGGTGATGGTGTTGTGGATTTTGTAAACGATAGAACCAAAATTGGCAATCCTAATCCTAAATTCACTGGGGGAATGAACCAGCAAATCAGCTACAAGCAATGGGATTTCAGCTTTTTTATTAATTTCTCTTACGGAGGTGATGTATATAATGCCAATAAGATTGAATTTACCAATGGTTACACCACCAATTCTAATCTATTGGGCATCATGAAAAACAGATGGAGAACCATTGATGAATCAGGCAATGTGGTTCAAAATATTGGTGGGGCTGTTAACGTAAATATTGCACCGGATAAATTGGCCGCTTTAAATGCAGGGGCAACGATGTGGCAACCTGTAAAAGGTTCTTCAGGTGCTTATTACACCCATTCTTGGGCTATAGAAGATGCATCGTTTGTGCGTATTAACAACATCAGCTTTGGGTATTCCTTACCCGTAAAGCAGTGTATTAAATTGCACATTAGCAAATTGCGTTTTTATGGAACAGTAAATAATGTAGCCGTGCTAACTGGATATAGCGGCTATGACCCAGAAGTAAGTGTTCGTTCCAACAATCCATTAACGCCAGGTTTAGATTATTCTGCCTATCCCAAAAGCCGCTCATTTATCGTTGGCCTTAATTTATCCTTATAAAATTATAAAACTTAGTTAGTATGAAATATTTCAATTCTAGTTATGCCAAAATAATTGCATTGCATGTGATTATAGGCTTAGGTTTCACCAGTTGCAACAAATACTTAGATCAGCAGCCCGTTACCACTTTTACCACCGAAACGGTGTTCTCCGATGTAAATTCTGCATTCATGGCAGTGGCAGGGGTTTACAGCCGCCTAACAGGTGACCAAGGGTACGGAAAAGTAATTAGCCTTTATTATCCAATGGATACAGACGAAACCTCTGGTCCTTCAGGCTTTCAAGATGATAGACGGGGTATTGCGCATTATACCCTTTCTGCTACCAATGGTGAATTGGCAAGACCCTTCAATCAACTGTTCCAAGGTATTGACAATGCCAATGTTTGTTTGGATAAAATACCACAAATGGGGCTGTACAATAATGGGTCAGAGCAACAAAAAAAACAACTTAGGCGCATGATGGGTGAGGTTTATACCCTTCGTGCTCAATTTTATTTTGATGCAATAAAACTATGGGGCGATTTACCGCCACATTTTTCTCCAGCCTATATTCAAGCGGTAAGCAATCCATTTCCTGCACGAATGAATAGAGATTCATTGTACGACCAAATCATTAGCGACCTAGCAAAAGCGGAAGACCTTGTGCCATGGCGTAATGAGGTTTCCACCATCGGCGATCAGGTGGACGAACGCATTACCAAAGGCGTGGTAAAAGGATTGAGGGCAAGAATATCTTTGTTTAGAGGTGGGTATGCGCTAAGAACCGTTGCGCCATCACCCGCTTTGGGGCAAATGCAAAGGAATAGCGATTACAAAACGTTTTATGAGTATGCCTACAAGGAGTGCAAAGAGATTATTGCTTCTAACCAACATGCCTTAAACCCTAGTTATAAAGCGTTGTGGAAAGACCAAGTGTGTGCACATGCCATCAGCGATCCTCAAGGAGAATTAATGTTTCAAGCTACCGCAATTGGTGGGGGCGCCACTGCCGATTCTAAAATTGGTTTCTACAATGGGCCACCCTTGGTTATTGATGCGGCTACCTCTTACGGTACAAAAGGGGTATTTATTGTGCCTACCTATTTCTATTCGTTTGATACCCTTGATTTACGGAGGGATGTAGCTATTGCCCCCTATAACGTAGGTGCAGATGGTAAAACTAAAATTGGCGTAAGTGCTACTAGTCTTTATGATGGAAAATATCGTAGAGATTGGATAAGCAATCCTGCTGCCCCATTAGATGCCACTTCATATTTTAGTCTCAAATGGCAAATGCTGCGTTATTCCGATGTGCTACTCATGTTTGCAGAAGCGGCCAATGAGCTAAATGGCCCAACTGCTGAGGCTTATGAGGCTATAAATAAAGTAAGAAGAAGAGGATTTGGGCTTCCGATTGATGTACCAAGCACTGTAGCAGATTTACCCGCTGGGCTTAGCAAAACAGATTTCTTTACGGCCATAGTAAATGAACGTTCTTTTGAATTTGGTGGCGAAGGTCTCCGTAAATACGATTTAATACGTTGGAATTTATTAGATGTAAAAATTGCAGAAACAATAGCAGCCGTTAATGATTTGGCCAACCTTACAGGCAAGTATGCAGGTGTACAAACCTCCGTTTGGTATAACAATAATTCTCAGGCCGATGATAATAGTCTATGGGCTAGTTCTTTTTTCGTGAAGCCAAGTGGTACGCCACCTAATAGTACTAAAATTACTTTTATCAGTAGTTCTAATTTAACAAAAGCGTATTCTGATCCTACTAGTACCTCAAGAAGATATGCGAATGGATTTACCCATAATAAACACCAGTTATTACCCATTCCACAGTCAGTACTCGATGCGAGCTATGCTTTTACCCAAAACCCTGGTTACTAAAGAAGTCAATCATAAGACAAACACATAGAAAACAAAAAGGACACCCAAGGGGCAAATGCTTCTTGGGTGTCTTTTTTTATGCAAGTATAGTTTCCTAATTGGCTGAATACGCCCACAGACTTTTCCGATTCTTTATTCCATTGGCAAAAAGCTCTACTGATTTGACAAAAAAGTATCAGCTTATCAATAGGGTAGGAGGCGGTTTATTGAGTATAACGGTTGGTAATCTATACAATATGGTTGGTTTACAAGAGATACGGGATGTTTACTAAAAATACGGGTGGTTTACCAGAAATACGGCTGATTTACCAGCAACACGGGTGATTTTACCAGAAATACAGGTGATTTACCAGAAACACGGGTGATTTTACCAGAAATACAGGTGATTTACCAGAAACACGGGTGATTTTACCAGAAACACGGATGATTTTACCAGAAACACGGATGATTTTACCAGAAATACAGGTGATTTACCAGCAACA
>JAIXOJ010000194.1 GCA_027486835.1 Chitinophagaceae bacterium
AAAGGCTACAATGCAGAAGGTAATGTAGTAACTGGTAAGTTTTTAAAGGAGTAGGCCAATCAATCGAGTATCTTAGTAATCTTAATAATCAAGAAAATCATGGTTCAGACAAATGGCAATGTGGGCTGGTTACATGCCGTAGATTCGCTGATGGCTAAAAATGATACCGCACTAGCAATGGCAGTATATGCCAACATTCAACCCACCAATAAAATGGAGCAAAACTATTGGCAGTACTACCAATGGCTGTTTGCCCTAGGTGCTGGCAACCAACTTTCAGCAGCAGATTCTGCCAATTTATATTTGTTGGCCAAAGGATGTCCGCTTACTGAAGGCATGGTGGTGTACGCTGCCCGCAACTTGTATCAAAGCTTGATTGGTGATGTCTTAGACTGGACTAATGATTGTGGCGAAGAATGGAACTATAGAAAAGCCCCTATTGCGCAACAAAAAGCAGCAACCGATGTACCCAAAAAATTGGCGGAAAACAGTGCTGTGTTGTTGTACCCTAACCCAACAAGGGGCAGTGTAAACATACAGTTACCAGTTGGCGGTAATTGGCAAATAGCCATTACCGATTTATCAGGTAGGGTCGTATGGCAACAACATTGCACGGGTTGTCAGGGTATTGTTAAACCCCAATTGCCCCAAGGCAAAGGCGTTTACTTGGTAAAAACTACCCATGCTGAATCTGGCAAACAGACCGTACAAAAATTAGTGGTACAATAATTTAAAGTTTTATTATGCTACAGAGAATTAGCAATTTTTTTCACAGCACCAAGGCACACCTCATGGGGGGTGCTTTGGTGTTTTTGTTATTCACAGCCATAGGGCAAAAAAACCTAGTCCCTAACCCAAGTTTTGAAATACACACCCCACTGGCTTGTAATCAAATATCCGTGGGGGGGGGGGGGCAACGAATTGGTTGGGAACCGTTAGAAAAGTAAAAATTGGTACCTATGGCTATGGTTACACCTATTTGAATGCCTGTATGCCAAGTACCTGCTGCGGGGTGCCCATCAATGTTGCCAACGGCTATGGCTTTCAATATGCTCATTCGGGAAAAGCATTTATATGTATTTACTGCTATTATGATTCCACAAAATCATTTGGTAAAAATGTTAGGGACTATATAGTTGGCAAATTAATGAGCAACTTAGTGAGCGATAAACTCTATTATCTAGAATTTTTCACCAATAAAATGGATTATTATAATAAAGCCAATAACAACATCGGTTTATTGCTAAGCGATACAGACATTGTACGTAACAGCAGAGAAGCGCTGAATATTCCCCCTACGTTATTACCCTATGGCAACCCTGTAATTACCGATTCGGTAAATTGGACCAAAGTATCGGGGGTGTATCGTGCCCACGGTGGGGAGCAGTATGTTCTTCTTGGGAATTTTTTACCCGATTCCCTAACAACGGTAGTGCAAGTACATCCTGGTGGATATGAACAGGCTACATATTCCTTCGATGATGTCAGCGTAATCCCCCTAGACAGCCTAGTACTCAAAGCAGATGCAGGCAGAGATACCACTATTTACAAAGGAGATAGTGCATGGATAGGCAGCCGCATATCGGGCATAACAGACATGCACTGGCGCACCTCCGCGGGGGGTGTCGTAGCAGACAGTGTACCGGGACTATGGGTAAAACCCACTACTACCACCACCTATATACTAGACTAATCCATCGGTGGCCAAGACAGTAAAGACACCGTAAAAGTAACCGTGGTGCAGCCAGTACCCGTGTTAGTGGTTAATGGTCAGTTGTTAGTGGTTAGAGAGGGCAAAGCGGTTGAGTTCAGTTGGCAATCGGCCAATGAGGTAAACCTCAGCCATTTTGTAGTAGAACAAAGCTCAGACGGCCTCCAGTTCCAAGCCGCAGGCACCGTAAACGCCAACGGCGGCTACAAGTATAGTTTCGAGATACCCACCGCATCCATCTCCCAGTTACCACCCTTTAGGGGATGGGGGTTTTTTCGCTTAAAAATGGTGGATAAAGATGGTAAAGTAGCATATAGTAAAGTATATACGATTTCGCTAACCACTAACCCCCTATCACTAATCACTATTATTCCCAACCCTGCCAAAGACCAGATAACCATCACAGGTAAAAACTTACAGCGTTATCAAATCATAGATAATCTAGGCAGAGTGTTGTTAAGCACCAAAGCAGCCGACGGCACGCAAACAATAGATGTTTCTGGTTTGAGCAAAGGAGTTTATCTGGTAAAAGGCTACAGTGCAGAGGGTAATGTAGTAACAGGTAAGTTTTTAAAAGAGTAGGTTATTCAATTGAGTATCATCGTAATCAAAAAAATCAAGAGAATCATGGTTCAGACAATTACCAATAAAGGCGTAATCCACCACCAGTTAAATGGCAGCAAAGGCCTACTTCTAGTGCAAGCCACCAACCTAGAAACTGGAAAACAGTTGGTACAAAAAGTGCTCTATAAATAAACAGAACATGAAAATAAGTAGTATCGTACTTACCAAAGCACACATTTTGTGTGCTTTGGTTTTTCTTTTTTTTCAGGGAAATGCCCAGCGTAATTTAGTACCCAACCCAAGTTTTGAGTTGCTCTCAGTTAACTGTGATAGCATTGTTTCTGGGGGTGGGGGGGCTAAATATTGGTATAGTACAATAGTAAATTCACCTACTTATACTATAGCAAACACTTGTGCAAAAAATCCATGTTGTAAAATACCTTATTTGACGGGTGGACAGGACTATCAGTTGCCCCATTCTGGTAACTCGTTTGCGGGGATAGTCACTTATTTTATATTTAGCCCTACTGCTAAGAATAATTCTCGTGATTATTTACGTACAAAGCTTTTAGATACCCTGAAAAAAGACAAAACATACTATGTTGAATGTTATGTAAATAATGAAGACATTTTTAAGTTCGGTATTAACAACTTGGGTCTTTATTTGAGTGATACTGCTCTTAATAATATGAAATTCAATTTAAATAAGCTAAGACCACAGATACAACAATTTGGCAACCCGATTATTCTTGATACAGCCAATTGGGTAAAAATTGCTGGCTTATATAAAGCACATGGTGGCGAACAGTTTATTACTTTTGGCAATTTTAGGAATGATGCTGAAACGGACACAATTAGCAATAATACACCCATTAATGGTGCAGGTTATTTCATCGATGATGTCAGCGTAATTCCCCTAGATAGCCTTGTACTCAAAGCAGATGCAGGCAGAGATACCACTATTTATAAAGGAGATAGTGCATGGATAGGCAGCCGCATATCTGGCATAACAGATATGCACTGGCGTACTGCCGCAGGGGGTATCGTAGCAGACAGTGTACCAGGCCTATGGGTAAAACCCACCTCTACCACCACCTATATACTAGACCAAACCATC
>JAIXOJ010000189.1 GCA_027486835.1 Chitinophagaceae bacterium
AGATGGAAAAAAGGGTAATCGTAGTTGCATCACACAAAATTATCCGCATTTTCTTTCTGCGAAAAAAATACAGGGTTGGGTTATGGGGTCAGGAGTTCTGAAACTTGGTATCAAAAGCTGGATTTATTGTGCCATAGTTACAAACCATATTACTTTTTTGAGGTTGAATTGTGCTTATTAAATTATTCAACTTCAAGTGAATACTTACATAAATACCGACAAAATTTGTCGGTTTGTGTATCGAAACCTTTATTTTTGATAGCTATTATAAAAACTGAGATGACCATGAGCGCAATTAGAATATTACACGTAGAGGACAGTGAGGCAGATATACTATTGATGCAGGACGCTTTGGAGGATTTGAGTTTCCCGCATACAACAGATGTAGTAAGAAATGGCTATGAAGCCATCCAATTTTTAAATAAGACAGGCGAATACGTTAGTTCAATTACCCCGGATTTGGTTTTATTAGACATCAACATGCCGCTAATGGATGGGCATGAATTGCTTCATTCTATTAAAACGAATGACAACATCAAGCACATCCCAGTAATAATGTTGACTACCTCTTCTTCCCAAAATGATATACTTAAGTCCTATAGGAAGTTTGCAAGTAGCTATATCATTAAGCCAGACAATGTGGATGATTTTGGAAGAGTGGCTCGGTCGATTGAAAGTTTCTGGATGCAAGTGGCTACATTACCTAACTTAAAATAATTAACGGAGTTATATTTTCTGAACTGCTTGTTCAAACAAAAAAAGCTGCAACCAAATACGATTGGTTGCAGCTTTTTTTATTGTCAGCAATAATTTGAAATTGCCGATTATTATATCAATCTAGTGATGACCACCCATTTCGCCATGAGGCATTGCACCAGGTGCGCCAGGGGCAGCAGGGGCTGGAGGTGGAGGAGTAGTAACATCTTTTACTTCGATATCGAAGATTAAATTCGTGTAAGGCTTGATAGCCCCACCTGCACCCTGCTGTCCATAAGCGAGCATTGCTGGAACATACAATCTGCCTTTGGTGCCTTTACCAAAAAATCTTAGACCTTCATCCCAACCTTGAATCACACTTCTGGTACCAACAACTACTGGGAATACCTCAGCACCTGGTTTATCTATATTGCTGTCAAATACTTTTCCATCTTCGGTGTAGCCTTTGTACAATACCATTGCTTGCTTGCCACTATCAGCCTTCAAGGTTTGATCTCCAGGAGTAGTAATTTCTACATAAGCACCGTTTGGTGTCTTTACAGTTTTTGCGCCTTTCTTGGCTATGTATGCCTCCAATTGCTTTATTTCTCTTTCCTTTTCGGCTTCATTTTCCTTTTTATAATCAGCTTCCACCAATTTATCGTCGGCAAATGCTGCTAAAATGTCCACTTTTCCTTTTACAGTGCCACCACGGCTAAAGGTTTTGTTGAAATCAGGAATCATGCCCATTGCTTTTAAGGAATCCACGCTCATGGTAAATTCAATTTTGTCGCCAACAGCACATTTAGGCACCACTTCTAAGAAATTGTACTTACCAAGCTGAGCAGTATCTAGGCGCATGTAGGCCGGCACATGGTCATAAGAACTACTTAAAATAGAATCCTTGCCAGCTAATTTAAATTCTATGTTGAATTTAAAGAATTGCCCGTTTTTTAATAGAACATTACTGCTGCCTTTTTTAATCTTGTAGGGCAATCCAGTTTTTGTTTTGTCAAACTGATTGCAACTTGCCAACAACAAGGCAAGTGCTAAAACTCCTGTTACTTTCTTCATTATTTTTTTTTATAAAAACGAATTACCTATTCGACATCGATGATAGGTTGTTGCAAAAAACGGTGTTATTTAAGTTGGTCTTCATAATTTTTTAGAATCTGCTTAAATTTTTCAACGGTAATATCCACAGAATCATCGCTTCTTCCCCCCGCAGCATTAAAATGCCCACCTCCCTGAAAATGTTCCCTAGCAAAAGTGTTTACATCAAAATTGGTCTTACTTCTAAAACTCCATTTGCGTTCATCTTCTCTGTCAATTACTATAGCCCCCATTTCAATTCCTTTCATGCCTAGTAAATAATTAACCAAACCTTCGGTATCGCCAGTTTTCAACTTAAATTCTTTCACATCTTCTGCATACACATACATCAAACCCACTTGCAATGGTTTCAATATTTCCATTCTTTTTAGCAACACAAAACCAATAAACCGAAGTCTGTTTTCTTCTGAGCTATCAAAAATTTGGCTATGAATCGGCGAATGTTCCAGCCCTAAATCTTTTAGGTGTGCTACCATCCTGTGGGTTTCTGCGCCAGTGGCAGGAAACCTAAATGAACCTGTATCGGTCATCACACCAGTGTATAAGCACCTAGCAACCGATTGATTGATAAGATGCGACCATTCAGACCCCATAATAAAATCGTACACCATTTCGCAAGTACTGCTTTTGGCGGTATTGCTGATACCATAATCGAAAGTAGCTTCGTCTGGCTGTTGGTGATGGTCTATTAAAACTTTGACACAGTTAGCTTTCTTTATAGGATGCTCTAAATGTTTGGTTCTGGAAAGGACATTAAAATCTAAACAAAATATAATTGCCGCCTCTTCTATGAGTGCTTCGCAGGCTGTTTTGTCGTAGTCGAAGTTTAACACATTTTCCACTCCGGGCATCCAATTAAGAAAGTCCGCCCAGTTAGTAGGTGAAATCACGGTAACCTCGTGTCCAAGTTGAATGAGGAAATGATACAAGCCTAATGTGCTGCCCATTGCGTCGCCATCAGGTTTTTGGTGACAGGTAACTATAATTTTTGAAGGCTTGCTTAGTGAAGGGTATAAAAACTGAATATGACGCATATGATTTTGCAAAAGTGCAGGATTCTGCTTGTTATCCACCATTATTAGGATAAAGAATTTTTGCAGTTAGGAAATTGCTTCATCTTTTACCTCGTAGCTACCTAGTCTGCATTTCATAAAAATGCACAAATTGAATCGAAATAAGCTGCTTTTCGCAATAAAAAAATATGCCTTTTGCAACGCAAATGAAACAATCGCACGAATAGCGAATGGAAAACGAAGAGCGTTAATTAATGCTAAAATAGCCCAGTCATTTGTATAAGCCATCATTTTTTACTACGTTTGACCGCCCACCGTTTAGGTAAGTCACTCAATAAATCTACATGGGCAGGTATCGTAATCATTGAGATTTGGTATCACTAATCGGTTCTTTCTCGTAAATTTTAGTTCATTCAATTGGCAAAGGTGTTGGCCGATTTGCTCACAATCATTATTGGTATTGTCGGATAATGAAGGTGATTTTTATTGTTGTGTATTCAGTTCTTTATAAATAATATTGATAGATAATGGCAAAGTACATTTTTGTTACTGGGGGGGTAACGAGTAGTTTAGGTAAAGGAATTATTGCGGCTAGTTTAGCGAAATTGTTGCAAGCAAGGGGGTTGAGGGTAACTATCCAAAAACTAGACCCTTACATTAATGTGGATCCAGGAACACTAAACCCTTACGAACATGGAGAATGCTTTGTGACTGAGGATGGTGCAGAAACGGACTTAGATTTAGGCCATTATGAGCGTTTTTTAAACACGTACACTTCGCAAGCTAATAACGTGACCACGGGTAAGATTTACCAAACGGTAATTAATAAAGAAAGAAGTGGCGAGTTTTTAGGTAAAACTGTTCAGGTAATTCCGCACATTACCGATGAAATCAAACGTAGAATGTTGTTATTGGGCAAAACAGGCCAATTCGATATTGTTATTACGGAAATTGGCGGCACAGTGGGCGACATTGAGAGCTTACCCTTTATTGAGGCGGTTCGTCAATTGCAATGGGAATTGCCGGAAGATAAAGTAATGGTAATCCACTTGACATTGGTGCCTTATTTAAAAGCGGCCAAAGAATTGAAAACAAAACCAACCCAGCATAGCGTGAAAATGCTGAGTGAAAATGGGGTACACCCCGATGTGTTGGTTTGCAGAACGGAAGAACCACTTGGCAAGGACATTAGAAGAAAGATAGCGTTGTTTTGCAACGTAAAACAAGAGGCAGTAATTGAAGCCATGGATGCTTCAACCATCTATGAAGTACCATTATTGATGTTGCGGGAAAAACTAGACATCATCTGTCTAAAAAAACTAAACATCACTGATTATAAAGACCCCAATCTGGAAAAATGGAAATTATATCTGGACAAGCTTAAATACCCCAAGAGCAAAGTAACCATAGGACTCATTGGAAAATACATTGAACTACAAGATGCCTACAAATCCATCCTAGAAAGCTTTATCCATGCTGGTGCCATGAACGAAGTGAAGGTGCAAGTGGTGAATGTGCACAGTGAATTTATTACCGACGAAAATGTAGAAGAAAAACTAGACGGGCTTGATGGTCTGTTAGTAGCTCCAGGATTTGGTGCTAGGGGTATAGAAGGAAAAATAACGGCTGTAAAATATGCTAGAGAAAACAACCTTCCTTTTTTTGGAATTTGTTTAGGTATGCAGATGTCAGTGATTGAATTTGCCAGAAATGTAATTGGGCTTGCTGATGCGCATTCTACTGAAATGGATAAAAAGACCACAAACCCAGTTATTGACTTGATGGAAGAACAAAAGAAGGTGAAAATGATGGGTGGTACTATGCGCCTCGGCACTTTTCCTTGCACCATTGCCGAAGGTTCGTTAGCAGAAAAGATTTATGGCACCACGGAAATAACCGAACGCCATAGGCATCGTTGGGAATTTAATAACGACTACTTAGAACAATTTGAATCTAACGGAATGAAAGCCACAGGCCGACATCCTGAAACGGGTTTAGTAGAAATCGTAGAATTACCCCATCATCCATTCTTTATTGGGGTACAGTACCATCCAGAATTGAAGAGTACAGTAGAAAAACCCGCACCATTATTTGTAAGTTTTATTGCGGCAGCAAAGGAATACAATGAAGTAAGTGGTAGTCAAAAATCTAGTTTATTGAGGGATGCCTTGATATAGAAAGAAAGCATAAGGAAGCCTTTAGCAATTGTTGAAAGGCACCAAAATAAAAAAAATGGTGTTTGGTAATTGAATTACCGAACACCATTTTTTTATCCTATTCCATTAAAGCCAAAGGCAGTTTCAACCACCTTATTTGAAGGCACTCTGCCAAGCTAATACACCTCCTACCACATTTACAGTATTGGTAAAGCCATATTGCTCTAAAATTAAACAAGCAGTTGCGCTTCTTTTGCCACTTCTGCAATTAATGATGATTTCTTCATTTTTCAAATCCTCAATTGATTCAATTAAGTTAGCTTGAATTTGACCCAAGGGAAGAAGTTGTGCACCATAATTGAATTCTGCGTATTCAAATGGTTCACGTACGTCAATAAGGTGTAATTCTTCGCCAGCATCCATTCTGGCCTTTAGTTGTTCTACGGTAATTTCTGTCATTATTTTAAGGGTTTAATCTCTGATGGGTAAGTGTTGGTAGAATCTTTTACGGGTTTGGTAACATCAATGTACAAATCCATTGTATTGCCTGGATGTACTTTATTAATTACTTTTTGTCCAGCTATGGCTTCTGTAAAAATGGCTGGATTCTGACGAACAACAAACGCACTCGCTGAATCCGAAACTGCACCTACCACTACAATAGAACCAATGCCGATTCCGATACTTGCCAGCGTAGTTTTGGCTTGCTCAAGGGTTAAACCCACTACATCTGGTACATTGATGGTGGTATCGCTTTCCCCACTACCTAATACAAAATCAATAGTACTACCCAATGGGATAAAAGTACCTGGCTTAATAGGCTCTTTGTTAAACAATTGCGCTAATACTGAATTCTTTGCGTAATCGGGCCTATAAGTAGTATCCCCCAATTTAAGCCCCATTGTTTGCAAATAAATTTCTGCACTCTTGTAAGAGAACCCAATTAAACTCGGCATTTGAATCTTTGGTGGTACAGGTCGATTAATAGTTACATAAATCGTTCTGCCGTGTTTTACCATGGCGGAACCTTCGGGTATTTGTTTGGTAACCGTTAAGCCAGGAACCGATTGGGTATAAACAGAATCGGAAATAATTACTTTAAATCCTTTTGCTTCTAATTCTGTTTTGGCTGCATAGAGGTTTTTCCCCACTATTTCTGGCACTTTATCGTATTGACCATGTCCAGTAATCCAACCAAGACTGGCAAAAAAAAGCAGGATTAACACTGCGGAAGATAAAACAGCCACCACGATATTAATCCAAAGAGGCTTTGATGTGATAAATCTAAACACGTCTATAATTTTACTTAAACAATTGAACTTCAATTGTTTGATTCAACAATTATATGATTACTAAACAAATAGTTCAGTACAAAGATGCAAGCAAATGACCATTCGAACATGAACCAGTTCATTCAAGCGGTTCATTGTTCCTTAACACTAGGTAAAAATAAAGCCACTAAGCAATTGTAGTCAAGGCTTCCTCAATGAGCGCAGCATAGAAATCTGGTAGATTCCAACCCATTGCTTTCACCTGCTGGGGTATGATACTTGCGGCACTTTGTCCTGGTACTGTATTTACTTCGAGCATGTACGGCAAACCATTACTGCTGTTTACGATAAAATCTATACGAACCACTCCCCTACAGTTCAACACTTCATACACTTTTTTAGCTGCGTTTTCTATTGCCAATCGAGTAGCATCATCTAATTGCGCAGGCGTAATTTCTTGGCTTTTGCCCTGATATTTAGCCTCATAGTTAAAGAAAGCTTCTTCGGTTATTATTTCAGTAATGGGCATTGCAGTGATAACGCCTTTGGATTTAAACACCCCAATAGTAAACTCGCGGCCAGCAATAAATTCCTCCACTAATAATTGGTTGTCTTCTAAAAAAGCTTTGTCCAAAGCGGCTTGCAACTCGCTTGCTTCGGTTACTTTACTCATGCCTATGCTACTGCCTCCGTTATTGGGTTTTACAAAAACGGGCAATTGCAGTTGTTCCAGTACTGCTTCCGGTGAAATAGGGCTATGTTTAAACACATGTACACTCTTAGCAACTTTAACACCACTAAAAGCGGCTACAGCTACGGTGTATCGTTTATTGAAAGTAAGCGCAGAGGTGGCAGCATCACAACTGGTATAGGGCAATCCGAGTAAATCAAAATAGCCTTGTAATTTACCATCCTCCCCTGGTGTGCCGTGAATGCACATAAGAATTGCATCGAAATGAACCGACTCGTCAGAAAGTGTAATCGAAAAATCGGCTTTATTAACCGCAATTCGAGATTGTTCGTCAGGAAGGTACCACCAACCGTCTTTTGCAATGTCAATTTTATATACGTCAAACTGCGAAATATCTAGGTTATTGGCCACGGTAATCGCACTTTTATAACTGATTGCTGCTTCGCCACTGTACCCACCCGTAACCAACGCTATCTTTTTTCTTGCCACCTATATAAGCTTAAAATGTTTGATAAATGCCAAATATAATTGGCTTTATTATTTGCCATGATTGATATTCTGCCTTTGGTGGCAATCCTCACCCCTGCTAGGCAATTTATCCACAGCGTAAATGCCCTATTTTCGGGGCATTGACAAAGAATATGAAATATTATATCATAGCTGGTGAAGCAAGCGGCGATTTACACGGCAGTAACTTAATAAAACACATTTGCCTCCGAGATCCTAAGGCAAATATTCGTTGCTGGGGTGGCGATTTGATGGAACAAGCTGGGGGAATTTTGGTACGTCATTACCGTGATTTGGCCTTTATGGGCTTTACCGAAGTGGTGAAAAACTTACGCACCATCCTAGCCAATATAAAACACTGCAAAGCCGACATTGCCTATTTTGAACCCGATGTGCTAATACTGATTGACTATCCTGGCTTTAACCTAAGAATAGCCGAATGGGCCAAAACGATGGGGCTGAAAGTGGTGTACTATATATCCCCACAAGTTTGGGCTTGGAAAGCCAACAGGGTAAAGAAAATGAAACGCAACATTGATAAAATGTTGGTGATTTTGCCTTTTGAAAAAGATTATTTTAAAACTGTTTGGGATTGGGAGGTAGAATATGTAGGCCATCCTTTAGTGGATGTCATTCAAACTTTTAAAAGCAACTATACCCCCAAATCAACCCTAGCCGCTCAAAAACCAATAGTGGCTTTGTTGCCAGGCAGCAGAAAACAAGAGATATTGGTGAAATTGCCCATTATGTTGGCAGTAAGCAATGCTTTTCCTACCTATCAGTTTGTGGTGGCCAAAGCACCAGGGTTGGATGATGCTTTTTATGCTCCCCTATTAGCGCCCTATAAAAATGTGGCTGCGGTAGATAATAGTACTTATGGTTTGTTAATGGAGGCAAAAGCTGCACTGGTAACCAGTGGCACTGCCACCTTAGAAACAGCACTTTTTGGCGTGCCCGAAGTGGTGTGTTACAAAGGCGGTGCCATTAGCTATGCCATTGGAAAGCGATTGGTAAAAATTGAATACATCAGTCTGGTGAACCTAATTATGGATAAACTGGTGGTGAAGGAATTGATTCAATCGGAATTAACCACCGACAACCTCATTGAATCCTTAAAAGCGCTACTAGACAATCCTGAAAAACAAGCGCAACTAAAAAACGATTACACCACTTTACACCAAGTATTAGCTGCTGGGGGTAATGCATCTGCTAAGGCGGCGGAAAGTATTCTGCGGTGGTATGGACAGGTCACAATGTAGGGACAGGTCGCGACCTGTCCCTACATTGTGACCTGTCCATACATCACGACCTTTCCCTATATTGCGAACTGTCCCAACTTTGTGACCTGTCCCAACATTACGACCTGTCCCTATATTGCAAACTGTCGCAACCAATAACATCAAAACGTAAACGTAACGTAAAAAATAAAAAAGCTGAATAAAAAAATGTTACCTAATCGCAAACCCAACAGATTGAAGGGATATGATTATTCGCAGGATAATTTGTATTTTGTTACATCGTGTGTGCAAGCTAGGGCTTGTTGTTTTGGTACCATTACAGATGGTAAAATGACTTTAAATGAATATGGGCAAATTGCAGAACAACAATGGCATTGGTTGGGCGGACAATATAGATATGTTGTATTGCACGAATTTGTTGTAATGCCCAATCATATTCACGGAATTATTGAAATTAATCGTTCAATTCTAGGGACAGGCAATTTGGGGACAGGGGATGTCGGTGTACTTGAAGGTTGCAACCCAACCATACCTATAAAAATAAAATCATTATCCGAATTAATGGGCGCATACAAAACAACATCTTCAAAGAAAATCCATTTATTGGGATTTGTGGCGTTTGCATAGCAACGTTCATTTCACGACCATATTATTCGTGATGAAAAATCATTTGAAACAATTTCAAATTACATTACAAACAATCCCATGCTATGGAAAGAAGATAAATTTTATCATCAATGAGAAATAATACCTCAAGAATACTTCGCTAAAATAGGCGGTGTGTCCAGCCATTTTCACATACTTCCTGTCTTTATACCCCCCCTTGCCTACTTTCTCCCCCAAAATATCCTTGGCTTTTGCTAAGTACCGCTTTGCTTCTGTAATATTATTGGTCACTGTTTCAAGTATATTTTTATTATTATTGGAAGTGTGTTGTTTCATTCCACCACTCCCATCTTTTGCTCTACCCAATTAATTATTGTTTCGGCTTTGGACAAACCTAATGTTGCAATACCAGCGTCCAAATTTCCATCGTAACCCATGGCTAGATGTAAGGTATCGTAAGCACTATTAAAATAAGTAAGCACTTTTTTATCCATTTTTGACAATTCCCCTTGGTACCAATCTACACTTTTCCTCTCTTTTTTCTTTACGCTGAGCAACCCATCAATAGCAACCAAAACGCCAGAGTATGCTGCATTACCAGCTAGTTTCACATACTTCCTGTCTTTGTAAAATCCATCCTCCTTGCCTGCTTTCTCGCTCAATATTTCTTTGGCGTTTGCCAAGTACCGCTTTGCTTCTGTAATATTATTGGTCATTTGTTTTAAGAATTTTTCAATTATTCGTATGTAAAGTTTACTGATTTACTCCCCCTCTCCCATCTTTTGCGCTACCCAATTAATAATGGTTTCGGCATCTTCAAGACCTGCACTTGCAACTTTAGCACTTTTATTTCCATCGTACCCCATGGCTAGATGTAAGGTATCGTAAGCACTATTAAAATAAGTAAGCACTTTTTTATCCATTTTAGCCAATTCCCCTTGGTACCAATCTACACTTTTCCTTCCTTTTTTCTTTACGCTAAGCAATCCATCAATAGCAACCAAAACGCCAGAGTAGGCTGCATGACCTGCTAGTTTCACATACTTCCTGTCTTTGTAAAATCCATCCTCTTTGCCTGCTTTCTCGCTCAATATTTCTTTTGCGTTTGCCAAATATCGCTTTGCTTCTGTAATATTATTGGTCATTTTTTTTAAGAATTTTTCAATTATTCGTATGTAATGTTTACTGATTTACTCCCCCACTCCCATCTTTTGCGCTACCCAATTAATAATGGTTTCGGCATCTTCAAGACCTTCATTTGCAATACTAGCATTTAAAATACCATCATATCCCATGGACAAGTGAAGAATGTTGTAAATACTATTAAAATTGGTGAGTATTTTTTTATCAATTTTTGTTAATCCTTCTTGATACCATTCCACACTTTTACGCCCTTTTCCCTTTTTAGGTAATAGACCGTCTAAGGCTTCCAATACACCAGAATAGGCGGTATTACCAGCCATTTTCACGTACTTCTTATCGGTATAAAAACGTCCATCCTTGCCTGCTTTCTCGCTCAATATTTCTTTGGCGTTGGCCAAATACCGCTTTGCTTCTGTAATATTATTGGTCATTGTTTTAAGAATTTTTCAATTATTCGTATTTAATGTTTATTGACTTACTGATCCACTCCCATCTTTTGAGCTACCCAGCTAATAATGGAATCCGCTTCTTCAAAACCAAGTACGGCTATTTTAGCATTTAGTACACCATCATATCCCATAGACAAGTGGAGTAGTTCATAGGCTGCATTAAATTTATTGAGCATCTTTTTATCCAGTTTGGCCAGTTCCCCTTGATACCAATCCACCGTTTTTCTTCCTTTCTTTTTTATTCCGAATAAGCCATCTAATGCAACCAATACACCAGAATAGGCGGAGTTTCCAGCCATTTTTACGTATTTACCGTCTTGATAATATCCATCCTCTTTGCCTGCTTTCTCGCTCAATATTTCTTTAGCGTTAGCCAAATATCGCTTTGCTTCTGTAATATTATTGGTCATTGTTTCAACATTTTTAAATTATTAAAATTCAAAGTGTATTGATTCATTCCCGTACTCCCATCTTTTGTGCTACCCAGTTAATAATGGTTTCTGCTTTAGACAAACCAGCCGTGGCAAAATCTGCATCTAAAGCACCATCATAGCCCATAACCAAATGCAGCAGTTCGTAAGCCGAGTTAAATACATTCAACATCTTTTTATCCAGTTTGGCCAGTTCCCCTTGATACCAATCCACGGTTTTTCTTCCTTTCTTTTTTATTCCGAATAAGCCATCTAATGCAACCAATACACCAGAATAGGCGGTGTACCCAGCCATTTTCACATACTTCCTGTCTTTGTAATATCCATCCTCTTTGCCTGCTTTCTCGCTCAATATTTCTTTGGCGTTTGCCAAGTACCGCTTTGCTTCTGTAATATTATTGGTCATTTTTTTGAAATTTTTCAACGACTCGCACTCAAGAAAATTGACTCATTCCCTTACTCCCATCTTTTGCTCTACCCATTTTATGATGGTATCAGCATCTTCCAGTCCTTCCTTGGCAATATTTGCATTTAGAACACCATCATAGCCCATATACAAGTGAAGAATATTGTACACACTATTAAAATTGGTAAGAATTTTTTTATCCAGCTTGGCTAGCCCTTCTTGATACCATTCCACACTTTTACGCCCTTTTCCCTTTTTAGGTAATAGACCGTCTAAGGCTTCCAATACACCAGAATAGGCGGTATTACCAGCCATTTTCACGTACTCCTTATCGGTATAAAAACGTCCATCTTTGCCTGCTTTCTCGCTCAATATTTCTTTGGCGTTTGCCAAGTACCGCTTTGCTTCTAAAATATTATTGGTCATTGCCGCAAAATTTTATTATTTAATCAACTGTAAGTTTATCGCTAGCGCTTGATATGAAAGGGATTGGTAGTTGGGGGGGGGAAATAACCCCAACTACCGCCTTTCTAAACACTATTGAAATTCAGCGAAATCAATAACCTCTTATTATATTATTAACTTCCTAGGTTGATTATTTTACGAGCTGTTTTATAGCTCGAAACAAAATTTGGATTCGCTTTATTAAATGTAACAATTATTTCATCCAATTCCTTCATTTGCTTGCGCAACGTGATGAACTCTAATTTCAACTGCCCAGTAACCGTTTTCTTGGATGATTGCAAAATTCGATACCCTGGTGCAGCCAATCGCAAATCATTGATATTAGTTTTCAAAGTGGTAATATCAGCAGCTACAACATTAAATTCTTTTAAAGAAGCAATATCAAGAGCCGCTGCTTTGTCATGCACCAACTGCATGATGGTTATACATTCATCCACATCCCCGCGCTTAAAATCTGTTATAGTAAAATTAACTTGACCCCATAAAATAGTGTCTTTAATATCACTTGCATACGCTAGTACACCATTACACACATGTTCACTTTGATTGGCCGCTTCCTCCCACTTATCTAACTTTTTATTGGTAGATCCTGATGCTGAGGTGGCTTGTAAAACTGCTAGCGCATCAATTTTTGAAACTGTACCTGTTACTTCGGCAAATTTTTTTGTTGCCTTTGTATTACCACCCCAAACTGCCTTTGCTTCACTTGTGTTCAAGAAGCCAGAAGTGACACCTGTCATTGTTCGATAATTCAATTGACTGTCATTCATACAATAAAATTTAAAGTTTATAATAAAAATTAACCCAAAAAAGAAATCAAATCTTCACCTCTAATCCAACAACTGCAACAAGCGCTCAAAATTGAAAAACGAGGTCACTTTTAATGCCAAGAAATAATTAAAAACATCTATGAATAAGGTAAATCAAACACCTAAATGATTCAAAACTATCTACAAATAAACAATTACCATCATGAATTGACTCAAAACTACTCATAAATAAACAATTACCATCATGAATTGACTCAAAACTACTCATAAATAAACAATTACTATCATGAATTGACTCAAAACTACTCATAAATAAACAATTACCATCATGAATCAACTCAAAACAACACCGAGAAACACCAAAGCTGTAGCCAATCTTGCCTTTATGGTCTTTTTAAAACCCCTAACGATGCCTGAAAGTACCAATTGCTTATTCATGGTTAGTTGCCACACTATTTTAAAGAACAAATTGAGTATAAAATTGAGGGAATGCCAATGTTATTTACCTAATTTACTATCAATGGAGTAAATCATCGTTTACCATCGCATAGCAAAATAAAGGGAAAGTGATTAAAATACCATTCGTTAACTATTTTTTAATAGACTAACCATAAATTGGTGTTCTTAAGAATGATTGAATTGTGCAGAAAGATTTAAAGAGTAAGAGATTGGAAGCCAATTTTTCCTAGTTGTATAACTTGTGCGAAAGTACTACCTCGGCGTTCCGCCACCCCTCAAGAGGAGAATTACCCACCTAGTATCTAGAAACCAACTTTTTCGAAAAGAAGTTTTATAGCAGTAAATAAACAGCAGTAATTAGCCATGCCATTAACTTATTTATCATTATTTCATTTTGCTCAATTTTACCAAATATATTTGGCTATCTAACAGACTAAACAATTCATACAATGACAGACGAATTAAAAAAAGAAATCGCCAAGTTGGAAGCGGCCAATGACATTAAGATATTGTACGCAGTGGAAAGTGGCAGTAGGGCTTGGGGTTTTGCTTCAACAGATAGCGATTGGGATGTTCGCTATATCTATATCCATAAACTCGATTGGTATTTGCAAATTGATGATAAAAAAGATAGTCTAGAAATCATCTTGCCCAATGATATTGACTTGGTTGGTTGGGAACTTAAAAAAGCATTGCGACTTTTTAGAAAATCAAATCCACCCTTGTTGGAATGGTTAAGTAGTCCGATTGTTTACCATGAACAATTTTCCACTGCTGACCAACTACGCGATTTGACAAAGGAATATTTTAATCCAAAATCTTGCCTTCACCACTATTTACATATGGCCGAAGGCAACTACAGGGACTATTTACAGAAAGACGTGGTAAGGGTAAAAAAATACTTCTATGTACTAAGACCATTACTTGCCTGCGATTGGATAAAAAAACACAACGCTATGGCCCCAACAGAATTTGATTTATTACTGGAAAGTGAAGCGATAGACGAAAAAGTAAAGGCAGAAATTCTACGGCTATTGGCTAAAAAAAAGTCGGGCGAAGAGCTGAATGAAGCACCCAAAATCAATGTTTTAAATGACTTTTTGGAAAGTAAAATGGAGTTTTATAGTAATTATGTAGCTACGTTAGACAAAATAGCACCTCCTGATACCGACAAATTGAATGCCTTATTTAAAGCAACCATTGCGGAAGCTTGGCAGGAATAAAATGAAGTAAATCAACCCAATTGGCGTCTGTCAAAGCTTTCATTTCCTCAAAATACGCGCTCCACTTCAAACTCAAGTATGGTTATAAAACAGGTGATTTTTGTCAATGAATAAACGATAAAAACTAGTTAGTTAATTTTTCTTTTCATTTTAAGTTTGCTTTTCATTTTATTTGTAGCTGCTTGTCATTCCTTAATGCTTAACCTATGCCTGCTAACGATTATGAAACTGGGCAATCTAGGGCAATATTGCCTGAAATTCCTGTTGTGGATATTACTTTTTTCACCCACCTTGGCTCCCCTTTTTTAATCGTCAACAACACCGATGAAATTGTAGAGATTAACGAGGCTGCCGCTGCTCTTTTTGGGTATAATGCACTTGAATTACAGGGAAGTTATGTAGGAATTCTTTTCCCAACTGTAGTTTCTTTATTCACTGCATCGCAGCAAAATGAAAAAGCCATACAAGCCTTGGGCCACCACAAACAAAGCAGTTGGCTTTCATTACAACTTCATACTACCGCATTTAAAGCCCTCCACAACCAAGTTTGTTACGGTTACGTGAGATTGCAAAATCAAGTAGTTGAGCAGGAAAATAGCTCATTATTGGCCGCAACCAGTAAAGCCGCTTCTGTGGGCGGTTTTGAATACGATTTGTTAAGCCAACAATTTTCATGGACGGAAACCACTTATTTAATTCACGATTTACCCTTATCTGCCCAACCAACTTTAGCTGAAATATTCACCTACTACAACAAGGGAGCAAACAAAAATGAGGTAGAAAAATGCTTGAATCAAGCGCTAGAAACTGGTGTTCCTTTCGACGTGGAAACGGAGCTAATTACTCCAAAAGGAATGCGTAGGTGGGTAAGACTAAAAGGATATGGCCAGGTAGAAAATGGGCGTTGCATCAAAATTATCGGGGCAATTTTTGACATTGATGTTCAAAAACAGGCTGAATGGAAATTGGAACAAAGCAGGCAACGGTACATGTCTTTGTTTTACCAAAACCCTGATGCAGTGTTTTCTCTTTCCCCAAATGGGGTGGTGAAGGAAGTGAATCTGGCAGCAGCTAGCATGATTGGATTGGAAAAAGAGGCACTACTAGAACATCCTTTTATTCATTATACACCAGAGGAAGATCAATCTACCATTGCCCAACTACTTTCAGATGTTGCCAATGGTGGTACAGCCACCATTGAAACGAGCATTATTTCCGCACATGAATCCATGTATACTGCGGAGTTAACACTGATGCCAGTAGTGGTAAACGGGAAAGTTTTGGGTGTATATGCCATTGCAAAAGACATTTCGGAAAGAAAAAAGACGGCAACTAAACTCCAAAGAATTGTAGAGATACTGGAAGAGACGAGCAGCATAGGTCGTGTGGGGGGCTATGAAGTCGATTTCGTTTCTGAAACCGCCGAATGGACATCCGTTATGAAGGAAATTCATGAACTACCCCATTCTTATGAACCCAATCTGGACATCATGTTTTGTAAAGAAGGGGCAAGTAGGGATATTTTAATGGATCATTTGGATAAGGCAAGAACGCTGGGAACTCCGTACGATATTGAAATACAAATAGTCACTGCCAAGGGCAACGAAAGATGGATACGCGCCACCGGAAATACGGAGTTTAAAGATGGAAAGTGCATCCGATTATACGGCATTGTTCAAGATATTCACGAACAAAAGCTGGTGAGGGAAAAGCTAGAAAGTGAGCAGAATTTGTTGCGAACCTTAATAGACAATTTGCCATTATCCGTATTCATAAAAGATGCAGAGGGCAGAAAATTAGTAGCCAACCAATTTGACCTTCGATTTATGGAACAAGAATCCATGGCCGCGGTAATTGGCAAAACAGACAAGGAATTATTTGCCAATTTTGAGAATCACTTTGGGTATGAACAGGACATGAAAGTGCTGCATACGGGTGAGTCGCTCATTGAGGAAGCGGGTAGTTTTACCACACCTAGTGGCAGAACCTACCACACAATAGTATCTAAACTACCCTTACGCAACGAAAAAGGAGAAATTAAAGGCATCATTGGTTTGTCACGGGATGTTACAGCAACTGTAAACGTGCAATACAGACTAAACATTGTGGATTTTGCTTTCCAAAAAGCGGCTATCTCCATCTTTCTCATTAGACCAGATGCTACTTTTTATGATTTTAATGAAATTGCACATACTAAATTAGGATACACCAAGGAAGAAATGCTTGGCTTTAAAGTAGCAGACATCAATCCTGAATTCTCCGTGGAAGGGTGGCCGTTCCACTGGGAAGAATTAAAGGCGGCAGGTTCATTGGTTTTCAACAGTGTTGAGCTAAGGAAAGATGGCTCGCTAATGGATGTGGAGATAAAGGCCAATATTATCCAATATGGAGGCATGGAACTGAATTGCGCTTTTGTAACCGATATTACCGAACAAAAAAAGGCACAAGAGGCACTACAAAAAAGCTATGAACGATACGAATATGCCATGATGGCAACATCAGATTGCATTTGGGAAGCAGATTTAACCGACGATACCCTTTTTCTAAGTAAAAACTTTGAACCAACCTTTGGCCACAAAGTGAGCAGCGACTACGAAAGTGGCAATGACAATCCTTGGATCAGGAATGTGCATCCAGATGATTTGCCTTATGTACTTGCCGCTTCTACCGATGTAATTAAAGGAAAGGAAGGAAAATGGCAAAGTGAATACCGATTAAAAAAAGCCAACGGGGATATTGCTTTGGTACTAAACAGGGGCTTTATAGTGCGAGAACAAGCAGGCAAAGCGGTGAAGCTTATTGGTGCTATGCAGGATGTTACCATTAAAAAGAAAGAGGAGGAACGTCTTAAATTGTTGGAAACCGTTATCACACATACCACAGATTCCATTATCATTTTAAGTGCCGCCCCTTCCCTATTTGCCGATTTACCCATTATTTATGTGAACGATACATTCACAAAAATGACAGGTTATTCGTTTGAGGAGGTAGCTGGACAAAGTCCAAACCTGTTACAAGGAGTCTTGACAGACAGATACGAGCTGAAACGGATAAAATGGGCTATCAAACATTTTATGCCCTTTGAAACAGAAATTATCAATTACAAAAAGAATGGTACTCCTTTTTGGATAAACTTGTCCATAGTGCCAGTGGCTGACAAAACGGGAAAATATACCCATTGGGTAGCCATCCAGCGCGACATCACTGCTCGTAAACAATCGGAACAGGCATTCTTAGAAATTTCTTCGCTCCAATCTAGTATTTTGAATAGTGCCAATTTGGCCATTATTTCTACAGACACCACAGGGCTAATCAAATCGTTTAATGTTTGTGCAGAAAATATGTTGGGCTACTCCGAATTGGAAGTGGTCAATAAGCAAACCCCTATGTTGTTTCATGATGAAGCAGATGTGCAAAATAGGGTTCACCAGCTTTATACCGAAACTGGGGAAACTGTTTTGCCAGGCATGGAGCTATATGTTGCTAAAGCCAAACAAGGAGAAACGACCGAGTTGGAATCTGTTTTTGTCAAAAAAAATGGGGACAAATTTCCAGTGTCACTAACCATCTCCCCCATGTTTAACAACGATTCAAAAATCATTGGTTTCTTGGGTATTGCAAAAGACATCAGCACCGAAAAACAAATTGCCAAACAACTTTCAGATAGTTATGCTGCTCTAGAATCTACCATTAACGAACTGAATCAACAAAAATTTGCTATTGACCAACATTCCATTGTGGCCATTACAGATGTAAAAGGAATTATTACCTATGCAAATGATAACTTTTGTAACATCAGCAAATACAGTCGTCAAGAATTGTTAGGTAAAGACCACCGAATCATCAAATCAGGCCATCATTCCAATGAGTTTTTCAAACAGATGTATCATACCATTGGCAACGGAATGGTTTGGCATGGCGAGATATGCAATAAGGCAAAAGATGGTAGTTTGTATTGGGTAAATACTACTATAGTACCATATTTAGACACACGAACCAACAAACCTTTGCGCTATATTTCCATTCGGTCTGACATTACGGAAAGGAAAAAAGCAGAACTTGAGCGTGAGCATTTGTTAGATGAATTAACCCAGAATAATCGAGAACTAAAACAGTTTAGCTATATCACCACGCACAATTTGCGTGCACCGCTCACTAACTTGATCTCTATTTGTAAACTCATTAAAGAAGACACCATTCTAGACGAACGGACTAGGCGTTTGATAGATGGCTTTAAGCGATCTACCCACCACCTTAATGAGACCTTGGATGATTTAATTGAGGTACTGATTATCAAGGAAAATAGAAATCTACCTACGCATTTACTCAGTTTCCCCATATTTCTAGATAAGGTAAGTGGCTCCATTCAGTCAATTATCAATCATGCAGGCGCAACGATTAGCAGCGATTTTACAGGCGCAGAGTTTGTTTATTTTAATGCTTCTTATTTAGAAAGCATCTTTTTAAACTTAATTACGAATTCCATCAAATACGCCCATCCAGATCGCAAACCTGAAATTTCTGTTCGCTCATGGAAAGAGGAAAACAGTACTAAATTGGCCTTTACAGATAATGGTTTGGGGATGGATTTAGACAGAATACAAAACAGAATTTTCGGATTATACCAACGTTTTCACAACAATGCCGATAGCAAAGGCATTGGTTTATATCTCATTCATTCGCAAGTTACTGCCCTTGGTGGAAAGGTAGAAGTAGCCAGCGAGGTGAACAAAGGCACTACTTTTACCATTAGCTTTAAATAAAAAATACAACATGATTAATAAGGTTTTATGTATTGATGACGATACGGTTACACAGATGCTTTGTAGTATTCAAATGGAATCCACTCTTTTTTGTAAAAAAGTAGAGGAGGCATTAAATGGGCAGAGTGCATTAGATTATTATGAAGCACTAGCAAAAGATGCTAACGGGCTAGAAAATGCGCCAGAACTCATTTTGCTCGATTTGAATATGCCAGTAATGGGTGGTTGGGAATTTTTAGAACACTTTGCTACAAACTATCCAGCTTTTGCACAAAATGTAAAGATTTACATTCTCAGTTCTAGCATTAACCCTACAGATAAAGAAAGAGCTGGAAGAGAGCCACTGGTGTCTGGATTTTTATCAAAGCCGCTAGAGGATGCACAACTAGAAAAACTGAAAAACTTTTGGCCTACTAAATATGCTAGCAACAGTTGATGAACGAAAACAGCAGGACTGTGCTTAAAGTGTAAATGCCATATTTAAACTAACAAAATCAGCTTCATCTTCATGGGCTCTGAAGCTGAAACCGGGTTGCCAATGCTTGCTCACTAAATACTTGAAGCTATGTTGGTGAAAAAAGGGGTTGTAGAAATTAGGATGAGGGGTAATGTATCGGCCAATTACTTGTGAAATGATGACCCTACCCAGCAAAAATTCATGTCCTAGGTAAATACCAGCGAGTGTGGACGAATGCTTGGTAGGGTTATAGGGCGCATCTGGATTGGGATTATCAAGGTTAAAATGATTATAATACACTTGAATACCCCCTACCAGACCGTGGATTCTACCTATTTGCTTGCTGGCTTCGGCAAAAACACCTGCGGCATAGGTTCGTTGGTAATCCATTGTGGAGCCTGCATAATCTTGAGGGGTCACGTACAAGACACCGAGCCGATATTGAAAGGGACGATGTTTCCAGAAGCTTTTGTTGGTATAGTGGAAGGGTGTTAGTTCGTTTCCTGCTGGTGTGTATAAGAGATGGATGGAAGAGGTTAACCAATTCAATCCACGGTTTGGGCGATTGATATTGGCATTAGATATATGGTTAAAACCACTGCTCATTTCTACACTTACTTGTTTGTTTATTCTTACTCCTACCCCCGCAGTTACCTGTAAATAAGGATTCCAATGAAGACTAAAGCTTTGGTTTAAGGTATCTATAGGTGAATGTGGATTGAATGGATTGTCTGAATAAGACAGCCCCAAACTACTTCTAAAGAAAAAATGAAACCGCTTGTTGATTCGATATACAGGCTGAATAAAATAAGAAGCCATATAGCTATTGCCTAAAATGGGCGTACCATAGTGTACATATTGCAACTGAACACCTACCCTTGTGTAGGAACTGGTATGGTTATAACTAATAGAATCATTCGCTTGACGGCTCATCTCTAATCCAGTGCCAATGGGTCTTGCACCCCGCATGGCTTCTATGGCTTTCGTATGAATAACCACAGATCCTTCGTCACCTTTTATTCCGAAAACCCAACGGGTTGGTTTCGCTTTTTTAAATTGATTGGTTACTTGGGCGCTAATAGTAAGAACAGGTAACATCACCAATGCCAACAACAGCTTGATGTAAACAAAACCTCTAAACACGTTCAGCACGCTTTGAGGTTTACCAATTGAAATCGATATTTTATGCGTATTAGTAACAGGTACGGGGCTATCAATAAAGGCGGGCTGTTTTTTCATGCGCTGTCCTATTCGGTTGCCTTATTGGTAAACGTGAAATATTTCTGGGCGATATAACTAAAAGCTACAACAAAAACCGTTGTTACCAACTTCGACGGAGTAGGATACCAACCAAACTTTTCTACAAATAGTTTGAGGAACCCGTAGTTCAACAAAAGACAAATGAGTACAACTGAAAAATATTTGAACAACTGTTTTGATTTACGCTGGCTTGTTTCTTGGAAAACTACATACCGGCTTAAATAAAATCCAATAGGAAACGTAACCAAGAACCCCGTTATAAACGCAGCAATGTGGGCACTGATATAAAAATCTGGAAAGAGGGGTGCAAGATTTACTGGTTTGGCTTTGTACAAATAGTTATAAGAGACAAAGAATAATGAAATATCCAATGAGGTATTGAATCCACCGCAGGCTGCATACCTGAAGGTTTCCAACGGCATAATGCCTTTGAAAATAGGATACAATAAATCTATTAAAGCCAAAAGGGTTTGTCGTACAGTATTGTGAGCTTTCCGCATAAAAAGAAACAAATGTAAGTGAGATGTTAAGCCACGAAAGAAACCCACTACCTAAAAAAAACTTAATTCTAAAAAGAAACGCTGCTTTAATATCTGCTTTATCCTGTTGAATAATATTTCACACACCTCATTAAATGTGCAAAATCCTTGGCTTTGTATCCGTTTAACGGGGAAAAAAGCCTATTAAATCCCAGAAAATCTACAGTTCACCAAAAAATAATGTTAAGGGTTTCTAATCTTCAAGTATTATTGCAAGAACGGATATTGTTGTGATATTCGGTTTTAAACTCTTTTTAACCATTAAATTTTATTTATGACAAAAATTCTACGCTACTTTTTATGTTTAATCTGCTTGGCTCATACAGCGGCCAAAGCGCAACCTACTCTCACTGCTGCGGGAAATAGTCCAGTAATTGGTGATAGTTACCGCCAGCAATATTTGAAATCATCTTCCATCACAGTACCTACTGCTGGTGGAGCCAACCAAACTTGGAATTACAGTAACTTAAAGGACAGTGTTGGTGCAACTGAAACATTCACTTATACCAGTCCCGCAGGATTGCCAGGCGCAAGCAATTTCCCCAATGCCACATTGGCCACTTTTGCTGCTTCTAGCTATTCTTATCAATATTATTTATCTAACAGCAGCGTTTTTGCCTTTTTAGGTAGCAGTGGCAAAACCAGTTTAAATATTACCAAATTCACACCCCAATACACCAACTTAGTTTATCCATTCACTTTCAATAGCACTTACACAGACTCAAGTACCTTAACCAATGATTCGCTACCGCCGACTATTGACATCAAGTATGTCAATACTTTCAAAGCCGATGCATATGGTACATTGATTTTGCCTAAAGCAACTTATACCAACGTGTTAAGGGTAAAATTGACGCTTCATTTAATTCAATATTTCAATGGGACTTTAAGCTATGATGGTTACTTCGATTATTACACTTTCTATGCCAATGGAGTACATAGTCCTCTTTTGAACATTTATAAAAATGGTACTTCTTGGACAGGTTTGTATTTTTCTAACACCAACCTCCCGCTTTCTACCCACGATTTTCGTGCTTCTTGGCAAAACCAAACCCCCACTTTGCAGTGGATAGCTGAAAATACCACCAACACTACTGGTTTCAATATCCTAAAAAGTACCGATGGTTCTAGATTTGATAAAGTAGGTTTTGTGGCTACCCATACCGAAGCAAACACAAAATATAGTTTCATCGATAAAGATCCAAGCACGGATAAAGCCTACTACCGTTTAGAACAAGTGGACAAAAACGGTGAATTGTTTTACAGCAATACCTTAGTACTTGAACCACTTTATACAGTAGCTACCTACAAAGCTTTTCCTAACCCCGCCGTGAATCAAATCTTACTTTCTGTACCTAATAATAGCAGCAATGCGGTGAGTATATTCCATGTGAGTGGTAAGCAGATGTATCAAAACCCTAACTATCAAGCCAATCATCTGATAGATGTAAGCAGTTGGATTAATGGTCTGTACTTTGTTCGCATTAAGACAAGCAAAGGAGAGCAAGTTTGCAATTTCCAAAAACTGTAATCTTATTTCACAATTTGATTTTATAAAAATAGCCGCTACCTCAGCGGCTATTTTTGTTTAAATACTATCCTATATTGTACGTCTCACCACAATTCTAAGGATTGTTGAGCAAATAAATCCTATTCATCTAACGTATTTGGCGGCAGCAGAATGAATTAAATAATAGTGGAAAGCCCTTTCCCAAATAGATTTGCCGCAACTCAACTTATTTCATGATTCAAAAGTATAGTCAGTTAACCGCTTTTAAAGCCATTACCAAGGCGAGTTTTATAGCCAACCTCAAAAATCCTCAATCACTCGTTTTTAGTCTGATTTTTCCGCTTGTATTTGTGTTCATTTTTGGTGCTTTTAATGGACGTGGTTTAAATCATTTTACACTGGCTAATGCAAGCGGCAGCGATACCAGCAACATCATTTATAAAGTCATTTCCGAACAACCTTTTATAAAAATCAAGTATTACCAAGACACAAGCCTGATGCGGCAAGATTTAGAACGTGGCAAGTTAACGGGCATTATCCAACTGAAAACGGTAGCTATACCTGATGACACCTTATTACCACAACATTACGAACTTCAGGTGCAGTCCACATCGGCTAGTGCTTCGGAAATGGGACAGTTAGTGCCTTTGTTAGAAAACATTACGGATAAGCTGGAGAAAAAAATGGAGGGCAACAAACCCAATCTGGTAACCATTCGCCAAGACATCTACAACGTGCGTGAGTACAAGCAAATAGATTTTGTGCTACCCGGGCAAATCGGTTTTTCTTTATTGTTTTCAACCCTGTTTGGTATTGCTTTTACGTTCTTCAATTTAAGGGAACAATTGGTGTTAAAACGCTTTTATGCCACGCCCGTTAACCGTATGAACATCCTAATAGGTATTGGATTTAGCAGAATCTTCTTTCAGTTAATCAACGTGTTGGTATTGATTATTGTAGGTCATTTTTTCATAGGCTTTACCTTGGCGCATGGCTTTATTACGTTTATTGAAATGGTTTCGCTGAGTATTTTGTTTCTTTTTTTATTGATGGGTATTGGATTGATTTTGTCCAGCATCGTGAAAAATGATACCATGATTCCTTTGTACATCAATATCATTAGCTTACCGCAAATGTTATTGTCTGGTACTTTCTTTTCGGTATCAGTTTTTCCAGAATGGTTACAAAATGCTTGTAAAATATTACCGCTCACGCATTTCAATATGGCTATGCGTAAAATATCGTTTGAGGGGGTGAGTATTTTGGATTGTTGGCAGCATATCGGCGTATTGGCGTTATGGTCTTTACTGGTATATGCCATTGTTTGGAAAGTATTTAAATGGGATAAATAAGCTTACTTATGAAATTGATTAAACTTGCGCTCATCAGCATTGTGCTGATGTTCGTTGCTGCTACCTGCTTGGGGTTATTATTTCCTAGTACCGTTATTGTTTCTCGGGCGGTGGATATGGGTATTTCCAGAGATAGTGTATTGCCGCAAATCAATACCGTTGTGGGTTGGAAAAAATGGATGGATGGTTTAACGGCACAAAACACCGTGGTGGAAAGCCCTTTAAAAGCCAAGTTGGGCAATTCTTTGGTACTTATTGCACCAACAAACAGTAGAGATTCAATTGTTCATGCTACTTGGCAAACCAGCAATAATGGAGAATTGAAAAGCACCATGCGCCTGTATCAAGAAAACGGACAAGCCAATTGCGTATTACACTGGCAGTTTGAACAACACATTGGATGGTATCCTTGGGAGCGTTTTGGCTCGATGATGAGCGATAAAATATTGGGTACCATGATGGAAAAGAACCTAAACAACCTGAAGAATCTCGTAGAAAACAGAAACTAAGCACTGCTACTTTCAAGCTGGAAGACATATTTTTCCTAAACGAACGGGCAACACGGCCTCTTCGGATGTTTTAGGGGCAAATAGTTCGTTGGCTAACAAGGCAAAGAGAACGGCTTCTTTTGCATCGGGGTGTATGCCTAGGGTATTCAAGGATTGAAAACGGGCTTCTGGCAAAAGCGATTGTATGTGTTGCAGTAATGTATTGTTGTGTACCCCACCTCCACTGGTAAAAACTACTATTTCTTTAGCTTGGTATCTATTTGCTTGTCTGATAGCTCGAACAATACTATGCGTAGTAAAAGCAGTGAGCGTTGCTATCAGGTCTTTTGGTGTTACCATTACCTGTGTTGCCACGATAGCATTTTCAACATACTGTGGATTCAATAATTCTTGCCCCGTGGTTTTGGGTAATGCTGCTTGAAAGAATCGGTCGTTGAGCAATTCAGCCAATAGTTTTTCGTTTACAGTTCCACTGGCAGCAATACTTCCGTTTTCATCGTACCGCAAGGGTGGAAAATGTTTTTGCACATACGCATCTATCAAGGTATTGCCGGGGCCAGTATCTGTACTCAACATATCGCCCACTCCCCCAACTGCGGGTAACCAGGTGAAATTAGCAATGCCTCCAATATTGAGTAAAATACGATGCTCTCCTTTTTTTCTAAACAATAACCAATCTCCATACTGTGCTAATGGTGCGCCCTCCCCTCCCATTGCTACATGCTTTTGCCTAAAATCGGCAATGGTAATGATGCCTGTTTCCACGGCTATGTGATCACCATCCACCATTTGAAGCGTGGCGTTGCCAAATTCCTCCTGTTGGTGCAATCTTTTTGGAGCATGATAAATGGTTTGCCCGTGGCTAGCTATGCAATCCACTGTATCAGGGCTAATACCCCATTTGCTCAATTGTTGATTAACCCATTGCCCATGCAATTGGCCTAACCCAGCATTTAATAGACAGACTTGCGCTAGTGAAACCGTAGGTTGGCTACAAACTGTTTTTAATTGCTCGATTACCGATGTGGGATATGGAATAGTAGTATGATGCAAAACCTCCACCTTGGTGCTGTTACCATATCCTGTGAAAGCACACAAGGCAAGGTCCAATCCATCGAGGGAGGTACCGCTCATTAACCCCAAAATGATGCGTCGTTCTTTTTGGGCAATGGCCACAAGCTGCTCTAGGTAGGTATTTATCATGATGCAAAACTATCCCGCTACAGGTTTAGTTGTTTCTTTTACAAAGAATTGGGGATGCCATTTTATCGCTTTTCCGAGCTACAAAAATGTCAAAGCTGCGCCCTTTAATTGACCTTGTATTCAAAAAATCATGGAAATCAAAAAAATCACAGTATAAACAACCAACCCAAAAAAATCATGAAAACTAAGAAATCAAAAAATCACAGTTAAGACAACCAACCCCAAAAAATACTGAAAATCTTAAAAATCATGTAAATCAAAGTCCAGACAAGCTCCCCAAATAAAAAAAGAGGCATGTTAGCAACATAGCCAACACACCTCCTAGTATTTTGCAAAGCAGTGAAAAGTTTAATTAGCCAAATATCCTTTCTCTTCTTTTTCTTTTAAATCCTTAATTAAATCCAATGCCTCCGACACCACATCACACATAATGGTGATTAAACTCCCTTTTTGGGCGTTGTTATAGGCCGTCATGATGGCTTCTTTTTCGCTAAAGATGATTTGTAGCGGGATTTCCTTGGGTTGTGTTTCCTTGATACCAGCTATCAGTAGGTTCACAATTTCTTCGGCGGTGCGGCCTCGCAGGTGTTTGTCTTGGCGAATGATGATTTCATCGAAATAACGACCACTGATGCGGCCTAGCTCTTTGATGTCCTCATCCCTCCTATCGCCCGTACCGCTGATAATGCCCACTTTGGGTGTACCATCTAGTTTGCTCACAAAATCGCACAGTAGCGATAAGCCCGCTGGGTTGTGTGCAAAATCGGCCAAGAATTTAAAATGCCTAAACTCAAATAAATTTAAACGGCCAGGGGTTTGTGTGGGCGAAGGTGTAAACGTACTAAGCGCTGTTTTAATATCCTCGATGGTGATATTCTTAAACAAATAAGTAGCCAACACCGCAGGCAGGGTATTCATTACATTGTGCAATGCCTTACCACCATAGGTAATCGGTATCTCCGTCACTTTCAGCACCCTTATTTTCCAAGTACCTTTTAATATGGTGATGTAGCCGTTTTCATAAATGGCAGAATAACCACCCTCTTTGCTGTGCTTTTTAATGCGAGGATTGTTTTCGTCCATGCTGAAATAAGCCACATTGCAGGACAGGTCTTTGTGCATTTCGTACACAATATCATCATCTGCATTCAAGATGGCGAAACCATGCTTGAACGTAGTTTGTGGTATCACCGACTTCACCCGACCCATTTGTTCCACTGTTTCAATACCGCCTAAGCCCAAATGATCTGCTGTAACGTTGGTTACGATGCTCACGTCGCAGTTATCGAAGGCTAAACCAGATTTAAGCAATCCACCCCTAGCACATTCTAGCACTGCAAAATCAACCGTAGGATCTCTCAAAACAAACTGTGCACTTATCGGGCCCGTGCAATCGCCTTTCATCATCAGTTGATTTTGGATATACACCCCATCGCTGGTGGTGTAGCCTACTTTTCTTCCGGCCGTTTTACAGATATGGGCAGTTAAACGGGTAGTAGTGGTTTTACCATTCGTACCCGTGATGGCGATAATGGGAATTCTACCATTAGTGCCTTGTGGAAAGAGCATATTAATCACTGGCTCGGCGGTGTTGCGCGCCAAACCTACCGAAGGTTCTATGTGCATCCGGAAACCTGGGGCTGCATTCACTTCTAATACCGCACCGCCGTTTTCGTAGATGGAAGTACGCAGGTCTTTGGCCATAATGTCGATACCGCAAATGTCTAAACCAATTATCCGTGCAATGCGCTCTGCCAAAAAGATATTTTCGGGGTGTACCTCATCCGTTACATCGGTGGAAGTACCACCTGTACTTAGGTTGGCCGTTGGTTTGAGTAATACCAATTCATCTTTTTTGGGGATGGTGTCTAGGGTATAGTTTTTATCGTCCAGCATTTTTTGGGTAAACTGGTCAATGGTTATTTGGGTTAACACTTTTTCATGACCATAACCACGGCGGGGGTCTTTGTTGGTTTCGTCAATCAGCCATTGAATGGTATGCTCCCCATCGCCCACCACCGAAGCGGGGGTACGCAAAGCAGCACAAATAAATTTATAATTAATGACCAACACCCTAAAATCAAAACCGGTAATAAAACGCTCTACTATCACGCTGCGGCTATAATGCTGTGCAGCAGCTAGTGCGGTGGTTGCCTGCTCCCAAGTAGTGATATTGGTAGTATTGCCTTTTCCATGATTGCCATCGATGGGTTTTATCACCAGCGGATAACCAAAACGCGCAACCGCATCTTTCAATCCCTCTTCTGAACGCACTACCGTACCTTTTGGCACTGGCACTTCAGCAGCACCTAATAAATTCTTGGTTTCGTCTTTGTCGCCCGCAATTTCCACCGCAATATGGCTAGTGGTGCTGGCGATGGTGGCACGAATGCGTTTTTGGTGTACGCCATACCCCAACTGCACCAAGCTTTGTTTATTCAACCGAATAAAAGGAATGCCCCTTTTGCTTGCTTCCTCCACAATGCAGCCCGTGCTTGGCCCAAGGCGAGTATTTTCCCTTATTTCGCGCAATACCTGAATGTCTTGGTCTAGCGAATATTCCTCACCAGCTATCAACGCCTCTGCTATGCGAAAAGCCGCTTTAGCGGTATAAACCCCAGCATCTTCTTCTATATAATCAAACACTACATGGTATTCGCCCTCCTTGCCCGTGCCACGGGTGCGGCCAAAACCACAATCCATACCAGCAAGGGTTTGCAACTCCAGGGCTATATGCTCTATCACATGCCCCATCCAAGTGCCTTCATCCACCCGTTGAAAAAAACCACCTTCCTCGCCCACACTACAGCGGTGGCTAATCATGGTGGGAAACAATGCTTTCAATCGATCTGCAAAACCATCAATCAGATTGGTGGGACGTTGCTCCATTTCGCCCAAGTTGATTTTCATTTGAATCAACTTTTTGCGCCTAATACTCCAATAATTCGGCCCCCTTAATATTTTAATCTCTTCAATTACCATCTGACAATATGTTTAAACATGAACAATGTACACCACTTACCTACTATCCTGCCCAAAAACCAACTTAATTTTTGTACTACCAACGATAGTTGACTGCGATAATAAACCAAAAATCGATTCATTCCTACAATCTATATCCACAGGAATTAATTTTTTTACGAAAACCTGCTTTTTTCTTTGGGTGAAGATAGGATGGTGTATGTATTGATAAACTTATAATAGCAAGAAGTTGGGGGTGAGGAATAAGGAATAAATTTTGGTTTTGATGGTGGTTGAATGTTTTGGTGTGCATACAAGTTTTTTGCCTTCTTTGGGAAATTTAGAGGCGTCCTCCGGAAATTTGGAGGCGTCCTCCGGAAATTTAGAGGCGTCCTCCGGAAGTTTAGAGGCGTCCTCCGGAAATTTAGAGGCGTCCTCCGGAAATTTGGGGGGGTGTTTTATCGGTTTTTATTGCTGATGTTGTAAATGTTAAACTCCCTTATGCTTAATTAGTAAACAAGCCTTAACAGAGTATTGCCTCAAATTCACGAATTGCGACTGCTAATTTATCTATTCTATCTATTGCACTTAATAGTCGCATACGCTCCAATGACACGGACAGTTGTGCGACTCTTTTTAATTTTTCCTTCGATGGAATTTAAAGAAACAGATTACATCTATTTTGGTAAATTTAATTGCAATGTTGATTGTGTAGAAGGGGCAACCACAAGGGATTGCCCCTACGAATTATTTAATTGCAATTTTGATTATGTAGGAAGGGCAACCACAAGGGATTGCCCCTACGAATTATTTAATTGCAATTTTGATTGTATAGAAGAGGCGACCACAAGGGTTTGCCCCTACGAATTATTTAATTGCAATTTTGATTGTGTAGAAGGGGCAACCACAAGGGATTGCCCCTACGAATTATTTAATTGCAATGTTGATTATGTAGAAGGGGCAACCACAAGGGTTTGCCCCTACGAATTATTTAATTGCAATGTTGATTGTGTAGAAGGGGCAACCACAAGGGTTTGCCCATAGGAATGCACCCTTTTGCAGCCCTAGCATTAGCCCACTATAATATAAGTATGTACTTACTAGCCAATTAGTTTGGTAGCCTTAACAAGTGTTGGGTATTAGATTTTAAGTTGTTGGCACAAAGGAATAAATACGGGGTAATAGGTGATTTAAACAGATAGTTGTTGCAAGATAATAAGTAAAGAACAGTGCAATTTTTGGAAAATTTACTGCAAAATGATTGGCTCTAATGGATAACTCTTGGGGGCTCAAAAAAAAATTTAGAAAAAATTAGAGAAAACGTAAAATGTTTAAACAAACATACTTATTATTGCAACCAGATAAACTTTTAAACATTTAAAGTAGGAACTTAAAATCAGTCTATCATGGATCAGGAGATACAAAACGTAGTAACCGCACTATCTGAAACCTTGACTTTTGGGAATAAAAAAGAGAATCGGGGGGAGTTAGACAAAGTGAAGACATTCGATAGTAAATTAGCTACTATCGACCCATTGTTGCAGCAAATTAAAGCGGCTGCGACGATCCAAACAATGGATACTTCGGGTGATAAGGACAAGGTGGAAACCTATAAACTGAATGTGGCTAAAACGGCAGATCGACTGAGTAAAAAAGTGCAGGTGAAGGCTAAGGATAGCGGAGACGATAACCTTAAAAAAGCCGTGAGTAAACCGTTTACCTTTTATTTTTCGGCTAATAAAAATTTAGTAGAAGTTAGGGCCATGCAATTGGTTAGTGTATTGCGGGCTAATGTGGATAGCGTATTTAAGGACTTGATAGAACTTGCCGAAATAGATGGTCTTGCTGCGGCAGCGAAATTGTTTGATGATAACAAGAACTTGGTGTCCACCAATGCTAAGTTTAAAAAAGTGAATGGCACAGAAAAGTTGCAAAAATTGGGGGCAGAGGGTGTAGGGGTATTGAATGACTTACGCACGCTGGGCGAAGGTTTTTTAAAGCCTGATAGTGAGGTGTTGGCTGGTTTGTTGGCTGCCACTGATATACCAGAGTTTGGCAAACGCCACACGAATGTAAAGGTACTGGTTGTGAAGATGGATGGGTCTTTGATTGGTAAATCTGTAGTGGCTACTGACTTGTACAGCACTTCCAAGAAAAAGAAAAACACCTACAAATCAAATGCTGATAGTATTGTTTCTATTGAGGAGCATATGCCGGGTAAATTTATTTTTAGTTTTTCTGCTAATGGATTTGAAACCAAGGAGGTGGAGATACAGTTTGAGAAGGGAAAGACTTTGAGTGTTACGGTGGTGTTGAAGGAGGTGTAAGGAATGACTTTTTCTTGCATTTAGCAATATAGTAACAATGATAAAGTATAAAGATTTAAAAATAGAAATAAAGGCTAAACTCGAGTATATTACCGAGTTAGCGGCTATAATATGACACCTCACGTAAACAATCAACATACTATTCCAAAATGCTATCTGAAAAACTTTTCCGAAGATGGTGTAAATATTTATAGAAAGCATAAGCGTAGAGACAAAGATGAAACTAGGAATCGAGAACTTGATAAACCTATTTCATTAAAAAGTGCTACGACGAGAGACAATTTTTATACGGTTAAAAGTGGACGCGACCCAATGCTCATTGAGACTTTAGTTTATTCAAAAGAAGTCGAAAATTACTACCCCAAATATTATGAAATGTTGGTTAATCCAAAAATAGTTGGACTGCCAACCATGGAAGACAGAACAAGGCTTTTAATGTTCTTACTTTCTTTGCATTGTCGCACACCCAAACAATTCGACTTTTTCTTTAAAACAGTCCCTGCTGAATTTAATCACGAAATTGACCAAATAAAAGAAGACTACAAAGGAGCTCATTTACTTTATACTTTAACCAATTTTATTGCAGCACACGAGTTTAAAATTTTTAAAGTTGCGACAATATCAGATACATCTGAATTTATTACAAGCGACAACCCTGTGTTAATTGTAAATTCAGAAGGAGAATTATTAAACCATAAATTTGAAGAACAATTCAATTCTGATAACAAAATAATTATTCCTCTTGACAAAAAAAATTGTTGCATCTTGACTGACGCTACGGACAAGAACGGTGTAAGTATTAATGGAAAATTGTTTTACAACAAAATTGATAGGATTACCGTAGACTGTTCATTTACACAGAATATAAACTACAGAATGTTAGGTAGTGCAGACAATTATTACTTTGGAAGTGAAAATTATTTAAAGGCATATTTTAGCTTATTTAAACTTGCATGAGGAAAATACAGCAGCTAACATTGGGTTTTATGCAAGCTGGGCTGGACGTTGGAACATCAACAATTTGCAAATCCCAGCTTCAGTTCCAGCTGACGAATAACTATCAGCTTTTGCATTTAACTTCATCAACATATTTTCAAACAGCAGCGGTTATTGGCAGACGGAATACTAATTCCTAACCTGCATAAAGCCCTGCCCGTTGTGCGTCATTGAAAATCACACTCATAATTAAATTTCACAAAAAAATAAACTTTACAAACATGAATTTTGACTTTTCAATAGAATCTTCTGCAGAACAAATTAACAATCCAAATACTAAGCAATACTTTAAAGAGGTTTATCAAACTTTCATAAATGGTAACTATAGGTCATCCACAGTTATGTTATACTCTGTACTAATTTGTGATTTAGTATATAAACTCAGAGATTTAAGGGATATATATGGTGATACTACGGCAAAGGATATACTTGACGACATTGAAAAAATACAATTAGCAAATTCAACTTCACCAGAGTGGGAATCTAAATTAATTGAATTTATTAAAATAAGAACGGCTCTGCTTGAATCTTCAGATATTGTTGCAATTGAATCGCTTCAAAAAAACAGGCACTTATCTGCTCATCCTATCTTGACTAATACTGATTTACTTTTTTCACCCAATAGAGATACTGTTAAATCATTAATTAGAAATATTTTAGAAGGAATATTGACCAATCCACCCTTTTTTTCCAATAAAATATTTGACACTATGCTTGCTGATTTGGTTGAAGTGAAAAATAAAATTGGAGATTATGAAAGATTGGAGATTTATGTAAAATCAAGGTATTTAGAAAAGCTAAATGAAACAAGTTTCAGAAAACTTTTTAGAAGTCTTTGGAAGATTGTTTTTGTTACAGAAGATACAGACTCAGTTACTAATAGAGTATTAACGTTTAATGTTTTGAAAATCTTTGCAACGTCTGATAGAGGAATTTGTGTTGACCTAATAAATAATGAACCTACATATTACAGTAATATCAATAAGGATGAACAAGTTGGCAGATTGATTTGGCTATTAAGCTATTTTCCTGATTTTTATGAACCCTTACAATCGGCATTGAAACTTCTGATCACAAGCTTAATTGGTCGAAATCAAAATTTTCAATTAATAGGTTGGTTTATTTACCCAACGGTTAAAGCACACCTTGCTGTACTTGATGTGTCAAAATTTACAGATATTTCATCTTCTGCTTTTATGCGTTTAGTTAAATTATCCGAACAAAATGACTGCTTAAAAGAAATTATTGACATTGCAATTGAATATTTTGGGTTGAGTAAAAGTTTTGGAGATTCGACATCAAGGTTTGATAATACAATTGCTAAAGTTACTAACCATTTAAATTTAGACCAAACTAAGAGGTTACTTGAGCTATCAAATAGTAATGACCAAATCTATCATACCTTTGGAATGTATTCAAAACTTAATAGTTTAGCAGAAAAGTACACTGATACTATTGATAAATCTTTGTACAAATCAATTTTTCGATAGCAAATTCTGAAAATCTAGAAAAAACGAACGTACAACAAAAGTGTTTAGGAAAGTGTTTGTAGACGGAATAAATTCGGCAATAGTGCTTTCGTTTAGCAGTAGTTTCGGAAGACCTAACATAATGGGACAGTAGAGCAGGAATTGGGCAGTTGAACAAGAATTAAGCAATTGTTCATCGGCAGACGGAACATTCTTGTAAAGCACCTTCCCAAACACTCATTCGTTGGCATCAACTATTCTTGTGGAATCATAAATAAATTACCAATATGAGTATCTGGCTTTACGATAGTTATAATCCGACAACAATAAATCCCAAAGTAGCATTTCAATCTGACTGTATTTTTTGCAATACAACTTTAGTACGCAATCACGAAGAAGAAGAAAAGATTGAGTTATATGAGACACTAAACTATGGACTGTCAGATAATTTTACTACTAAATGCGTAGCGGTAATTGGGATTTGTCCAATCTGTGGCTGGTGGAAATATGGCGTTGGAACTTATATTGGAGGAAGTTTGCCTTCATCATTCGAAATGAGAGTAGCCACGCTTAAGAAATTAGATCTAAGTGATGTTTCAATACCAATAAATGATGTTAGATCATATCTTACTGCAAAATATGAATCTCGTTTCAAAATCGATCCACGTATGTTTGAAGAGGTCGTTGCATCTGTATTTCGAGATCACGGATTTACCAGTACAGTGACTAACTATTCTGGCGATGGAGGTATTGACATCATTCTAGACGGTAACGATAATCAAACTATTGGTATTCAAGTAAAACGATATAAAGACAGAATTTCTGTAGCAAAAATAAGAGAATTAACGGGAGCACTAGTACTTAACGGACATACTAAGGGCATATTCGTAACTACATCAGAATTTCAGGAAGGAGTATATTCACTAGCCGATATTAGTGCCCATAAAGGATATCCGATTGAACTGATTGATGCGACTGAATTTCTTGCTAAGCTAAAAATTGCTCAATTGTCATCATATAAAGAAGTTGCAGAAAAAAAACCATGGGGTTCCGTACGAGAATGGGGATTATAATACTCAGCTGGGCGAGATGTTCAGCAGGTCATGTCGCCTGAACAGATAAATGGGATTTCCAAATCCCGTTTGTTTATAAGCGGCGTTAGAAATTACAGCCAATCATTTACGCTACACAGTTACTGAATTTCTTTTTGTGGAGCAATGTCATTAATAAAGACTCATTCCATAAAGTTGCCTAATCGTCCTTATTTACCTCTAATGACCAGTCAGAAAGGAATACTTTCATCTCTCTTTATAGCCTATTCAATAACATTAAGACAAATTGAATCGAACCCACAGGGTTTCAATGTTTATAGCAAAAAACACGAACAGTACATTCGACCCCATCGGAGTCGTACCAATCCCGTTTCACCATTTTTCTATAAACATCCAATCCCTTTGGGATTAATTGCATGAATCGTTATGGTCGATAGTAATAAGTTGAGCGTATTTATTAAAAGGGGGCTGCATCAGCAATACCAAAATGCTAATTATGGCAATCCTATAATCCTCTTTCTTTACTAATTGACATTGAGATAAATTCGGAACGGATAAAAAAATACCAATGTTGCAATCTTTAGGTTTGTTTATGGAAAAATGGATTGTTCATATCTTATTTAGCCAAACTTTTTTTTAAACCACAAAATGCCCAACAATTGAAGTACTTCTTTATACTATTCGTTTTCTTTGGTTTTAATTGTGGCGGTTATGACAATCATTCAGGAACTAGCTATCATCATACTAAACACCATGTAAAAGATACCAGCTTTTTCGGCAAACTATCTGACTCGGCTATTGCTTTGACTTTGCAAAAAGTTACCTACGATCCTGCCTATTTTGTTATTCCATATCCAAACGGCGATGTTCCTGCTGACAAGGGCGTTTGTTGTGATGTGGTGATTAGGGCCTATCACAAAATGGGGATAGACCTTCAAAAGGAAGTACACGAAGATTTATCAGCCAATTTTAATCAATACCCTCATAAATGGCAATTAACTAAACCTGATAAAAATATCGACCACCGAAGGGTTCCCAACCTGATGACATTTTTTCAAAGAAATAAATCACAATTACCCATCACCCATGAAAGTGCAGATTACAAACCGGGTGATATTGTTTGCTGGATTTTGCCTAGAGATTTGACTCATATAGGAATTGTGATTGACTCAACCTTGGGCAATTCGGAAAGAAATTTAATAGTCCATAATATCGGTCGTGGGCAAGTTGTAGAAGATTGTTTGTTTAAATTCAAGATAATAGGACATTATCGATTCAAGAAATAGTTGGTGCTGTGGGTAATGTTGAATTAATTTAAATGAGCAAAATGTTGTGTAGGAAATGTAACTATAACACATAAACTGGATTGCTAGATTTAAGCTAATCCATATAAACCATCTTCGGTAATAGTTCTTCTTTTAACTTATGCAATTAGCTAAGTTCTTTGCTCAGAATTTAAATGACGAGATGTTTAAACATAAATAAGTGATTTTCAAATTTTGTTCCCAACAATTAAGCTAGTTTTCATAGATTCAATCTACAATTGAAACATCTACAATATTGTTTCTACAATTTCCGTACTCGGAAATCATTGATTCCAAATACAAACTAACTTGCAAACCTTTAAATTTATTAGGTACAAATTCATCAATAATGTTTCAAAACCTAACCAACAGTAAATTGATTATAAAAAGATTGTTACTACTATTTTCAATTATTGTTATTGTAATTACAAGTTGTAAGAGATCTCTTCCTTGCTTTAATGACTTTATCACACCAGTTTTTGTTGGATTCAAATGGACAGATCTCGACACAATTGTTGTTCGTCAATACAAAAAAGGAGATGCTTTTCAATCACTTATAGACACTGTTTTAATTATAAGTGACAGCAATGTCTTATCAAATCCATCTTCAAATGATACAACTGCTATTCCTTTTAATAAGGTTTGCTGTGATTATAAATACCTCAAATCTGATTCTGATTGGGAAATATATCTTCCTGCTCTAAACAGAGTTGTTAAAATATCAAACATTATTAGTCCTCAAAAATATAAGGAATGTATTTTCGGAGGAGATCTCTGCCCAGACTGTAAGAATCCAATAGATTCTTTTCTTCAAGATGGGCAACAAGTAATTCCACAGATTAGTACCCTTGGCGGTTACAATTATTTTGCTTACATAAATCGTTAACACGAGCTTATTTATTTACGCTAGGCTATACTTTTGGGAGAACTAAGTAATATAAAATAGTGCTTTCATTTGCTGGACAAGTACGGTAGGAAAAAGTGTACATCATTGATATAATTAGAATACCTTTAAACTGGAATTCTATGCTAGCGGAAGCGTGCTATTTGCGCCACTTACCTAGGTTTATACTTCAAACTGGTCAGCTAGGCGATAGAGTCATATGACAAGTAGCTTAAACAGATAAAAGGAATTACCAAATACTTTTGACATTATTTGTTTTATTCTGTATTTACAGTCATCTATTCGCGCATTAATGCTGCTATTTTAATAAATCTACGGTTTTAGTTTGTCTTATTAATACAATAACAGCAATATTGCCATTATTTGGGCTTGGATTCTGGGCAGTTGGAATACCAACTCGAACTATGCCATGCCATATTAATTTGGCGGCATTGCAAAAAAATATAAACATAAAAAGAGATGAAAGTTGAAGCGCAGATAACCATAGACAAAAACAAAAAAGCTGTTTGGACGGCCATTACCAATATATCCAATCTGGCAGACATCCTTTGTGGGGTAGAAAAAATAGAAATATTGAGCCAGCCAGAAAGTGCGCTTGTAGGTCTAAAATGGAGCGAAACAAGGATGTATTTCGGAAAACCTTCCGCAATTGACAAGTGGATTATTGATGCTGAGGAGAATAAATACTATCAAACCTGTGCTGAAATGGACGGTTTTATTTTCCTGAATACCATGACCATATCTGAGCTTGGAGGCAATGTTATTTTAACGAGTGTTCACGAGACAATAGCCAAAGGGTTCATTGCAAAAATGAAATCGCTACCGATGATTTTTTTCAAAGGGATGTTGAAGAAAGCCATTCTGCAAGACCTAGAGGATTTTAAAACCGCGGTTGAACTGCATTGATTAATACACTTTGCTTAGCTGTATGCCTTATTGAGTAATTTCCCTAACCTCAGAACTCCTGACCTTTCGCAGTTTAGGAAGCGGTAGTTTTAAAGATTAATTTCAAATCAGTACCAGGGAATATGGTTTCTGTTTTTGTGAGAAGTTCTGCAAGCTGTTCTGCAACG
>JAIXOJ010000209.1 GCA_027486835.1 Chitinophagaceae bacterium
CATTTACCCGTATTTTAGGCCAAAAATGCCCCAAAAACCATCCAAAAACAGGAAAGTTTAACAGAAAATAACAGAAAGGTTAACTTTTACCCAGAAAATTGCTGCAATGTGGGTTAAAATAGTAGGGAAATTAAAGTACTTACCTAATAGTATTACAGGCACCGTTACGGCAATGGCTTCTGCTAAGAGCAGTATAATTACTATCCTTTTTGATGAAAGTGCAGTGGTTGTTTTCATTTTTTTGCGAGTTTTAAAATGATAAAATAATGTTACCACCTAATTGACCACTTTGATAACTAGTAGTGCCCTTGCCATCTATCGTTCCATTTCGGTTTGAATATTCAAACTCGGCTTCAAAACTTAATACTGTTTTCTTAAACGGGATGGAATACCCCACCCCGCCCATCAAAGAAGTGCCAATGGCATACTGGTGCTTATACATATTGGTAGCCTCGTTCACCCTTTTGGTGGTAAATTGTCCAAAGCCGAAACTACCCCGTACATACAATCCTTTATTGAATTCCTTACTTAATCCATAGTATTTTGCTGATACCGCAAGGTTGTAGTAATTAAAAATATAGCTGTCGTCATAGTCTCCTTTCACAGAAGTTCCAAAAGTGCCTTTGATTCTCGCCCCCAGCCCTAATCCTTTCCAATGGTCGGGTGAAACATAGAAACCCATCATCAAGTTATTGCCAATGCTAGGGTTAAAGCTTCCGCCATAAGACTGCGCAAGTTTGTTTTTCATATCCCCGAAAAACAATGTTTGGCCAAACCCTAACCCAAATTCACCATACACAGGCAATTTTGTTTTTTGGGCGGAAGGCGATTGTGCGTTGGCCATCTGAAGGCAAAAAAATGCTAAGAAAACGGTAAGCGAGAAAATCATTTTTTTCATTTTTGAAACGTTTTAACAGTTAGTAAATTTTGTTACGCAGCAAAAATGAAAATCCCCCGGGCGGTAAACGTTCACCTAGGTTAAGAAATACAACAGGCTTGTTTTTTACAAAATTTTACGATCGTTTATTGGCCAATTTTTTTCGGATACGGCTAAGCGAAGGGGGTTGTATGCCAAGATAAGAGGCGATATAATGTTGGGGAATGCGCTCAAAAACCTTCGGTCTTTCCTGCATCAATTTCAAGTAGCGTTCTTCTGCCGAAAGGTTTTCTAGCATTTCACTTCTTTGCTTGATACCCAGAAATGCATTTTCGGCCATAAGCCTTCCAAATCGTTCAAATTTTGGAATCTCCACAAAAAGTTGTTGAAGCGCCTTAGCAGGCAGTAAAAGCAGTTCAGAATTTTCCAATGTTTCTATATTTTGCTTGCTGGGTAGTCCAGATAAAAAGCTTTCATAGTCGGCATACCAACCGTTTTCAAAAAAGAATTGCGCCGTACTATCCTGCCCATCGAGATTATAATAGTACCGAAGACAGCCGTAATTAATAAAATAGGCATGTTTACAAACCTGCCCTTCCTTCAAAACCAGTTCTTTTTTGTTGTAGTGTCTTAGTTCTAGTTTAGATACAAAGTCTTCCTGTTCAGCACTGTCAAGTGAAATGAATTTTGAAAGACTGGTTAATATTTGATGGTACATAGTTTTTTAAAAATTCAAGTACAAAGAACCAATCTATTAGGTAATTGGATGAAAGCAAATTTGCGGGTATAGTAATGGCCTTATTGATGGATAGTGTTTTTTAAGTGTTGGGTTGTACAACTTCCAAATAATCCCATCGGGATTTAATGTTTATAGGAAAAAGATTAACCCCACCCAGTTCTACCCCGATGGGGTCGTATTTTTTGTTTTAACACTTGGCTATAAACATTTGAACCCGATGGGTTCTATCCCTATAATTCCTTTATTTCCGATTATTTAATCCAATCAAACAAATATTCATCTTTAAATTCAATTTGAAAATTCTTGAGAAACGCCGTATACTCTTCACGAAATGTTTGTTTCTTATGATGTTCCTTTCGATTGTTAATATAGCTTATCACCTTATCCAATGCAGAATGACTGTAGGAAAATGCACCATATCCTTCCTGCCAATAAAATTTTTGCTTCAGAAATTTTCGTTCATTAATAAACTCATTGGTAGATTTTTTTACCTCCCTTACCAAATCTGACAAGCAACAGGTAAGTTTCATCCCTATCAAAAAATGAATGTGGTCGGGCGTCCCATTGATGGCCAGCATCTTCTGTTCTTTATTTCTAACTATACCAGATAGGTACTTGTACAATTCTTCTTCCCATGAGGTATGTATCATATTTTCCCTGCCTTTTACGGCAAACACAACTTGAATATATATTTGAGAAAATGTACTAGGCATATAAAATACGCTGTATTTTTTTCGATTAATTGTTTCTTAATGTTGCGAACATCGCTAGCGTTTTCAATAAAGTACCATTGGGGTAATTGTGCTTATTCTTCAAAGCAACAGTTCCATGTAACCAAGGATTTGGTATATTATAATAGGGGATAAAAGGATGTCAATAGTGCCCTGCATGCCTAAGCTCTCCAAGATTTTTGAACTTTCGGGAAGTTTTTGAGGAATTCATCCCGCTTTTAGTAAAATTTTCGGGAAAAATTCTTTTTACACTGCATCTGTTTTCATTCCAGTTTTTATATTTGCCCCCCAAACCTATTTTTAGTAACGTTTAAATACTTATTTCATGAAACCTGAATTAACTCCATTCAATGTATCAAAACTAGATTATGAAGAATTGGCAGAATTGCCAGGTCGTGTTCAAGATGATTTTGAGAAAAACATCGACAAAACAAAAATGACCGATGAAGGTCTGAATGATTATTTGACTGAATTGTACACCAAGGGTACAACTTTTCAAAATGGTTTAGGAAAAGCTAAAGCTAACGACTACACCAAAAAAGTATTTAAGTCAGATAAAGGGCGAGACAAAGCATATAGCACTTTGTTGAAAGCTATAAAGCTTGGGAGAGCTTCAGACGATGAAGCGGAAGTGGCAGCAGCGGAAAGCCTATTGAATATGTTGAAGCCTTTTGGCGATGTGCCTAGCAAAAATTTTGAAGCGGAGACTGCAGCGCTTGATTCCATTCTTGTAAATCTTGCTGAGCCAAAATACAAGGCTCATGTGACTAAGTTGGGTATTGCTAAATATGTAGCGAAGGTTCAAACGACCAACGATGAATTCAAAGCATTGTTCACCACAAGAGTGGCTGACGAGTTGAAGGAAACAGGAATAGACATGAGGGTGGCTAGTAAGGAATTAATCATTACTTATAATGATACAGTTGAGTATATTTTGGCGATGGCGAAAAACAAAAAGAACCCCAATGTGGAACTTTTCAAGCAATTGTTAACAGTGATCAATGCAAGTAGAAAATATTTTCAAGATACTTATATTAATAGGGGTAAATAAAAACTAATTGGATTAACAGAATGCAATTTTAATATGTTAACAAAGGCGGTGATTGTACATATCACCGCCTTTGTTTTGCAATCTTTTCAAGTTCTTTTAATTCGGTCTGGGCATCCATTTTGAGTTTAAGTTGGAGTCCATGGACTCCGACATGTCGAAGGTTGATTTAAGTTGGGGTTCATTGACCCCGGCTTCTCGGAAGCTGATTTGAGTTGGGGTCCGTTGACCCCAGATTCTCGGAAGTCAGTTAGAGTTGGGGTCCGCAGACCCCGGCTTCTCGGAAGCTGATTTGAGTTGGGGTCCGTTGACCCCGGCTTCTCGGAAGTCAGTTTGAGTTGGGGTTCGTTGACCTCGACTTCTCGGAGGTGCTTTTAAGCCTGTTATCGTTTTCGCAATTGCAATTATCGGTCAAAACAACATTCCCAAGTAAGCAAATAGGCCGGCGAGATTAACTAAGCAAATAAAACGCGCTAGAAGCATGAGCTTATATCTCGAACAATTCTACATGCTAATGCATATCAAACACCAAATAGAAATTTGGGAAAACATGCGTCAATACACCTAGTTTTGGCTTCATTGACGTAATTGAGTTGCTGATATTTAAGAGTTGAATGTAATTGTCTGGAATCACCCTAGTAATATGAAAAGACACTTATTATTTGTAGTTACCCTGTTATTGGTAAATAGGTTTGCTTTTGGACAAGAAACTGAAGTTCGAGAATTGCCTTACCCGATGCTATCCAAAAAAGAATCAGCAATTCTTATCTCAAATCATAGTTGTGTCAAAAAAACAAATAATAGTCTATCGGAAAGATTGAAAAATTATCCGTTTAATCAGACAACTCAAATCCAACTTGTTTCATTTAGGGGCGGCGTTGACAGTTAAAACAGCGACATATTTTATGATAGTCTACCTCGAATGAATGATACGGTATGCTATTCTAAATTGATAGAAATAAAAAAACTTACATTTTCGCAAGTTGATAAATTATCAAACATATTCTATAATTACGGCTATAAGAAAGTTTCGGCAGGCAAGGGAATCGGCGCCATTTCACTTTGTTATTTCCCCAGAAATGCAATACTTTTCTTAGACACAACGGGAACCGTTTTCGAATACATTGAAATTTGCTTTGAATGTAACAGAACTAAGGAAAGTTCAAGCAAGGTTAGCTTAGGTGAAATGTGTAGCCAGAAAATGAAACTCGTAAAAGATTTTTTTAAAGTATCGGGAATTGAGTATGGAATTACGAAAGGACTTATGGGTGGAGACTAACAACTGCATGCAACATTGCATTGGCAATATGGCTGGCGGACGGAAAAGCCATTTGGCGGAAGTAATGGTATTGAGCTGTGGTTCGGGCTGAAGGAATACTATTGTGCATTTGTAACCGTTTAAAACATTTTACCTTTACCAGGCATTGGTAGCCGGGCAGACACAGCCATGAATGCCGCCACATCGCCAATGCCTTTACGATAGCGGTCAACTTAAATGACATCTTTAATTGGAAAATAAATGGGACACAAAAAGATTTGCTTAGACTGTAAAATTTCATTTAATAGAGAGTTTGATAGTGGGTCAGAACTGACATATACCTGTCCAGAATGTGGCAAATCAATGACACTTCTACCACATCGTTTTAGACCACCAAAAAAGACAGATGAAAATAAATGGGAAGTTGTAAAATTTTTAATTGACAATGGCTTTTACTATCAACACATATCAGAATTAACAAAAAATGGCAATGTAAAATATGTAGTGTATCCTGACAATTTAGGAGAAGCAAAAGAGTTTGTAATAAAATATAAAAACCAAGCAAGAAAATGAATAAATGGAAAGTTGCCTTTTGGATAAGTATTGTTGTTTTATTCAGCGTGATAGGGTTACTAATTTATGAACAAACCGACGAAGCCTTTAAAACGGTAAGAACAAGTATAAACAATTCTAAAAATTACCAAGACCTTGATGCTATTTCAAAAATATTGGGTGAAACAAATTTGACAAAACCTGAAATACAGAACTCGTTAAGAGAGCATAAATTATTTAATAACTGGGACTTTAAGAGAGACACAATTTCACTTGAAAGACTAAATCTGATATTTAAAAACAACAAGCTAAACAAAATTATGGAACAACAATAATTGAAAGCCGAAGGCCAAACATCTGGTTTGGCTTTATTGCAGCTTGACTAATACAGTCTCAGCGTTTGTTTTATATTGTGCTTCAGTTCGGGCATGACGTAATAGATTTGGCTTATGAATAAAACATCAGAAATATTGCAATCATCAACTTCGGTTATCTGCTGATGGAATTCTAATTATCTAACAAAGCCATGCCTTTTTCGTTGGCTGCAACCATTTTAAGATTAAAATATTATATTAGTGATTGAGAAACTAGTTGACCAGTTGTATGAGGATTTGGAAGCTTTGTTGAAGTTTTTGATTAGCAAGGATCCTATCCCTCCAAGTTATGCAAGAATTGTTGCTACTGCCATCGTAAGAAAATGGCTCGTTGACGGATTGATTAATAAGTTATCATCTCTAAATGGAGCAACATTTTCTTTCCAAACTCATGATACTACTGAAGTTGTCGAAGCAATTAAAGCGAACCCACAAATAACTTTTTTCACTGCAGCAGGAATAAATTTAGACGGTGTACCTATAAAAGGAATATATACATCTAACTCTTCAGCATCTGCCAATGGTAGCGCAGAACTTCCCATAAATATGCCGCTTAAATTGTTCAAGCCTTCTGAACTTTTAAAATCAAAACGAATTTTCTATAAAGGGCAATGGTTTGATTTTGAGAACATCATTCGATTTGTCGCAAATAAAGTTGGCGGAGTTCACTTTGATTTTAAGCGTGAAGCTGAGTGGCAACTATTGCTTGAGGAAGCGGCAAACTATTTTATTGCTGGAAATCCTGATGGTTTATCTGAGCGAAGAATCATAGAGCCTTACTCTAAAAAACATCAAATTCTTATGGTTTTACCAAAAGAGAATGGGTTTATATGGACGTGCTTGGACATTGAATTATTAGCTGCAGCACAAGCTTTTGGAAAAATACATATCGACGGTGAACCCATCATCTGTATAACGAACAATTAGAGAACAGTTAGCTGGGCTATAGTCTGCCGTCAATCAAACTGAGCAGCCTACAGGGTTAAATGTTAGCACAGCGCAACTAGTCTAACCAGATTAAAAGGCTCCCCAAATCCCAATCCCATTTGATATGTTATCAGCAATAGCGGATTAAAAAGTGTAAACAGTACCTCTCTTTAAAATAAAGTTGAGAATGCGCATTCATTAGTTAGCACTAGCCATTATAGTTGTTCGTGCCATTGGAGCGAAGCGACTATTTTAACAATGGAAAATGATGGACAAGCAAAGTAGCCATTCGTGCATTTGAGGCAACATCACAAACGGACGTATTGCTCCATCAGCGGAAGTGGAATGTATGGATACTCTTCACCCCTAATCCCCACACTTTAGCAAACAAAACCACAAATTTTTTGCCATAGGGTTGCAAAAAATGCTTATTCACTATATTGCCTCGCTTAATTTTTCGATATAGATGAACATGGATAGACAACCCAACAATCAAACGGATCAACTTCGGCGCATTACCGATATTGCGCGTGCCGTGGTTATTTTGGGGGTATCTATCGTATTGTTAGTGGGCGATTTCTTTCACCTAAAGCAAGTGGAAAGCATTGATCCATTGCTCAAATATCTGTTTGGTGGTGCAAGTTTCTTTTACGGAAGCTTCCGATTGTATCGTGGGTTTAAAAAAGAACAGTTGTAAATGAATAAAATTAGATTGCTCTCCTTCTTTTGCTGCGCGGTTTTACTCGTTTCCTGTAATACCCGTCCCGTAAAAACCTATGCCGACACCCCACAAAAAGGTACCATCTACATTAGTGTGGACGAAAGCTTTAAACCGGTAATCGAAGAACAGATTAAAGTATATCAATCCACTTTCCCCGATGCACACATCATTCCCAGTTATAAACCGGAGATTGATTGTTTTAAAGATTTGCAAAACGATAGCACTAGGTTGGTAATAGTAGGGCGCGGATTAAATGATCAAGAAATTGATTTTTACAAATCGACCCTTCAATACAAACCCCAGTTCAAACGTTTGGCTTACGATGCGGTAGTGTTAATTGTAAACCAAAATACCACTGATAGTGTATATACCATCACTAAGCTGCGCGATGTATTGAGCGGAAAAGACAGCACCACTGTTATCATGGATGGCAAGAACGCCACAAGTTCGGTACGGTTTTTACAAGACAGCATTCTCAAAGGAAAAGCATTCGGAAAAAATGTGGTAGCTGCTCAAAATAGCCAAGCGGTGATAGAGGCGGTAACCAACCAAACTAATGCCATTGGTTTTGTTGGGCTCAATTGGATTGGCGATAATTACGACCCAAAACAGCAGGAGCAGTTGAAGCATGTAAAGCTTGGGTTGGTGGAATGTGTGCTTTGCCCCGAAAAAGGATTTTTTGCCAAAGCTTCACCAGCCTCTGTTAGCTACGGCGAATACCCATTGGCGAGGGGCATTTATTTTATTTTAAAAGAAAATGCCACCGGATTAGGTACTGGATTCACCAATTTTTTAAGTTTGGAGCGTGGCCAATTAATATTTAGACGATCGTTTTTAGTGCCAGCATTAATTAATTTTAACAAAAGGAAAGTAGATATATCTAGCGAGAATAAATAACAATTGAAAAAAGAAAAATGATGAAGAAAATCGGTGGTTTATTAGTGGGGATATTACTGTTTGGTTATACAGTAATGGCGCAATCAGTAGCGGATGGAATTAAGCAGTTGGGTTTTCAGAAAAACAAGTCTGCATTAGAAACCTTCAAAAAACTGTATGGGTCAAATAATAAAGATGTACAGACTATTTATTGGTATGGTCAGGCATTATTGGCCAATGACGATGTAAAAGGAGCGAAAAGTACCTATCAAAAAGCATTGCAAGAGGGGGTAAACGACGCACTCATCATTGCAGGAATGGGCCACGTTGATTTGCTCGATGGGGTGGACATTAACACCGCCAAACAAAAATTTGAGCAAGCCATCACTATGGCTAAAGAAACAAAAGGGAAAAATAAGGGCAAAACCAACCCCGCAATTTTAGCTGCCATTGGTCGTGCCAACGCTGATGGAGGAAGCAAAATTGGCGACCCCACTTATGCCATTGAAAAGCTTAAAGAAGCTGCCACAATGGATGCTGTAAGTGCAGATATCTTCATCAATATGGGTATTTGTTACCTAAAACTTGGTGGCGATCAAGGTGGGGAAGCCGTAAAAGCCTACATGGAAGCAGCCACTAGGGAACCTAAAAACCCCATTGCTCCTTACCGCATTGGCAGAATTTACCAAAGCCAAAACAACAAGGAAATGTTTGAGCAATATTATAATACTGCCATTGCTGCCGATCCTACATTCCCCCCAGTTTATTTATCCCTCTACGATTTCTATGCCTATAAAGATGTAAATAAAGCCAGAGAATTCATCGAAAAGTATATTCAAAATGCAGACAAAGCTTGCGAAACCGATTATTTCTATGCTAACTATTTATTCATCTCTGGCAAATACCAAGAAAGTTTAGAAAAGGCAAAATCAATGGACGCTGGCGAATGCAAAACCTACTATCGTACCAGCTTACTATTTGCTTACAACTACGACCGCTTAGGCGATTCTATTCAAGCAAAGACGTACTTGGAAAAATATTTTGCCAATGCCCCTGCTGATAAAATAACCAGTACCGATTACGATATTGCCATTAAGGTGTTTGCTAAAATTTCAGGTTTGGAAAATACGGTGGTTACCTATGTTCAAAAAGCCATTGACAACGATACCCTTGCTCCTAATAGAGCCATTTATGCAAACCAAGCAGCAGAGGTGTTTGGAAAAGCAAAAAAGTTTGGAGAACAAATTAAGTGGTTGCAAAAAGCCATTCAATACAAAGGTGGTACCATGGGCGAAAGTGATTACTATAAATTAACAAGCACTGCTTTTAATGGAAAAGAATACGCGGCTACCATGGATATCGCTAAAAACTACATTGCTGCATTCCCTGACAAACCCCAAGGCTACTCCTTCAATGTTCGCGCTGCAAAAGCCATTGACACTGGTGCTTCATTAGGTACAGCAATAGAACCCATCATCCTTCAAAATGAATATTTAATGAAGGATACGGCTAAAAACAAAAAAACGGTGTTTAATAATTTATACTACCTATTGGTTTATTACAACGATAAATTAAAAGACACCCCAAAAGCCATAGAAGTGTGTGATAAAATGGCAGCACTTTTCCCTACCGCTGGTACAGAAGAGAACCAATTTGTGATTAAGACCAAGGAGGCATTACAAAAATCATTATCTAAGACACCTCCTGCAAAAACCCCCGCAAAATCGACTTCACCCAATAAACAATAAAAAAAATTGGGCGAAAAGCTCCTCAAAACAGAGGAGTTTTTCATTTGTAACATGCACTCCCTTATTTTTGCCACTTACAATCGTTTTCAGTGTATGAGTTGGATTCCAACATTATTAGATATAATTGATACTTCATCTGCTTCTTACTTTCCAATTGGTGTACAATTGATTTTTGCAGCAGGCTTTGTAGGAACGATGATTGGTCTATCTGCTTTGGCAGGGCCAAAAAGACAAACAAAAGATAAATTAGCCACATTTACCAGCGGTATTCCCACTCATGGTGATGCTAGACAGCCAATGGCAGTTAAGTATTTTCTGGTGGCCATCTTGTTTGTTTTATTTGATGTAGAGGTTATTTTCTTTTATCCCTATGCCATCAATTTTAAATTCTTGGGTTGGAGCGGCTTCTGGGAAGTACTAATGTTTGTAGGATTTTTTCTCATTGGCTTTGTGTATATTATTAAAAAAGGGGCTTTAAACTGGGAGGATTAAGATAAGCTTGTCAACATTTTGTGATTGGGTTGGTTAATGCATCAATCAACATATTATCAGATTCAAACTTAATTATAAACTATGCGTCCTGTACGTTTCAACATTAATGCAAAAAAAGCCAACATCGATGATGCTGTGTCTTTTGTAAATCCTCCTGAGGGTATTAATGGCGAGGGTTTTTTTTCCACCAAGTTGAGCGAAGTAGTAGGGCTAGCTAGAAAAAATTCTATGTGGCCGCTACCTTTTGCAACTTCTTGCTGCGGAATTGAATTTATGGCAACCATGGCATCCCACTACGATTTGTCCCGTTTCGGAGCAGAACGAGTTGGTTTTTCACCTAGGCAATGTGACTTATTAATGGTAATGGGTACTATTGCTAAGAAAATGGGCCCAGTTCTAAGGCAAGTTTACCTACAAATGGCAGAACCTAGATGGGTAATAGCCGTGGGGGCTTGTGCAAGCAGCGGGGGGATATTTGATACTTACAGCGTATTGCAAGGTATAGATCAAGTAATACCAGTAGATGTATATGTACCTGGTTGTCCACCGAGGCCAGAAGCAATCATTGATGGATTCATGAGAATACAAGATTTGGTTGGTCAGGAAAGCATTCGCCGTAGAAATGGTGAGCAATACAAAGCATTGTTAAACAGTTATGGAATTGAATAATATGGCAATAACGAGTGCAGAAATTCTTCAAAAACTAACCCAAAAATTTGGTGAAGATGCCATCCATAGCTATGAATCTTATGGTATGTTCACCTTTGAAACAGATAAGGATATTAACCTAAAGGTGTTACAATTTCTTTACGAAGAGCCTTCCCTCAACTTTCAATTTCTAACCGATTTGTGTGGCATTCACTATCCAGACAATACAGGAAAAGAAATAGGGGTGGTATATCACTTGCATAATTTGGTGGAAAACATTAGAATACGATACAAAGTTTTTGCGCCAAAAGATGCACCAAATATTTTCACTGCATCGAAGCTTTTCTCTGCGGCAAATTGGATGGAGAGAGAAACGTATGATTTCTATGGTGTCAATTTCATTGGTCATCCGAAACTAAAAAGGATACTAAATGTGGATGAAATGGATTATTTCCCACTTAGAAAAGAGTACCCATTGGAAGATCAAACCAGAATAGATAAAGACGATGAAATGTTCGGAAGAGGATAAATCAATTTCATAGTCATTTTTTAAGATAAAGATGTTAGATTATTAATAATAACGAAAGCCTAGTATGGGTTTTTATTTATGGAACATCATGTAAAGTTGCCGGAAGGCTCAATAGAAAAGCTTACTACCACCTTAAATCTGGGGCCAACGCACCCAGCAACACACGGTGTCTTTCAAAATATATTGGAATTAGATGGTGAACGTATTATTAGTACGGAGCAGAGCGTTGGTTTTATACACAGGGCTTTTGAGAAATTAGCTGAACGTAGGCCGCTATATCAAATAACCCCAATAACCGACCGATTAAACTATTGTAGCAGCCCTATTAACAACATGGGCTGGCATCTTACTTGCGAGAAATTACTAAAAATTTCCACCCCCAAACGAGTTGATTACTTACGAGTAATTATTATGGAATTAGCAAGAATTTCCGACCATCTTATTTGCAATTCAATAGTGGGTGTAGATAGTGGTGCTTACACAGGATTCCTCTACGTGATGCAGCAAAGAGAACTCATTTATGAAATATATGAGGAGGTATGTGGATCGCGCTTGACTACCAATATTGGTAGGGTTGGTGGATTTGAAAGAAATTTCAACAATATCGCTTTCCAAAAAATTGAGAAATTTTTAGTTGAATACCCTAAAGTTTTAAAAGAATTTGGCAATTTGTTTATCCGTAATAGAATTTTTATGGATCGATTGCAAAATACTGGGGGAATAAGTGCGGAACGCGCATTAAATTATGGCTTCACTGGTCCAAATCTGCGTGCAGCAGGGGTGGATTATGACGTTCGCGTTCATTCACCTTATAGCAGTTACGAAGACTTTGATTTTAATGTTCCAGTGGGAAAAACTGGCGATAACTACGATAGATTCTTAGTTAGGGATGCCGAAATGTGGGAAAGTCTCAAAATTATTGAACAGGCTTACCAAAAAGTACAAGAATTTAAGGGTACAGATGCTGATGTTTTCCATGCAGAAGTACCAGAATATTACCTGCCCAAAAAAGAAGACGTTTATACCAAAATGGAAGCTTTGATTTGGCACTTCAAGATTATAATGGGCGAAACGGCCATTCCAAAAGGAGAAGTCTACAACAGCGTGGAAGGTGGAAACGGCGAATTAGGTTTTTATTTTGTTAGCGATGGTGGAAGAACGCCCTATCGTTTGCATTTCCGCAGACCTTGTTTTATCTATTACCAAGCTTATGAGGAATTAATTAAGAATGGTTTATTAAGTGATGCGATCATTACAATGAGTAGCCTCAATTTGATAGCGGGTGAATTAGATGCGTAATTTAATGTTTAATGAATCTAGTAAATGAAATTTTCAGATAAAAGCTTAAATAAAGTCAGTGAAATTATCGCACGTTACCCTGTAGGGAAACAAAAAAGTGCGCTAATACCGCTTTTACATTTGGCGCAAGAGGAATTTGGAGGCTGGCTTAGTACTGAGGCAATGGATTATGTCGCTGAAATATTGGAAATAAAACCAATTGAAGTGTACGAAGTGGCCACCTTCTACAGCATGTACAACACAAAGCCTGTTGGTAAGTACGTCTTTGAAGTTTGCCAAACAGGACCTTGCATGGTTAGAGGTTGTGATGACATTATCGAATATATCGGCCAAAAATTGGGCATTAAAATAGGAGAAACTACAGCCGACGGTCTCTTTACATTAAAGGTAGTAGAATGTTTAGGCGCATGTGGGTATGCTCCAATGATGCAACTAGGTAAGTTTTATAAAGAATTTTTAACAAAAGAAAAAGTCGACTCCATCATTGAAGAATGTAGGCAAAGTGCGGCAATCAATAATTAATCATGAAGTATTTTTTTGTAATTGTAGTTTTATTCATAGGCTTAACAAATTGCGCTTTCGCTCAAAAGAATAAGAAAAATTCTGCAGCGGATAATGCAGTGCTATTGAACAAAGCAATTTTTGAAAAAAAAGATAGTTTAATCCTAGAAAAGCTATTAGGTTCTGAAATTATCTATGGCCATTCTGGCGGCAAAGCGGAGACTCGGTCGGAAATGATTAATGGTGTAATGGCCAATAAATCGAGCTATGAAAATGTGAAAACAGATATTACTTCGATTGTAGAAAAAGGGAAAGTTGCTGTGGTTCGCTTAGTGTTAAGTGCTACGGAGAAAGATAAGGATGGTAAAATTTCTACCTTAAAATTGGGAATCCTCCAAACCTGGATTAAAGAAAAAAAAGAGTGGAAACTGATTGGAAGACAGGCTGTTAAAATTCTTTCATAAAATATTGGGTTTAAAAATTTGCACATGGCTGTAAAGTTACTTTTAGATAAAGCGCATATTCCAAACATAAGGTACTACGATGTTTATCGTAGGGAAGGTGGTTACACTAGTTTGGAAAAAGCACTCACTTCAATGACTCCCGAATCTATTTTAGAAGAGGTAAAGAAAAGTGGGTTAAGAGGAAGGGGGGGAGCAGGTTTTCCAACGGGTTTAAAATGGAGCTTCATTGCAAAACCTGAAGGTGTTCCAAGGCATTTGGTGTGTAATGCAGATGAAAGTGAACCAGGAACTTTTAAGGATAGGTATTTAATGGAATTTCTTCCTCATTTACTAATTGAGGGTTTAGTAATTTCTTCATTTGTATTAGGGTCTAACGCAACTTACATCTATATAAGAGGTGAATACGCTTGGATACCCGACATACTAGAACAGGCGATTAGTGAAGCAAAGGCAAATGGTTGGCTTGGAAAAAATATATTAGGAACTGGATTTGATTGCGAGATTTATGTTCAAAGAGGGGCGGGTGCCTACATATGCGGTGAGGAAACTGCATTAATTGAAAGCCTTGAAGGTAAAAGAGGTAATCCAAGGATAAAACCACCTTTTCCTGCCATAAAAGGTGTTTGGGATAGGCCAACAGTTGTAAACAACGTAGAAACACTTGCCGCAGTTGTTCCTATCATACGCATTGGCGGTGAAGAATACGCTAGAATTGGAGTTGGTAGATCTTCTGGTACCAAATTAATGTCTGCTTGTGGTAATATAAACAAGCCAGGTGTTTATGAAATAGACATGACCATCAGCGTTGAGGAGTTTATTTATAGTGATGAATTCTGTGGTGGTATTGCAAATGGAAAAAGGTTAAAAGCCTGTATTCCTGGGGGATCATCTGTACCCATTCTGCCGGCAAATTTGTTGCTTAAAACAGCGAAAGGTGAAACCAGATACATGAACTACGAAAGTTTAAGCGATGGTGGTTTTGCTACTGGTTCAATGATGGGAAGTGGGGGATTTATCGTGTTGGATGAAGACCAATGTATTGTAAAACATACTTTTACGCTTGCAAGATTTTACAGACATGAAAGCTGCGGCCAATGTAGTCCTTGTAGAGAGGGTACGGGTTGGATGGAAAAAATATTAAAGAACATTGATACAGGCAAAGGTAAAATGTCTGATATTGATTTGCTTTGGGATATACAAAGTAAAATTGAAGGAAATACTATCTGTCCATTAGGTGATGCAGCCGCTTGGCCTGTAGCTGCTGCTATTAGACATTTTAGAGACGAGTTTGAGTGGCATGTGAAAAACCCAACAACATGTCTTACCAAAAACTATGGCATTGCTCATTATGCAGATGAAATACATGTACCTGTTATTGCTTAATCTATGAGTGAACAACAATTTTTTAAAGTAATTATTGATAATGTTAGTATTGATGTTCCTGCTGGAACAACAATACTTGAAGCTGCTCGAAAGATTGGTGGCGATGTCGCACCTCCCGCTATGTGCTTTTATAGTAAATTGAAAGGGAGTGGGGGTAAATGTAGAACCTGTTTGGTGGAGGTAAGCAAAGGGTCGGAGAAAGACCCTAGGCCTATGCCTAAATTGGTTGCAAGTTGTCGCACCACGGTAATGGACGGCATGGAAGTAAAAAATATCACTAGTAGTAAGGTAACAGATGCCAGAGCGGGTGTTGTTGAATTTTTATTACTCAATCACCCACTTGATTGCCCAATATGTGATCAGGCTGGAGAATGTCATTTGCAAGATTTGAGTTACGAACATGGTAAAGCTGGTACTAGATACGAATTTCAAAGGCGTACGTTTAAAAAACATAACCTTGGACCATATATCCAATTACACATGACTCGCTGCATACTCTGTTATAGATGTGTGTACACTGCCGACCAGCTTACTAATAGTCGATCACATGGTGTTTTAGATCGCGGGGATCATGCAGAAATTGCAACATTTATTGAAAATAATCTTGAAAATGATTTTATCGGAAATGTAATTGATGTTTGCCCAGTTGGTGCTTTAACGGATAAAACATTCCGATTTAAAAATAGGGTTTGGTTCTTGAAACCCCTTGATGCACATAGAGACTGTCCTAAATGTACTGGTAAAGTAACGCTTTGGAATAGAGGCGATGAAGTATTCAGGGTTACTGCTCGTAAAGATGAATGGGGCGAAGTGGAAGATTGGATTTGTAATGAATGCAGGTTTGACAAGAAAAAGACAAGTGATTGGGTAATTGAAGGGCCACGAAACATTAGTAGGCATTCGGTTATATCTCAAGGCCATTATGTTAATACAATTACTTCACAAGAAACGTTTGAAGCAGTGAACGAAGGTAGGCAACCCAAGTTGCTATTTGATATTCATTCAAAAAGCGATGTAAATAAAACAGGTGTTTCACTTAGCCTAATTGATGGGCCAGCCGTTTCAACCGATTTTACCTCTTGAGAATTTTTATACTCTGATAAATTAACACATGAATATTCTTGTTATAGATTGGCTCATTTTTGCTGAAAAGCTTGTTCTTATAGCTGTCATCATTTTTTCAAGTCTTGGCGTTGCGTTGTACACAACCTTTGCTGAAAGAAAAGTTGCTGCCATATTGCAGGACAGGCCAGGTCCAAATAGAGCTGGACCTTTCGGATTACTACAACCACTCGCTGATGGTGTTAAGCTTTTTACAAAAGAGGAAATAATTCCTAATGCTGCTAATAAATTTTTGTTCATTTTGGGTCCAGGATTAGCCATGACTGCTGCGCTGATGACTTGTGCAGTCGTCCCTTGGGGTAATAAATTAGAGCTTTTCGGAAGAACAATTGCGTTGCAAATTGCGGATATAAACATTGGAATACTTTACGTTTTTGCAGTAGTGAGTATGGGGGTTTATGGAATAATGATTGGTGGTTGGGCTAGCAATAATAAATTCTCATTGATGGCAGCCTTGAGGGGGGCTAGTCAGGCAATCAGTTATGAATTGGCAATGGGAATGTCACTGATAAGCCTGTTATTTTTAACTGGGTCTTTGAGTCTTAAAACGATTGTTGAACAACAAATTAATAATTCCCATTTTTGGAATATCATTTATCAACCCGTAGGATTTATTATCTTTTTTATCTGTGCTTTGGCAGAGTGTAATCGTACGCCATTTGATTTACCAGAGGCAGAAAATGAACTAAACTTTGGTTATCACCAAGAGTATTCCTCCATGAAGCTTGGGTTTTATCTCTTTTCCGAATACATTAACATGTTTATTAGTAGCGCTATCATGGCTACCATGTTTTTTGGGGGTTATGATATGCCATTTGTAGATGAGTCTAAATTTGATCCAAACATTGCTGCAATCATAGGCATAGTGGCGCTTATGGTAAAAGTGGTTATTTTTATTTTTGTATTTATGTGGATTCGTTGGACAATCCCTAGGTTCAGATATGATCAGCTTATGGATTTAGGATGGAAAAAATTGCTCCCATTGGCATTGGCCAATATGTTGATTACTGCATTTTTTATTCTGTTGCAAAGCAATCCAATTAAATTTTAATCGGCACATTACTTCTTTAAATTAAAGCTAAATTCTTCCAGAATATGCAATCGCTTACTTCAAGGGCTAAGGCTGTAGAGAGATCTCCAATGACTTTTTTGGAGCAGTTATACTTGTGGAACATACTTAAAGGAATGTTTATTACGTTCCTTCATATTTTCAAGAAACAACCAACAATTAGGTATCCCGAACAAAAACGAGAGTTTAGTCGTGTATTTAGGGGGTTGCATGTATTAAACAGAGATAGTGAAGGCCGTGAGAATTGTACGGCATGTGGATTATGTGCAGTAGCATGTCCAGCAGAAGCAATTACTATGGAAGCCGCAGAAAGGTTAGATAGCGAAAAGCACCTTTATAGAGAAGAAAAGTATGCTGCAAAGTATGAAATAAATATGCTTAGATGTATCTTCTGTGGTCTTTGTGAAGAAGCTTGTCCAAAAGATGCAATTTATTTGAGCGAAACGTTTACACCTGCTGATTTTGCCAGAAAGAATTTTATTTATAATAAATCAGACCTGCTTATTCCGCATAGAATTAATCAAGCTGAGGAATTGTCAGCCGCTAAAGGGCTTTAATCAAATCTTTAAATTCTAAAATAGACTCACTGATAGTTTTACTCAAATGGCTGCTACACAAATAATTTTTTGGTTTCTTTCAGTACTTGCTTTAGTTAGTGCATTAATGGTGATTCTGAGTAAGAGTCCAGTGTATAGTGTACTTTGGCTAATTGCGCTTTTTTTTGCTATATCTGGACACTACATTTTACTTAATGCGCAGTTCCTTGCAATTGTAAATATGATTGTTTATGCTGGAGCAATTATGGTACTCTTTCTCTTTGTAATCATGCTAATGAACCTAAACAACGAAACAGAACCTCAAAAGAATTTATGGATACAATTAACTGGGGCTATCTCAGGAGGTTGTCTATTGATGTTGTTAATCTCTTTAATTAAGCAAGCAACTGAGATACACGGAAAGAGATTGATTTTCGAGAATGGGACTATTGGTCTTATAGAAAATCTTGGAAAATCATTGTTTAACGAGTTTGTGATTCCTTTTGAAATAAGTAGTGTGTTGTTTTTGAGTGCCATGGTCGGTGCGGTGGTTATTGGGAAGAAGTAACTTTTTATTAAAATTTAGCTTGTGTCTATAGAGTATTATATTTTTCTAAGTTTAGCGTTGTTTTGTATCGGAATTGTTGGTGTTCTAACAAGACGCAACGCTATTATTATCTTCATGTGTATAGAGCTCATGCTAAATGCAACAAATCTTTTGTTGGTTGCATTTTCTAAAATGCACAATAGCATTGCTTGTACAACCAATCAACAATCATTGTTAGGTATTGAAGGCCAACTTTTTGTTTTTTTCATAATGGTTGTAGCTGCCGCAGAAGTAAGCGTTGGATTAGCTATTATCGTTTTAATATACCGGAATACCCATTCTGTAGACATCAATTTCTTAAATAGATTAAAGAATTAGGGTAGGGAAATGTTATTTATCCTTTACTTTCCCTGCTATATACTTTATTATGAATAATGTAATCTTATTAATACCCATTTTACCGTTAATTGGGTTTCTCCTAAATGGTTTAGGAAGAAATATTTTACCCAAACCCGTTGTAGCAATCATTGGTTGTGCTTCGATTTTGAGTTCATTCATACTCAGTTTGGTTTTATTTAATCAGATAAAAACTAACCCATCTATTAGTTTGCATGTTTATGATTTCATTAGAACGGCAACTTTAGTAATACCCTTTGATCTTCTAATTGATCATCTCTCTATTTTATTTCTTTTATTCATTACTGGAATTGGTTTTCTTATCCATCTTTATTCAACCGCCTATATGCATAGTGAGACATCCGCTCATTATGCTCGGTATTTTGCTTACCTAAACCTATTTGTATTCTCAATGCTTATGCTCATTATGGGTGGTAACTACATTATCATGTTTATAGGATGGGAAGGCGTTGGTTTATGTTCATATTTGCTTATCGGTTATTGGTTTAAGAATATTAATTATACTATTGCGGCAAAAAAGGCGTTTGTTATGAATCGTATTGGAGACCTTGGTTTTCTACTCGCGATTTTTTGGATTATAAATAAACTTGGAACAGCCAGTTACGCTGATGTGTTTTCGAATATTCATAAACTAAGCGCACAAGATATTTCTATTATTTCAGTCTTATTATTTGTTGGGGCAATGGGTAAAAGTGCACAATTGCCATTGTACACTTGGTTACCAGACGCAATGGCTGGACCCACACCGGTATCTGCATTAATACATGCTGCAACAATGGTTACTGCAGGGATTTACATGGTAATTAGAAACAATGTTTTTTACTCTAACGCACCAGAGGTTCAAACTTTTATTTCAATAGTAGGGTTGGCTACTGCTTTATTCGCCGCAACAATTGCACTCAAGCAAAACGATATTAAAAAAGTATTAGCATACTCAACTGTAAGCCAATTGGGATACATGTTTTTAGGGCTAGGAGTAGGTGCTTATACAGGGGCCCTATTTCATGTAATCACCCATGCATTCTTCAAAGCACTACTTTTTTTGGGAGCTGGTTCAGTTATACATGCCATGCATCATGAACAAGATATTCGTAAAATGGGAGGTCTTCGTAAATATTTACCATTAACTAACATTACATTTCTAATTGGTTGCCTCGCAATTGCGGGAGTTCCGCCTTTTGCTGGTTTCTTTTCTAAAGACGAGATACTCGCTGCCGCTTATGTGAAAAGTCCTATTCTTTATTTTCTTGGCGTAATTGGGGCCTTATTGACTACATTCTATATGTTTAGACTCTATGCTATGACTTTCTCTGGAAAGTTTCGTGGTACTAGCGAACAAGAACAGCATTTGCATGAAAGTCCAATAGCAATGACAATACCTTTAGCTGTATTAGCTATTTTTTCTACGATTAGCGGGTTTATAGGAATTCCAGAAGTATTTGTTTCGAATGCTCATTGGTTGGGTCATTTTATTGATCCGATTTTAGTGCACACAAATGCTGAAGTTAAACACCACGAGTTAAGTCATACCACAGAGTTTGCAATGATGGGTGGAGTTACTGCTTCTGTTTTGATTGTTATTTTCATATCTTGGAACAGCTTTAGAAAATATACATTAAACCTTGCAGAGTCAACAGGTTTAAGTAAATTACTCGAAAATAAATGGTATGTTGACGAGATTTATAATTCAATTATTGTGGTACCAATTGAGTTTTTGTCAACAGCTTTTACTTATGTCGTTGAAAAAATAATCATTGATGGTTTTGTAAATGGTGTAGGATACGCTATAAATTATACCTCTAGGCAAATCCGCCTAATACAAAACGGACAGGTTGGTACTTATATTTTGATGATGGTTTTATCCTTGATCTGTATCTTATTTATATGGATTAACGATGGAACTATAGTTCATTTTTTGAGTAAGATATTTTAGTATACACAAGTCTCAATCTTTTTAGACTCATGACCCCTTTATTTTTGATATTAATACCGCTCTTGTCTGCATTTATTTCTTTTCTTCTTAAAGAAAATTACAGTAAAATCTGGTCAATTTTTAGCTCGACTGCAACCTTGGGTGTAGTTATTATGATTATAGCAAGTCAACAAGTGTCTGCATTTGATGCAGCTTGGATGCCTTCTTTAGGTAGTCGATTTACATTGAAAATGGACGGAATGTCAAAAATGTTGTGTTTATTAACTGCAATCTCATTTCCAGTAGTCTTCACCGCTATTTACAAGAACAATTATAAAAATAGCCACCTTTTTTTTGGATTAATGCTGTTAACTCAAGCCGGATTGATGGGTGTTTTTCTTGCTGCTGATTGCTTATTATTTTACATCTTTTGGGAGCTTGCTTTAATCCCTGTTTATTTTCTTTGTTCCATTTGGGGCGGTGAGAAAAGAATTGCAGTAACATTTAAGTTTTTCATTTATACCTTTTTTGGTTCATTATTAATGCTAATCGGTATTTTGTACCTGTACAAATTATCTCCAGATAGTAGTTTTTCCATCGAATCGTTTTATGCCATTAAGCTAACAAGAACCCAGCAAATAATAGGTTTTTGGTTGTTTTTCATTGCTTTTGCTATCAAGATGCCAATTTTCCCATTACATACTTGGCAACCTGACGCTTATGAGCAGGCGCCCACTGGTGTTACAATGATTTTGAGTGGTGTGATGGTAAAAATGGGTGTTTTTGCAGTTGTTAGATGGTTGATTCCTATTTTCCCGATTGCTGTAAAAGCGAATAGCTTATTTATTGTTTGGATAAGCATTGTAGGAATGTTGTATGCTTCCATCATTGCCATAAAGCAGGATGACGCAAAGAGGTTAATAGCATATTCTTCCATAGGACATATAGGTTTAATGTGCGCTGCAATTTTTGCAGGTAATTCATTAGGACTAAATGGTGTAATGATTCAAATGTTCAATCACGGCATTAATGTAATTGGCTTATGGATTGTTGCTGACGCAATTGAACAACAATTTGGTACCAGAAAATTGAGTGAATTGGGGGGAATTGCAAAAGTTGCACCTGAGTTAACAATACTTTTTGTTGTTCTTGCTTTTGCGAATATTGCTTTGCCATTAACTAACGCTTTTGTAGGGGAGTTCCTAATGTTTAATGGTCTTTTTCAGTATAACTACGGGATTGCTGGTATTGCAGGTTTAAGTATCATACTGGCAGCTGTTTACACATTAAATATGGTGCAGAAAGTTTTCTATGGCGATGTGGTTGCCAAAACAGTTAATGGTGTTGAAACTGCCTTAAATGTTAGATTTATATTGGTTGTACTTGTTGTAATGGTAATTGGTTTTGGTGTTTTTCCTCAACCTTTTATTGACTTGACAAGTAAACTTGGATTTTAGTTTTTAACACTAATCATCCAAACGGTTTAAATTTTACTAATCAATTCTATACAAAATATGTATAGGTTTAATAAGCCTTTTATAGAGGAAGCAATTTTATGAATGCAATAATTATTTCAGCTTTATGTGGGGTGGTAATGATGTTTAGTAGCATCTTACTTTCGAGCAAATTGGCCATTAAAAATGTGGCAATCATGGCTTTGGTAGCACTCATTATTGCTAATTTGGCTCAAATCTATGGCTGGTACAGCGTTCAGGTTGATACCAAAAACATGCTTGCTTTCTCTTCTTATGGACTATTCTTTAACAATATTATTTTCATTTGTACCATTTTTTATTTTTTATTAAGCGGTAGAGAAATTGTAAATGTGGGTAGTGATGCTGCTGAATACTTCGCTTTAATTTTTTTTGTGCTTTGTGGAGTTTCAATACTGACATGCTTCAATAACCTGCTTATGTTTTTTATTGGTATTGAAATTCTATCGATACCCTTATATATTTTAACCGGTTCAGACAAAAAGAATTTAAAAAGCAATGAAGCAGCCTTAAAGTACTTTTTAATGGGTTCATTTTCTACTGGCATTCTATTAATGGGTATAGCTCTTATTTATGGATCTACGGGTAGTTTTGGTCTTTCAGCTTCTGGTATTAAATCTTCTGTAACTGGAGTTTATAATGTAGGAATTCTTGCTCCAGTAGGTTTGGTTTTTTTATTCATATCGATGGCTTTCAAAATTTCTGCGGCTCCTTTTCACTTTTGGGCACCCGATGTTTACGATGGTGCTCCTAGCGTGTTCACCTCTTTCATGGCCACTATTGTTAAGGCCGCTGGACTATTTGCCTTTATTAAGCTTTTTTCTGAAAAGTTTGAAGACTTAGGCCCTTCGTTTCAATTGCTACTTGTTGTTTTGATAGTTTGTACGCTTCTGGTGGGCAACCTAACGGCTGTTTTCCAACAAAGCGTAAAAAGAATGTTAGCTTATAGTAGCATCGCCCAAGCAGGCTTTATGCTTTTTTCTCTTTATTCTAAAAATGAGTTAGCAAAAGAGGGTGTATTGCTATATACTGCTGCTTACAGCCTTGCAACTATTGGTATATTCTCCATATTAGCTAAAATGAAGGACTACTCCTTTGATGGATATAATGGCCTTGCAAAATCGAACCCGATTTTAGCACTCACCAACACCATCTTTTTACTTTCCCTTTCTGGTATTCCGCTTACTGCGGGCTTTTTTGCGAAGTATTTTATGTTATTGTCAGCTATTAAAGCAGGTTGTTCTCTTGCTTTAGTTTTGTTTGCAGTTGCATTTGCGGCTGTTAGCGTTTATTATTATTTCAGGGTAATTCAGGCCATGTATTTTAAAGAAGGTGATGCTAATACCGTTGAGCCAGTTCCTTTTTCTTATAACCTAGGATTATTATTCTTAGCAGGACTAATTATAGTGTTGGGAATTTTCCCAACAAGCTTATTGAATTGGTACTATTTCTAGTTCATTACATTATTATTGAGTAAAAAAAGTCCGAGTAAAATCAATTTTACTCGGACTTTTTTATTTTGGGAATATTGGTAGTTGTATCATTTATTGCTCAACAATTAATCCTTCCTAAAATTTATGGTAAAGGTTGTACCAATATTTACTTGACTGCTTACTTCTATGGTGCCACCTAGTGCTGTAATTTGTGAATGAATCAAATACAGACCAATTCCCTTACTATCTGAATTGGCATGAAATCGTTGATACAATCCAAAGATTTTATTGCCTACCCTTTCCATATCCATTCCTATACCGTTATCTCTAAATACCAATTGTATTTGTTGATTGTCGTTTCTGCTACTAACAATTACCAATTCTGGTCGCCTTTGCGGATGTGCATATTTTATAGCATTAGTTATAAGATTTAAAAATATGCTCTCCATATAAGCATTGTTGAAAATAACAGATGCTAGATCTGAGAAATCTGCAAGTATTTTAAGACCAGAATTTCCGATTAATCGATGAATTGAATCGGTTACTACTTTCAGGGTGTGATTGAAATCAATAATATTAGTTGGTAAATTCCGATTTTCCTTGATGATTAAAATATTGATTAAGTCGTTCAGGGTCTCATTCAAATGATAGGTTGATTTCTTAAAACCCTCTATTAGCATGGCCGTTTGCTTATGTTCTATTTTAGAAACATCTAGGAGTGCACATATTCCCAATAGATTGGTTAACGGGGAACGCAGATTATGCGTCGTGATATAGCTGAACTGCTTCAATTCCTTATTGCTCTGGGTAATTTCCTCCAAGAGTTGTTCTCTCTCAAATTCAGCCTTTTTCCTTTCTGTAATATCTGTTCTGATTGAGATGTACCTGATGGGTTTTTGCGTTTTCGCATCTTTATAGGGTACAATCGTTGTGTTTACCCAATAAAGCGAACCATCTTTTGCTTTATTACATATTTCACCTTGCCAAACTCCCCCGTTTGCAATGATGTCATACATCCTGGTAAAATATTCTTGGTTATGATAACCAGATTTTACAATTCTGTGATTTTGTCCAATTAGTTCTTCTCTTTTGTATTGACTGATCTTGCAAAAATTTTCATTAGCATAAATAATTGTTCCTTTCACATCAGTTATTGCCACAATGGAATGTTGATCAATGGCAAATTTCTGTTGTTTTAATTCAAACATGGTTTCATCAAGCGTATTGTTACTCAACTGGAGTTCCTGCTTGATTTTGGTTTCAATAATCAAATCTTTTGCAATGCCTAAAAATCCACTAATTGTATTGTTATGGTCGTAAAGTGCAGTTACAGACAATCGAACAGGAAACCGTGTTCCATCTTTTCGAATATAGGTCCAATCGTTTTCATCAATACTTCCATTTCTGGCTTTGGCAATAAAGACTTCAAATCCTGGCTTTATTTCAACATTCATTTCTGCTGACAGCTTATCTGCCATCGTAATCACCTCATTTACATCGTGAACTATTTCTAAGATTTGTTGATCAATTACTTCCTCCGCTTTATAGCCCAGTAATTTTTCTGCATACGCATTAAACGATTTGATCACCCCATTCGTGTCAGTGGAAATAATGGAGAATGCTGCGCCATTTAAAATGCTTCTATTGAGGAGCGACATTTTTTTAAATGCATCCTCATTTTGTTTGCTCTTAGTAATGTCTCGCTGAATGGATACCCAATGTGTAAACCAACCTTTGCTATCTGGTACGGGCATAATAGAAATATGTACCCAAAATGGCTCCCCATTCTTTTTGTAGTTAATCACCTCCATTTCCCCAGGCTTCCAGTTATCTATAGCCCACTTTATTTTATTTAGTTCAGATCTATCTGTTAACGGCCCTTGAAGCATCCGTGGCGATTTATTAAACACCTCTTCCAGCAAATAGCCCGTCATTTCTGTGAATGCACCGTTTGCATATATAATGGGCAAATCCACATCTGCATACGGTTCAGTACTAGTTACGAGATACGCATCCTTACTATGTGTGATTATCGTTTCTAAAAGTTTTAAACGTTGTTCTTCCTTTTTTTGAACAGAAATATCCTGCATAGCACCTATCATCCTTACCACCTTGCCCTCGGCATTCATCACCGCAAAACATTTGTCTAGTATGTAGGCATATTCACCATTTCCTTTTTTAAAGCGATATTCATTCTTCCAGCTATTTCCATAGCCATTATGTACAGCTCTTCGGTTGTTTTCTATCGTAATTGCTAGATCTTGGGGATGTATATTCTGCCACCATACATTGTTTTTTCCCTCTTGAACCAGTGGCACATGATGACCAAAAATGGTACAAAAGTTTTCAGTAAGGTAAAGTAGATTGTGTTCCAGATCCAGTTCCCAAATAGCATCGGAGGTAGCCATCATCGCAAATTCGTAACGTTCGTTACTTTTTTGCAAGGCCAATTCAGCCGTTTTTCTTTCCGTAATGTCTTTTTTTATGGATATCCAATGCGTAATCTGGCCGTTTTTGTCTGCTACCGGTGTGGTAGAAATATTTACCCAATAAGGCGTACCGTCTTTTTTGTAGTTAAATAAATCTACTTCGCAATGAACCAAAGCAGCAGTAGCTTTCTGAAGTTGTTTTAAAGTAGGCGAATCAATAAGTTTTTCGTACAATACCCCAGCATCTTTGCCCAATACCTCATTCGGTTCAAATCCAGTAATGGAAGTGAAGGCATGGTTTACATAAAGAATAGGCATTTCGCCACGTTCATTCTTAATGGCACTGCTTATGATAATGGCATCTTTTGTAGTGGTGGCTACTGTTTCTAACAGTTTTAAACGTTCCTCTTCCTGCTTTTGGGCGGTGATATTGCGCAAGGAACCGACTAAACGAATAATTTTTCCATCTGCATTTTTCACCACACAGGCTCTGTCGTAAACAAGCACGTATTCGCCCTTCGTATTCTTAATTCGATACTCATTCTCCCACCGTTCGTATTCTCCCGCAATAGCTCTATCTGCATCCCTAAGTACAATGGGTAAATCATCAGGGTGCACATTTCTGCTCCAAGAATTATCAATGGAATCTTCGTAGGTACGAGCCTTATGTCCGAATACTTTGGTAAAACGATCGCTCAAGAAAAGCGTATTATTTTCTATATCGGCCTCCCAGAGTACATCAGAAGTTGCCATGAGGGCATTTTCAAATCGCTCGTTACTTATGCGCAATGCCTTAGCTGCTTCCACCAATTGAGAACGATCTGTAATGAAAATACAAGCAAGTTCTAAATGTCCATAACGGATAAGGTTCGTTTTAACGTGCATGTCTAGCACAATACCATCCTTTCTTTTATGGGTGGAATCGCGCCAAACTGATTGTTTTACTTGTAATTCTTTCCACCTTTCTTTCCAAGAACTAGGTGTGTGGCGAGGGGCTATATCCCAAATTTTAAGTTGAAAAAAGGCTTCTCTAGTGTATTGTAGCGTTTCATATGCTTGGTCGTTAGCATCATATAAACTGCCGTCATTCTTTACCAATAGGATACTAATGCTGGCTTTTCTAAATGCGAAATCAATTACTTTCAACTGGTTCGCTAATTTTTTTTCAATGGTAACATCCCTAGTGATACCTACCAACCCTACAATTTGACCGAGTTCATTTTTAAGTGGAAATTTCGATACCAATACATTCACTTCATTGCCCAAACCATTAATAGCATCATTAGATTTTTCAATCAGCGGCAGACCAGTGGTTAACACAGCCATGTCTTCTTCATAACCAGTAATGCCTACTTCTTTCTGTAGTTCAAATATTTCTAAATCATTTTTCCTTAACGCCTCAGCTTCCGATTCCAAACCCATATAATGGACATCAAGGGTATTTGCAATTAATTTCCTTCCGGCTGCGTCTTTTACGTAAATAGCCATGGGTATATTGTCAATAAGCGTCCGGAGTAATACTTTTTCTTGGGTAAGTGCCAGTTGCGCTTGCTTGGTTTCGTGAATATCTTGTATCACACAGGAGAACCGAGTGCAACCGCCATTACTAAACGTTGCCGTTCCCTTTGTTTTTATCCATTTTTGCCTACCCTTTCCTGTAATAATTTCTCCCTCTATGTCAAATGGGATACCCGTTGCTATGCAAGCATTTACCTTTTCCCTCACTAAATCCCGAACGGATTGGCTACTGAAAAAAGCGATGAATTTTTCAACACTAGGCGGTTTGCTGCCATCCACCTCATAAATTTCTTTAGCAATGGTGGTACACATTGCGGAATTATTGGCAAAGTCAATTTCAAAACCACCAACCTTAGCCATATTGGTAATTGATTCCAGCAATTCTGCAGTACTTTTTAATTGTTGTTCTGCAACCTTCAACTGACTGATGTTTTTGGACATACAAAAGCAACCCACTACACGGTCTGCAATTATGATGGGCATCATTGTTAAATAGATATCGCAGTAATGCGCATCACTAATCTGGAATTGGGTTTCTAAGTGTTGTGCGCTTCCTTGCTGAACAGCCAACAATGCCTTGATAATGGCTTTAGTATCTGCTGGAACTATGATCTTAGTGATTTCTTTCCCTAGAATGGCCTCCTCGCTTGCTAGCTCCAAACATTGGCACATGGCTTTGTTGGCCTCCTTAATTCTGCCGTCCAAGTCGAGCGAAAAAACAGCATCTGGATTTTGCCTAAAGAGCGACAAATACTGCTGCCTGCTTTGTTCAAGCTGCCATTGACGCTTTTTCTGACGGTCTATATCTGTCATAGCGCCATTGATTTGCAAGCATTTGCCCCCATAAAAATGGCTGCGCCCTTTGATGCGTACCCATTTTTCTAAGCCATTTGCTGCAATAATTTCAAGTTCTGCTTCAAAAATTTCATCACTCTTAAGAGCTTGGTTAATCAGCTTTTCAAAAGTACTACGGCTCCATCCTTGTTTAAAGACGGAGAAACGATTTTCCCAAGCGGGAGAATCGTTGCTCTTTAGTTCATGTATCTGAAATATAACGGGTGACCAATGAATGGTTTGGCTCACTAAATTCCATTCCCAACCGCCCACTTGTGCCGCACTGTTAGTAACCGAAAGCAAGTTTTCCACTTGTTGGGCATCGGTAATTTCTGTAATCAATAGGCAAACAAGCGGTTCCTCATGTCTGATAACTGCAAAAGAGGAAAACTCTACTGGGAATAAATTGCCATCACTCCGAAGCCCTATTGCCCTACCTTTTTGATGCTTTAAAGCATTTCGGTCACCTTCGTATAAAGCGGCAGTGGCATTGTCAAACAGTAAAAAATCATCCCTTTTTAAAGTGAGGAATTGTTCATTGGTGTATCCAAATAGGTTCAAGGCTGCATCATTCGCTTCAACAACGGATCCATGTAGCCTTTTTAAAACATAGGCAAAACCAGCCTGTGCAAGAATGGAAGTATGTATGTCGGAATCTTTAGAAAAAGATAGGGGAGTAGTGGTGTGCGGAGAGGTTGATGGCATAATACAAACGTTATAAAGCAAAGTAAAGCATCGAGAGATTTGCAAAAATGACTACGTTAATAATGACCACGGTCAAAATAATCATCCTATTTCGCTGAAAGTAGTTGGTTCTTACAAATTTTCCCGCACCCAAAAAAGAGTTACAGCAAGCAATGATAAAATTTAATTCCCTGAAAGTGAGTCCTTTAAATAAAGGGGGAAGGGGTAGATTAGCTATTCACCATTAAAAAGGAATTAGATAGCGTTAAATACTGAAATAATTTATTTCAAATAACTTTAAGAGAAGTTGTAATTTATTGCGATTAAACTAATCCCAGCTTCCTTCGGAGAGGGGTACGGGTGAGGTAAAACCCACGGCAAATGCCCCCCACCAGCAAACCACTACCCCACAGAAAATCAGAAAATCAGAAAATCAGAAAAATCAAGAAAATCAAAAAAATCACAGTTCAGACACCCTCCCACATCCACCCTCCCAGTTCCCTCTTCCTTCGGAGAGGGGTAGGGGTGAGGTTAAAACCCACGGCAAATGACCCCCACCAGCAAACCACTACCCCACAGAAAATCAGAAAATCAGAAAATCAGAAAATCAGAAAAATCAAGAAAACAAAAAAATCACAGTTCAGACACCC
>JAIXOJ010000216.1 GCA_027486835.1 Chitinophagaceae bacterium
ATTTAGACCTGTTTTCCTGGGTTTTTGAAATGCTTCTTTGTGGCTTGGATTTGATTCTTGTTGTCTTAGAAATGCTTCCAAGGGTCTTGGATTTAACACTTGTTGTCTTGGATTTAACATTTGTTGTCTTAGAAATGATTTCGAGGGTCTTGGATTTGGCACTTGTTGCCTTGGATTTGGCATTTGTTGGCTTGGAAATGCTTCCGAGGGTCTTGGATTTGATACTTATTGGCTGGGAATGGCTTTCGAGGGTCTTGGATTTGGCACTTGTTGCCTTGGATTTAACAATTGTTGTCTTGGATTTGATTCGAGGATTTGCCCCCGTCCCCTAAAGGAGTGTTGTGGGAGGGTGGGTGTTGTAGGGGTTGGTGGGGAGGGCTTAACTGTGATTTTTTGCCCCCGTCCACTAAAGGGGTGTTTTGGGAGGGTGGGTTGTTTGGGGGTTGGTGGGGGAGGTTGTCTGAACCATGATTTTCTTGATTTTTAGGATTACTAGGATTTTTGGAGGCTCCAATTTGTTATAGAGAAGCAATGCATTGCGTCTCTACGGGGTAGGGGTTCATTTGCTGTGGATTATCTATTTTCTGAACTATGATTCCTTTGAGTTTTATGATCTTTAGGAATTGTGTGTATTAAAATGGTGTAGCTGATTGTTGTTTGTGGAAGGTTGGGACTTTTGTGCCGATCTAAGTAATTTTTTTATGGAATTATGGAGTGGCTGTGTTGATTAGAGATATTATTGGGCGGGTGTAGTACGCTGCTCCTACTTGTTATTAATAAACTAGGGATTAAATTCTAATTCATAATTCCAAATTCGTAATTCCTAAATCACACTAGGTTATCTTCGTTCTTCATGAAAGCATTGGTGTATAAATCTACAGGTAGTTGGTACCAGATAAAAACGGTGGAGGGAAAGTTTTATCAAGCTCGTATTAAGGGTATTTTTAAAATTGATGACATCAACTCTACCAACCCCCTTGCTGTGGGCGATGAGGTGGAAATGGATATTGAGAATGAATTGGAGGATACTGCTACCATCACTTTTATCTACCCACGCCGTAATTATGTGGCAAGAACCAGCCCTAGACACAAAAACCAATTACACATCATTGCTTCTAACCTTACCCAAAGTGTGCTTTTTGCTACCCTTAAAGATCCTAGAACGAGTACTGGATTTATCGATCGCTTTTTGCTTGCCTGCGAAATGCAGCATATTCCTGCCGTGCTTGTGTTTAACAAGAGCGACCTCTATCGAAAAAAAGAATGGGCTGCCTTTGAAACCATCAAAACTACTTACGAAAAAATAGGCTATCCTGTACACCTTACTAGCGTACTACATCAAGAAGGCATTGGGTTGCTTAAAGATTTGTTGCATCAAAAAACAACTTTATTGGGGGGGCATAGCGGTGTGGGAAAATCTACCTGCATTAATGCTATTTTTCCCGAGCTAGCGTTGAAGACACAAGACGTGAGCGGGTGGAGCGGTAAGGGTATGCACACGACCACTTTTGCCGAAATGTTTGATTTGCCCTGGGGCGGACAAATAATTGACACTCCCGGCATCAGAGAATTGGGGCTGGCTGATATTTCTAAGCAGGAAATCAGTGGCTATTTCCCAGAAATGAAAGCTTTATTAAATGAATGCCAATACAATAATTGTATGCACCTAAACGAGCAACAATGCGCCATTAAGGATGCGGTGAATGAAGGAATTGTTTCGGCTGAACGGTATGTGAGTTACCTGAATATTGTAGATAGCATTAAAGAAAACACTTGGAGCTAAGGGGGGGGTGCAGGTAGTAGGTTCTAGGGTGTAAGTTGTAGGTTGTAAAGGGTATTGGAGCTTACTATTTAAAAGTTGAACTTATTCTATTAACATTTCAAAGACATAGAAACTAAATTCCTTCCTCTTTTTGCTCATCACTTTTCACAAAAAAACCCATCAGATTTTTAAAACCTAACGGGTTTGAAAGATTATTTTATTAAATCGGCAAAGCTAATAGGGCAAATTGGCCGTTCTTTTTGCATCCCTTCTGTCCCTGCGCAATTGTTTTTCAATGGCTATCCTTTCTAGGTATTCTTTCCTTTTAAGCTTTCTTTCTTTCTTAGTCATTCTTGGAGGGCGTTCAATTTCGCCTGTGCGAATGCCTTGGGCTTGGGTGGTAACTTGTCCAGTTACAGGATCGGTTTTGTGGGTGTCTTTTTTGCCTACAGCGGCTTTGTCTAAATAATTCAGAATTTTCTCAGCACCAATTGCACCTGGAGGGCAGCCTCTTTTGGCTTTTACTTTTTCGGGTGCAGCAGCAGAAACATTGGCAGGGCAATTGTTTTCTTTCTTAAATCGGATGGTGGGAGTTGCTGTATTGGCTGGGCAGTTCAACTCTGAGGATGACTTACATCCAACTAAAAAGAACAGCAAACTGCTCGCACAAAAAGTAACAACAGAAAATGGCTTATACTGGCACATAACTTTTATTATTTAGCTTCATTATAATCTGCAAACCAACCGGCATAGTGTACATAGTTCTGGGCAATCCTGCTGATTTCAGCATGTGTACTCCCAGTTTGTAGCTGCTTTACTTTCTTAGCAGGTACACCAGCGAAAATAGCTCCTTCTTCTACCACCGTTCCTTCTAGCACTACTGCACCTGCGGCAATGATGGAATTGCTGTGAACTACGCACCTGTCCATCACGATGGCACCCATGCCTATTAGTACATTGTCGTGAATGGTACAACCGTGTACCAACGCATTGTGGCCAATAGATACATTATTGCCAATGAGGGTGGCGTTTTTTTGGTAGGTGCAATGAATTACTGCACCGTCTTGCACATTTACACGGTTGCCCATGGTAATGGCATTAACATCGCCCCGAATCACGGCATTGAACCACACACTACATTCATCTCCCATCTGTACATCGCCCACAATGGTGGCATTGGGTGCAACAAAACAGTTGCTGCCTAGCTGGGGTGATTTACCTAAAACAGAAAGTATCAATGCCATAAAATGTGGAAAACTAATGGTCTAAAAATGGGGTAAATATATTATTGGGGAAACAATGATACAACTAAACAACAAAAAGTCTTGCGTTTATACCTAATTAACCGCCAAAAATTCAATTATGATGGGTGTTAATAAATTTTGAACAACCTATTTTTCCACAAGTTGAATTTGGGTACTAAGAACTTTTATCGTGCCAAATGATGGTTTAAATGTGTCCATTCTTAGTAAAAACCAATAGGAATGCAAATGGATTATCTACATTAGCCTAGCTTACACAGTTTTCGGCATTTATTATAGCAGAAATGGGTAAAATTGGTATGCGTTAATATTTAGTAGAACAATCGATGATACCACTATATGTAGCTCAATTAAACGCTACTTTCACCCGCTTATTTTTCTCCCACAAACCACGATTGCTTTCATGAAAAGTAAAACCCTTATTGCTATTGGTGCGTCTGCGGGCGGACTTGAAGCATTACAAGATTTTTTGTCACACCTACCTGCCGAAATCAGCAATACCGCCATTATTGTTGCACAACACCTCAGTCCAACGCATAAAAGCATGTTGGTACAACTGCTTAGCCGCGAAACCAAGCTAAACGTAATAGAAGCCACTCAACAATCGACCTTGTTGGCTGGCACGGTATATATAACCCCTCCAGATTGCGAAATATTGGTAACCAATGGCATTGTGGAACTACGCAAACCCAGCGCAAGCAATGGCCCCAAACCATCTGTAGATATATTGCTAGAATCGCTGGGCCAAAACACCGAATACAACCTAATTGGGGTTATTCTCTCTGGCACAGGATCCGATGGCGCAATGGGGGTAAGGGCATTAAAAGCTGCTGGCGGCCTGATAATGGTGCAAGATCCGGCCACCGCTAAGTACGATGGTATGCCACTTGCCTCCATTGACACTGGCGTGGTTGATGTAATTGCTCACCCTGCAAAAATGGGCGAGGAGATTAAAGAGTTTTTAAACAACCCTCAGTGGATTAAAGAACTTTTTCCTGACATGGCGGCTTTTCAAGGAACTAGCTTGCAGCATATTTTCAAACTTTTGTCTAACCGTTCGGGCACCGATTTTGGTAATTATAAGCCTACTACCATTTGCCGGCGCATTAATAAACGCTTACTGAAGTTGCACCTAGACAGCATTGACGATTACTTGCAGTTTATCCAAAACGAACCACAAGAGCTAGACGAACTATTTAACATGATACTCATTGGGGTTACTAACTTTTTTAGAGACCCCGAAGCCTTTGAAGCCCTATGTACCTACCTCTTAGCACTAATTGCCTCCAAGAAAGAAAAAGAGAGCATAAGGATATGGGTGGCAGGTTGTGCCACAGGCGAAGAGCCCTACTCCATTGCTATTCTGCTTACGCAATTACTTGGAGACCGAAAATTCAAATACAATATCCAAATTTTTGCTACCGATATTGATGAAAAAGCCATTGCAATAGCGAGGCGGGGTATTTATCCAGAAAGTAGTTTGGAATTGGTGGACAAACACATCATCCAAGCATATTTTATCCAAAAAGGGCAGTATTTTGAATTGAACAAGACCATCCGCTCCATGGTGTTGTTTTCGCGTCATGATTTAACGAGCAACCCTCCTTTTTTGCGGCTAGACCTGATCAGTTGTAGAAACCTGCTGATTTATTTTGGGGCAGAATTGCAGAAGCAAATCATGCCCATTTTCCATTATGCGCTATTGCCCGAGAAATATTTATTCCTCGGCAAGTCAGAAACCATCGGCGAATTCCAGGATTTATTTGCTACCCTCAATACAAAGAACAAAATCTTCCAACGCAAAATTGGCAATAGCCTTTCGTCGGTTCGTTTTTCGGGTCTTCGGGCACAAAAGCAAATTCAGTTGTTGCCCCAGCAACCGATGGGCAAAACAGAAAGCAGGCCCAATACCCTGAAAGAACTAGTGAAAGAAACTTTTTACAGTTCTTTCGAACATCCTTATGTGGTGGTAAACGAACAATTTGATATTCAGGAAACCGTGGGAGATGTGCGGCTGTACTTGAGTTTTCCTTCGGGAAGCATGACCATTAATTTGCTCAAATATGTTCATCCCGATTTATTGATAGAATTGCGCTCTTTGCTGGTGGGTGCTTTTAAATCGAACGAACATGGAACTGGTAAAACAAAACAATTGACTGTTTTTGGTCAGTTACATTATGTGAAACTGACCGTGAAACCAGTGGCGGGCAATGCGCTTTTGCCAGATTGGGCCATTGTAATTTTTGAGGCTGTTACCAACCACGATTTGGCAATTACGCCGAGCGATTCCGCCATTAGTGAGGATGTACAATCGCGAATGATTCAGCTAGAACAGGAGTTAGCTGCCACGAAGGAACACCTCCAATCGTACATTGAAGAAATAGAAACTAGCAACGAAGAACTACAGTCGCTGAACGAAGAAATGCAGTCCACCAATGAGGAATTGCAATCGAGCAACGAAGAGCTGGAAACCAACAACGAGGAGCTACAGTCCACCAACGAGGAAATACAAATTGCCTACAACGAGTTGAAAGTAGCCAACGAAGAACTAGAGCGGAAAGAAAGGGAGTTGAACAAGGCAAATGCCCTGTTTACAGCGCTGTTTGACAATGCTCAACAAGGAAACATTTTACTGGAAAATAATTTCACCATTCGATTAATCAATGGTAAAGCACAGGAACTGTTTGCTGCCATTGGCATTAACCACGCACATGAGAACCGAAATATTTTAGAAATAATACCCGAACAGTTAGTGGCCGATTTTCTGCCATTTCTGCGCAATGCCATCGTATCTAAAGATGTGCAGAAGCAACTGTTTACGATACATGAAAATGGGAAAACCATTTACATGGAGTTCTGCTGCACCCCTGTGAGCAGCACCAATAGTACCACCAGTGAATTGCAGTTCTTTAACATTGGATTGATTGACTTTACAGAACTCTATGAAAGAGAAAACACCATTTTCAAAAAAGATGAAATGTTGGTTTCCCTTTTAGAGTCCAATACTACCTACTTGGTACGAACCGATATGACGGGCATTTACACTTATGTAAACGAAGCATTCTGCAACAAATTTGGCCTCACCAAACAGGAGTTAATTGGTAGTCACTTCATTACAACGGTCCACGAAGGCGACTTGGGTCACTGCGAACATGCGGTTGGGAACTTGTTTGCTAATCCGGGTTCTGTACAAACAGTGGAAATGCGCAAGCCCAACCCAGTAGGGGGCTATTTTACCACCATCTGGGAATTTGTAGCCATACGCAACAAACAGGGCGAGGTGATAGAAGTCCAATGTATGGGCAGGGATATTACCGACGAAAGAAAAGCCCAAAAACAATTATTGGAAGAGCGCGATCAACTAGAAATGGTTATCCGAAGCGGTAGGCTGGGTACTTGGGATTGGGATGTTACCACTGGACACATTGAGTTTAACCAACAATGGTTGAAACTATTGGGATACACAAAACTAGAGCAGTTTACCAATTTTGAAGAGTGGAAAGAATTGCTACACCCAGCAGATAGAGAGCGTGTATTATTCCAACTACAAAGATGCTTAGACGGCCATGAATTATTTTACACCATAGAACACAGAAAAAAAGCTAAATCTGGTGAATGGAAATGGTTGATTGCTTCAGGTAAAGTATTGGAAAAAGATGATTTGGGCAAAGCCACCAGAATCATTGGTATTCATCAAGATATTACCCCTTTAAAGTCTGCAGAAGAAAATGCCCTACTCATAGAAAGTAGAAATTCAGCCATCCTTCAATCGATGCAAGAGGGCGTGGTTGTTCAAAATTTAGAAGGGGCAATTGTTTCGTGCAACCCAAGTGCAGAACGGATTTTGGGTTTAAGCTTTCAGCAAATGATTGGAAAAACTTCTGTTGACAGCACTTGGCGAACTATTCGCGAAGACGGCCAACCTTTTCCTGGAGAGGAGCATCCAGCAATGATGACGATTAAAACGGGAAACCCACAAAAAAATGTAGTGATGGGGGTGTATAAACCCGATGGCTGCCTAACTTGGATTGAAGTAAACTCCCTCATGCTTCACCAGCCGGAAACGGGACGGCCAGAAGCCGTTTATGCCATATTCCATGATATCACAACTACCGTGGAAGCTCAAAAGGCATTAGGCTCGGTAAATAATGATTTAATACAATCACAATCTATCCTTTCGAAGCATGTAGAGGAATTAAAAACCGCTCAATTATCTATTCAAGACAATGAAAGGCGGCTTAGCGAACTATTAAATGGGCTGCCCGTGGCTGTTTATACCATTGATAGTGAGGGGTATCTTAACTTTTATAACCAAGCGGCCATGGAATTATGGGGCCGCGAACCAGTATTATTTTCTGACAAATGGACAGGTGCGCACAAACTGTTAAGTCCTGTTGGTGAGGAAATAAGCGTACATAATTGCCCACTGCTACAGTTAATACAAGAAAAAACATTAGAGATTACTTACGAGGGCGTACTAGAAACACCTACAGGTGAGCTGGTGAGCTTTTTAGCCCATGCCTCTGCCATTCATGATAGCCAACAGCAAATGGTAGGTGCTATGAATGTACTGGTAGATATTACAGAGCGGAAAAATGCCGAAAGGGAAAAACAACTGTTGCTCGACCGATTTGAAACCATTGCAGACCAAGTGCCTGGAATGCTATACGAATATGGACAAACCGAATTAGGCAACAAATCTTGGATTAGCTATACCAATAAAGGGGTTGCAGACATATTTGGGGTTAGCCCCGATGCCGCTAAAGAAGATGTAAGCCAGTTATTTGCTAAAATCCATCCTGATGACTTGCCAAATGTGCTGGTTTCCATTCAAGAATCGGCAAGGCAGGTAAGCTTGTGGAAATGTGAAGCCCGTATTATGAAGTCGAAGGATTCCTGTATTTGGATAAAAGGGATTGCCAGCCCGCAGCGTAGTGCAGATGGTACTTTGGTGTGGCGTGGGTTTATGCACGATGTTACAGAACAAAAACAAATGGATCTGGAGTTGCAGAAACTCTCTTTGATTGCCGAAAAAACGTCCAATGCAGTAGTGATTACTGATGCAAACGGCTGTATCACTTGGGTAAATGATGGATTTACCCGCATTTCTGGTTACAAAATTGAAGAAGTAATCGGTAAAAAACCAGGAAGTGTTTTACAATGCGAAAATACCAATCCCGATTCAGTGGCACTTTTCCGAGAGAATATTGCTAAACAAATTGGCTTTACCATAGAAATTCTAAACAGAAGTAAAAATGGCCAAGATTATTGGGTAGAAATGGAAGTACAACCACTCTTCCACAACGAAACGCTTACTGGATTCATGGCTATAGAAACGGATACTACAGAACGGAAATCAAAAGCTGAGGAACAAAAAAGGTTAATTACCCAGTTAACCCATACCATTGAAGATCTTACGCAGTTTAGCTACATTGTTTCTCACAACCTTAGGTCGCCGCTCACCAACATTCTAGGTTTAACCAATCAACTCTTGAAAGTAGAACTGGAAGGTCGCCCTCGCACCATGATAGAACTTCTAAAAACCAGTGCAGAAAAACTAGACCAGGTCATCTTTGATTTAAACGACTTACTCACCCTGAAAAATGATAAACTGGAGTATCAGTCTATTAATTTAAACGAAGTCTTAGCCGAAACGAAACAATTATTAGCCCAACAAATAGAAGAGGTGAACGCTACGATTGAAGCAGATTTTACCACAATACCAGAATTATTCTCCGTAAAGTCATACATCGCTAGCATTTTTTACAATTTGATTAATAATGCTATTAAGTATGCCAAAAAAGAGGTGCCACTAGTACTAACCATTCAAGCCCATATTATGGACAATCAACTGCATTTGTCATTCCGCGATAACGGCATTGGCATTGATTTAAAGAATGCTAAACAAAAATTATTTGGGCTTTACCAGCGGTTCAATATCACCAAAGAAGGCAAAGGCATTGGGCTATACCTTACCAAGTCTAACGTAAAAGCATTGGGCGGCAACATCTCAGTAGAATCAACGCTACACGAAGGCACCACCTTTTATGTTGTACTACCTTTGAAATAAGGATGGAATGGAATGAACGACCCTTTTAGATACCGAACTTCTTCACTAGAGTTTAAACCTTTTGGGGTATTGCCACAAATGCACGAATGGCGATTTAGACCTGTCGAATGCTACAAGTAGAGATATTAGTCGCATTCGCTCCAATGGCACGAATCGTAGAATTATTCAAAAAATGGTTGAATTCTGGGCTATTTGAAAAAGTGACCACTGACTAAAACTTTTTAACCTTTAGCGCCTACATCAACATCCCGAAAGTTGTGAACTTTCGGGATGTTTAACCAAGCAAAACACTAAATACCTCTTTTTATCTCCTTTATAAACTACTTGTGTCGTATTCGCTCAAATGCCCCGCTTCGTTGGGTGGGTTAGTGCTCATTCTTGGAATTCTGACAAACTTCTTGAAGTGCTGACTTACCATCACCTTTAATAAAGCTAGTTCCTACCCTTAATTTATCATGCTTGCATGCCGTTTTACCCCCTCCTATTGTGGTTTTTACGGGCTAATTCTTTTATTGAGGTGCTAGGCTCTATGAATTTTATACATTTGCATATGGAAAAGTCAGTTTCTAGTGGTTCATCAAATTTATTATATGATTTATCAAGGGTACTTGTACCTGCTGAATATTTGGAATCCTTTGAAGTGGTTGAAGTCAAAGAAATAGCTAACGAATGGCGTATTGTTTTGCATGAGAAAGCATCCCTGATACCTGTTTTTTTGGAGTCGAACCCCTTAACAGTTCTTGATGGTTTTTGTCGGCCTTTGAGCATTCTAAGTCATGCTTTTTCCTTAAAACCAGTGTTTTTAATAGTGTACCGCCGCAGGTGGAAGTTGAGTAATACAGATAAGCATTACAGTAACGAGTATCAATTAACGAAGGACTCTGCCAGAATCACCCCAGCTTTGGCAGATTTTTTTAAAATCTAGGATAGAGCAACATCCCGGGAACATCAGTTTTGTTGCGTTCATGTTCGCAGTAAAGCCCAAAACCCTGCACCATTGGTACAAATCTCAATTGAGTGGTTATAAACAGTCGGTAAAGGCAGGTACATGGGGCGATAAAGCAATAAAGATATTGGATGAGCATACGGGTGAGATTTTGAAACAAAAAGCTGTTCCCATCGCCAAGCCGGAGAACATGGGCAGCCACATGGCCATAGATGAAAAACAGGTGGGCAAGAAGATGTACACACTGATAACGAACATCGAGACAGGTAAAATTGCCTTCATGGCACAAAGTATAAAGTCATCTGAAATAGCGCAAGCCATCCATGAATACTTAGGGGGGACACTAGGTGCCGTCAAATCAATGAGTTGCGATATGGCAGCATCTTTCATAAAGTTGTCCAAAGAAGTTTTTTTAAACGCCAATTTAGTAGTCGACAAGTTCCACGTTATCAAGCACCTGATGGATGCCCTACAGCAAGTGCGCAGGGAACTAAAAACGGAATGCCTCAATAAGGAAACAAACGTTCCGAAAAAAGCAGGAGGGGTAAATAAAAGTGAGGAAGAACGAATGTGGACTGATGCAGAAATGTTGGAACGAAGTAGGTATGTTCTGGTAAAATCGGAGATAGAATGGGATGACGAAGAAAAGGAAATCATGGCGGATTTATTCAAAAAATATCCAGTTCTGAAGACGGCTTATTCCCTCACACAGGACTTGAGGAAGTGGTACGACAAATCAAACGTAGGTAAAAGAAAACAGGAGATGGAAAAAGAATTTGACGACTGGTGCGCGGCAGTCAATAAATCTGGAATCAACCCGTTCAAAGCCGTAAGGAAAATGATGGAGAAACACCTAGGGGATATCCTAAACTACTTCTTAGAGGGAAAGACCAGTGCTAAGGCTGAAAATATGAATGGTAAAATACAACGCTTTTTGGCCAATAATTTTGGAATAATCGATAGAGATTTCTTTTTATACAGGCTCGCAGGGTACTTCTCCTAGCACCTCAATAAAAGAATTAGCCTTTTTACGTGGCTACACCAATTTTTCCAAAAATTCATGTAACATTTCAAAAAATCTTTGAAACGTTTCAAAAAATTCGTGAAACGTTTCAAAAAATTCGTGAATCGTTTCAAATAAATCGTGAACCATTTCAAATAAATAATGAACCGTTTCAAAAAAACAATGAACCGTTTCAAAAAAATCTTGAAACGTTTCAAAAAATCTTTGAAATGATTTACTAAACTAGTGATAGCAATTACCAAAACCTCGATGAGGCTTTTATTCCACTTTATTAAACTCCTTTTAATGGGTAACAATTTGATTTTTAGGAGAAAGCGCGTCACTTTTATGCACGCGTGCTCATTGCTTATAAAATATATGACTCCCCCCCATAACCACTCCCCTATTTTTACTGCGCATGAAAAATGAATTTAAAGCAACCGCTACCATCGCCATACCGCTGATTTTGGGTAATCTTACCCAAGTGGCTTATGGGCTTATTGATACCTCGATGATTGGTGCTTTAGGTTACAAGCAATTAGCGGCTGCTTCTCTTGTAGTAAATATTTTGGCCATTCCCTTGGTGTTGGGTATTGGTCTTTCTATGGCCGTTACACCATTGGTGGCCATAGCCAATGGACAAAACAAACGCTTAAAATCGGCTCATGTATTGTTTAACGGATGGGTGCTTAGCCTGCTTGTAGGCATTCTTTTAGCCGTAGGGGTACACGTTTTTTCCTTATTTATATTCCAATTGGGGCAAGAACAAGAAGTGGCCGCTTTGGCAAAAAACTATTTAATTATCATGGGCTATTCCTTAATACCCATGATGGTATTTTCTGCCTCCAAAAACTTTACCGACGGGCTACAGTTTACCAAAACAGCCATGACATTATCGCTCGTGTCTCTCCCCTTGAACGCTTTTTTGTGTTGGTTGCTTATTTATGGTCACTGGGGTTTTCCGAGGATGGGGGTAGATGGTGCTGGTGTGGCCACTTTATTGTCCAGATTATTTTTAGCAGTGGCTATGATTGTGGTAATTCTGCGCCATAAAACATTTGCGCCTTACTTGCAAAAAAGAGACAAAACATGGTTTTTAAAACGCACCACTTTTCGGGAAATGTTAGGCATTGGCATACCCAGTAGTCTGCAATACTGCATGGAAGCAGGGGCTTTTTCCGTTTCTGGGGTAATGGTAGGCTGGCTTGGCGCAGTGCCTCAAGCGGCACACCAAATTGCGCTCAATTGTGCCTCGGCTACTTTTATGGCCTCTTTGGGTTTCTCTATGGCTGGCTCAATACGCATTAGCGAAGCTTATGGTAAAAAAGATCCCATTGCCCTGTTGAAAATTGGCAAGAGTACTGCCCTTAGTGGATTGGTTTACGGCATCTTCTCTGCAATTTTATTAATCCTCTTTGGCAACTATCTTCCCCTAGCTTTTACCAACGACACCATCGTTGTAAAAGTGGCCGCCTCCTTACTTGTATTGGCCGCCATCTTTCAAATATCCGATGCCACACAGGCCATTGGAGTGGGGCTATGCAGGGGTGTGAGAGATGTGGTAAAACCCACTATTTATGTAGCCATTGCCTATTGGGGCATCGGCATTCCCGTGGGTTATTGGTTGGCTTTTCACCAGCAAATGGGGGTAGAAGGCATTTGGATTGGCTTTGTTGTCGGGCTTTCTTTTTCAGCCATTTTATTAAACTATCGTTTTTTTAAAAACATACCATTGGTACAACAAGGGTTTTCTGCATAATGTATTATGCTTAGTCTGTGGCTTTTAATTACGGGCTATTTCATCAACTTATCTCATTTTCACACTACAGTATAAGCAAAAGGATAATAGAAAATACAACAGCTTTTACAAAAGGGATGTATTGGTACAAATCAATCTAAATGACCCGTTTTTTAAAAGAAAAGAAATTTATAGCGGCTTATCTATTATTTTCGCCGCCCTTTAATGGAGGTCTCATAGTTCAATGGATAGAATAGAAGTTTCCTAAACTTTAGATACAGGTTCGATTCCTGTTGAGACCACAAACAAAAAAGCAAGGTTTGCTGGATATATTTCTCTAGCAAACCTTGCTTTTTTTATGCCTATAATGTACCCGTTATTAATCAATAAATACCCATAGTGAAAGCTCGATTTACTATTCGCCTATACGCTCAATTGCAAGAGCGCATTAAAAACAGTAGCTTAATGATTAATAATATTATCCAAAAGAAATTTTTGAAACTAATTTCTTCGGAGGATTTAAATGAATAGTCAGACTCTATAAGGTATAGCCCTTTTAGTCTTACAATATGGTCTTTCAAGTCTTGGGGTAGATTGTTCAATTCTATTAGCTTACCGACAATGGCAGCGCAATCGCTTTTACTAGTGTTTCGAATTTTGATAGAGGTATTAATCAACCCTATCACCATATCTGTTTTTAGTTGGTATAAATCATCGGGCAGCATATTAAACATCCTATCCCAACTTTCGTATATCCAAGGGTGTAGCTGGGTGCTGAATAATTTTACATTGTCATTGTTCAGATTGGCGAAAAGTTTCAATGCTTCTTCCAAAAAGATTTTGATGGGTTTGAACGCTTCTTCTCTATCCCCCCCTTTTAAGAAGTCTTCAAATGCTAATAATTCTGACAGTTTGATTAAGGCATAATTTCCTGGTTTTAATAAACTTCTGCTGCAAATAGCAAAGGAGGTTTTAAAATAGCTAGAAAAGAACATGTCAAAATGAGGGTCGTTTTCAAACTGTCTGAATTCCTGCACTATTAGAAAAGAGGTATCCGTCACTTCGTTTTTTTCTAACAATTGCAGAATGCCCTTGCTGTTCCAAAGCTTGATATGGTAGGGCAGCCGTGCAGCAAAGTCGCTTCGCTCTATTTCTTCTAATACATCCTGCTTGCTGTAGCTAAATTCATTTATTTGAATAAAGCCATCAGTGCTGTGGCTAAAGCCTATAAGTAATAGTTTCTTTAGCCGTTGAAAATCTATTTCGCCTGAGTAATCGAATCCGCAGTCTTCTATCAGGCGTACGATGGAGATATATTGTGTATTAGCCAATGCCGGTTCCTTTAAAATAATCGTTATTGTTTTCTCTTGCTATATTCAATAATGAGGAAATGCTGAATACATGCCTCCTGAATTCAAAATAGCGTTGATTTTCTAAAGCCGTATCTGCCATTTTAAAGAGGGCTCTTGCCGCATTCGCATCTTTATAATAAGCGGAATCCAATGCTTTAAATTCTACGAATCGGGTTATCAAAAAGCTGGTGGTGTTGGACAGAGCCTGCCAATGCAAATCGTCAAGTTGCTTTATTTTATTTTCCACCACAGAAATGCTTTTTGAATTTAAGACACTTGATTCGGTTTGTTCAATCTTACGCAATACTTTATTCAGTTCCTCCTTTTCAAAGTCTGCTTGGTTGATGGTATGTACTATGTTTTCCTTCAAGTAAAAATAGTTTTCTATCAACTGCGCCATTCTTTCATTACCCCCCAGCCGATCATATTCCCTAGAAATCCGGGTAATTTTTTCGGCCAAAATGTATTTTTCATCAGATTTGTCTTGGGGTTTCAAGGCAAATAGTTTTTCTCTTAACGCCCGCAGACCATCGAGCACCGATGCGGCTTTAATTTCCCAAATCTCATCACTATTCTGTTGAAACTCCCTGATGGTACCCACCAATTCGTTTTCTAATTGTAGGTACTGCTCCTTTATCCTATCTAAGTCAATTATTTTTTCTGAAATGGCAAAGACATTTTTAAACTCCTGCTGGGTCATTACCAAAAAAACTTGTGTGTGCAACACCCTTGAATCGGTCAGGTGAATTTGAATTTCAATATCAGATCCTTTAATTAAATCTGTCTGCAAATCTTTTCCCGAAACGGTGATACATCCAATGGTCAAATTAGAAGAAGGTCTGGCGTCACCGTCTCCCTCCATTATGTTAATAGTAATGGCATCATCGCTTCCCTTTTTGATGGTTTTTGAAATTTCTCTGTAAAGGGTTCTTTTTTGAGGCAATAAGGAGTTTCGTTGGAAAATAGTTTCCAGCTTAGTGGTATTGTTGGCCACATCGTCTACTTCAATTGATATGTCGTGCGGAAGTGGTTGGCCATCAATGTTGTATATGCCTTGTGTAATGGTTATCTCTTTTTTTAAAGTGGTAATTTCTTGTCCAGCGGCATCATAAATCTGCAAGAAAAATTTGTTTTCCATACCAGTCAGTAACGGGAGAAATTCAGATTTCTTGGCACGAACTGGCATCAAACCAGTATCAAAACCACCATCGGTACGCACTATCCGGTAAGTTTTCTTTTCTAACTGACCTGAACATGCAATCATCAAAACCTCCTCTTTGTCTTTGGTGGAATGCGCATGTTTTAGCTCCACTTCAATGTCTGTAGGCTCATAAGCAATGCTAGTGAGCAACTCATTCACCCGCTGTTGTTCTTCCGCCGAAATTCCCGCGGGTACTATAGGTGTAAATTGCTTATTGGCAGCATAATAAGCCGCCCCAACGGCCACGCAAGTGGTGGGGTCTACAGCATAGTTCAGCGGGATACCTGTTTGCAATTGTAGCTGCTCGCGCACCTGTGGCAAAAAAGTACTTCCGCCTACCAGAATAATTTCATTGATGTCTGTAGGTTTTAGTTGCTTATTTTCCAGTATGTTGTTCAATAAAAGAATGGTTTCGTTAACGAGTGGTAGAAAGATGGTATCTAAATCACCTCTAGAAATCGGTATTGCAAAATCGTATCGCTTACCATTTAGTTCTGCAGCAAAATCAATGGAGGTAGATGGATAGCTAGACAGTTCTTTCTTAGCTTCTTCGGCATAATACATTACTTCATAAAACAGCTTTTCATACATGCCATGTTTAACCCTAAACTGTTCTTCAAAGTCTGCAATACCTGTTTGACGAATGATTTCTGGGACCACTATTTTGTCTATGATGGCAAAATCAAAATCTAACCCACCTAGAAAATTATTGCCTTCATGATTGATTATTTTTAATTCATCGCCTTTATTCTCAACCAAAGCCACATCAAATGTGCCGCCACCAAGGTCGTACACCAACCAATAGCCTTCTTTCTTTGCTGTTATTTCGCCATTATTAAAGAATGCAAGACAAGCTGCAATGGGTTCCTGGAGTAATACTACCTCTTGAAAACCAGCTTGCTGTCCTGCTCTTAAGGTGGCATTGCTTTGCATACTATCAAAAGAAGCAGGTACGGTTATAACGGTGGCCAAAGGCTGGTCTTGCGGGGGGAGGAATTTTTTCAACTCCCTTAGTACCAATGTTGATAATTCTACAGGTGTAACATTGTCGTCGATATTCACCACATAGTATTTTTCATCTGTCCCCATCTTCCGCTTAAACCCAGAGAAAACATTTACTGCATCTTTGGTTAGGTAATCTCTTGCTTTATCTCCAATCATAATACGCTCAGGCCGGTAAGCTACCACAGAGGCTAATGTTTCTTTCTGCCCTATTGGATTCTTATACACTTGTACTTTTCCTTGGCTATACTTTGCAATGAGCGAGTTAGTGGTGCCGAGGTCTATACCAAAATTGAAGGGTTGCATACGTTGTTGTTTATTACTATTCTACAATCACTACCGCTTTCTGTATTAAATGCAGTCCAGTTTCATTTTTTTGGTAAATAATAGGTTTTAAGGTCTTGGTAATGCGCATTTTGTTAGCAATTCTTCCCACAATATTAGCCTCACAATCGGTTCTAGATTCCGAATAAGATTCTCCTGTGGGATCATGTATCACGAAGTTTTCTTCCTCAAAAATGTTATTGACCCTATTAAAGTTCCTTTCAAACATGGATTCTTTATCCATGTCGGCTATTTTGCTCTTTATCTCAAAAAATTGATTGACTAATTTGACTAGATTATTCGTCATTATAAAAAAATTTACATCGGGATTAAATGTAGCCCGTTAGGCAATAGAAGCATTATAAATATACCTTAAAGTTATTCCTCTTCCCTTCTTAGTCATCAAAATCATGCTCCAAGTAAATTCAAATATCTACCTCCCTATTTAATTTTCTTTGAAGTTTGTTTTAAGTGAAATGCGCTTAGAAACTCGTTTTTGGAGTACTTCCGAAGTCAGTCGTAGCTCTACAGAAGCTAGCCGTAGAGCTACAGAAGTTGGCTGTAGCTCTACAGAAGTTAGTTGTAGGGCTACCGAAGCTAACTGAAGCGATAAGGGAGTCAGCTGTAGAGCTACAGAATCTAACTGTAGAGCTACGGAAGCCAGTTGTAGCGCTATAGAATTGCCAAAATCATTGAACCCAAGTGCTTATATCTTCAAACCTACCTTGCCATAAAGGTTCAAGATCAATTAGGTGTCCAACATTTTCTTTGATTGACCAAGTATCATCAATTCTCTCTGTCAATAAGGTGGAATTTATTCCTTTGAATTTATCTTCAAGTCTTAAAGGGGTACCTGAAAGCCTTTCAAGAATAGAAGGGAAAATATTTTGATCTAAGGCAAAATCAAATTTTCTGTTGAACCATTTTATCTGTTGCATAATTGTCCCATCCTGCGCTTATTCTTGGTTATGCAGCTAATTTCTTAATCATAGCATTAAGATTGCTTAGATGTTATTTCATTTACCACCTCTTGCAGTCTTGCATAAACAGTATCGTAGTTAGCATACCCTCTTGCCAAGAGGTAAAACTTAGTTTCTCCTGTTTGTAATAGAAGGGTGGGAAACCCTGTTACCTGTAGTTGTTTACAAAGCTGAAATTCATAGTATGCTTTTTCTAGGTAGAGCGGGTCGCTCAATTTGGTAATAAAAAGCGCATCATCCATACCATATTTATCTGCGAGATGCCGATAAGATTCATTATCAGTAAGATCCCTTCCTTCAAAAAAATGGGCATATTGTAAGTCAGCGACGAATTCTACCTGTTTTTCTGGCGCGTGTTCTTTAATGATGCACATTGCAACCGCCGGCTTTTCACTATTTGGAAACCAATCTGTATCGCTTGGGTTTTCTAAATGCCATAGGTATTCTTTTCCAAATACCACCCCTGTGGTAGTTTCCACATTTTTATAAGCACCTAAAATGTACTCGGAAGTAGCACTAATATGGGTTGGTTTTTCAGGCAGCACCATACCCCCAGACAACACTTCAATTTGCATGTGGAGGCCAAATTTTTCATCCAACTCCCGCATTACACTACTAAATCCGTAACACCATCCACAATATGCATCGTAACAATAAATCAAAATAGGACTAAACATTTGGCAAAAATGTGGTTTTCTGTGGCAATGTACTATCAAGGTCTTACAAATAATTCAATTCAGAATATGCAAATGCGGAATAAACTCCACTAAAAAATAAGTCCTAGTACCATTTATTCCATAGCCAAACTGTGGCAGATTTGGATTCTTGTTCTAATCAAGAAAATTATTTTGATGCTTTATTGCTTTATTATTGCTACGCATTAATGTTGTACTTACCGTGAATAAATCTGCTAAAAGAGCCAGTTAAATTAACCCCCGCAATTGTTACCATGTCGTCAACCAAATACCAACATATCTTTTTTGACCTCGACCATACCATCTGGGATTTTGAAACAAATTCAACAGAAACGCTATTAGATCTACATCATCACTTTAAACTAGCAGAAAAAGGGATTAGCGATTTTGACTTGTTTACCCAAAGGTATAATTACCACAACCACAGATTGTGGGATCGATATTCAAAGGGTTTTATCAAGCAGGAAGAATTACGGTGGAAACGGATGTGGCTTACCCTGTTAGAATATAAAATAGCCGATGAGGTGCTTTCTAAACAAATGTCGGTTGATTTTTTGCGTGTACTACCTACCAAAAAGAAGCTATTTCCACATACGAAAGAACTGCTGGATTATTTAACGGAAAAGCAATACCAAATCCATTTAATTACCAACGGTTTTGAAGCGGTGCAACATGCCAAATTAGTTAACAGTGGCTTGAAATCTTATTTCAATCAGATCATTACTTCAGAAGGGAGCAACCATGTGAAGCCGCAGAAAGAAATTTTTGATTTTGCTTTTAGGAGAGCTAACACCCATGCCCAAGAAAGTATTATGATAGGAGATAACCTTGATGCAGACATACAAGGAGGAATTAACGCTGGTATGGATACCGTATTTGTAAACCATGTAAATGCAAATCCACACATTAAAGCTACTTATGAAATTTTCTCTTTGAAAGATTTATTCCAAATCTTATAAAGACTGATGAAGTAAGTATTCTAATAAATAAACCTTACAACCTATTGAAGCAGTTAGTGTAATATTAATGTCATTTTATGCTTTCCTTAATTCAACCTTAGGTAAAGGACGGTATATTTGCATATACAAATATTATTAGGATGGAGCAAGCCTTAGAAATTCTTCAGTCGAACGACGTTACAAATCCAACACTTGGTATGCATTTGCTGTACCAAAAGGAGCAGCATATACCCATGTCTATCAGTTATAAAATCAATAGGTATTATGCTCAAGATGAATGGACAAATGACAATGCTGGGATGCTTACGTACCACTACAGTGATTCTAATCCCAAAGAAAATTATTTAGAATTAAAATTTTGCGTGACGGGCAATAAATATTGCTATGAAAAAAGTTGTTCCTTTTGCAAATCGCAACCGACTAATTGCAATGGAACCCAAGCCACAGCAGATGTATTCACTTTCCACTTTTCAGCTTCATTTTTAGACCAGTTTACACACAACGTAAAAATAAGCGACAAAAAAGATGAGGTATTAGCATTTAAATATCCTGAATCATTTACCAAAACTTTCCCCCTATGCTTAAAAAGGAAAAATCTGCTTGATGCACTTTTAAATCATAGCTATACAGGGGCAATGGAAAACATTTTCATCAATGCGAAAATCCATGAACTGCTACTCTATAGTCTTGACTGCATTGTAGAGGAAAAGGAAGAAACATTTACCTGCAAATTTTTAGAGGACGAACGCAGTAGAGATGGCATATACAGGGCTAGAGAAATACTTTTAGAACATATTGGCGAACCCATTACTATCAAAGAATTGAGCAGAAAAGTGGCTATGAACGAATGCTATGTAAAAAAAGGTTTTAAAGAAATTTTTGGGACAACAATATTTGATTTTTACCAGCAACAAAGAATGGAACATGCCAAATATTTGCTTTACGAAAAAGGTTTGTCTGTAACAGATGTTTCCATTACGCTTGGATATTCGTCTATCTCCCATTTTTCTGCTGCATTTAAAAAGCACACAGGATTAAAACCTTGTGAATTATTAAAATAAATAGCTATAAAAGCTATTCCGTAGATTAAATCAAAATTCTGATTATATAATAGCGAGAACGTGTTAAGACATGTTTTCGTGCATTTGCTTTGATAGCATGGTGAATGTGAACAAGGAATCGATAAAAAACCTATTACACATCATTAATAAGGGTTTATTTTACACAAAAAAAGGGCAGGAATTCTAGTTATGAATCCTGCCCTTTTTTTATTGCTGTGCTAGAATTTGGTGTTGAATTCTAGGTACTTTAAAAATTCACTTTTCGATTTTTCTTCTGCAAATGCACCTCCATAAAAAGCAGTAATGGTGCTACTTGTATCGTCTTTAACCCCACGGCTGGATACACATAGATGTTTAGCATCAATCATCACTGCAACATCTTCTGTACCCAATATTTCCTGCAATTTTTTACCTATTTGCACCGTCAGGCGCTCTTGCACTTGTGGACGCTTTGCAAAATAATCTACTATCCTGTTCAATTTGCTAAGTCCAATTACTTGGCCATTACTGATATAGCCCACGTGTGCCTTACCCATTATGGGTACAAAATGGTGTTCACAATTGCTGTAGAAGGAAATATTTTTTTCTACCAGCATTTCCTGATACTTGTATTTGTTTTCGAATAGGGCTACTTTGGGCATATTGTCGGGATTCAATCCTTGAAATATTTCCTTCACATACATTTTTGCCACTCGCCTTGGTGTACCTTTTAGGCTATCGTCGGTAAGGTCCAGACCAAGGGTTTCCATAATGGCTTGGAAATGCTGTTCGATGATGCCAATTTTCTCTTCATCGGTTTTGTCAAATGCATCTGCCCTCATAGGGGTGTCAATGGATGTTTGTATGTGTCTGTCGCCCATTTCATCAATCAAATCTTCGCTTAATTCAAGCTTATTGTTGCTATTCACATGGATATTCGACAAAATTTCTTTCTGTTTCATAAAGTCTAATTTTAAGGATTAATGTATCATCTATCTTAGCCCTAAGCAAATTGTAAATTACAATTGCGATGTTCTCCGCAGTAGGGTTGAGTGTTCTAAATTCCTCCGTATCAAGGTTTAGGTTTCTATGGTCAAATTTGTCTAGCACTTCGGCCTTTATCAAATCGCTTAATACTTTTAAGTCAATAACGTAGCCAGTGTCTGGGTTAGGTACACCAATTATTTGAACAATTAATTCGTAGTTGTGTCCGTGGTAATTGGCATTGTTACACTTGCCAAAAACACGTTCGTTTTGTTCATTGTCCCAGTCGTTATTATGCAACCGATGGGCTGCATTAAAGTGTTCTTTTCTAAAAACGGCAACTTTATTCATGTTTATGTATAGGTATCCTTAATGTGGGGCATATTTATGTAAATGAATCCCCCCAAGTGATGAATTCCTGTTTTAAAAAGTAAAAACATTGTCAAAAACGAAATTATCCAGCTATCTGGCACTGCGTAAAAAGTATGTTTACCAAGTGGCTAGATATAAATCTTAGAGAATGAAAGAGAGCTGGAACATCATGAGCCAAAAAGTACGCTTACCTGCTGGCTAATGATTTGAAAGAAACTAAATAACGGCACAATCTTTATTTTGTTGGATGGATGCTGATAATATACGCAATTCGTAAATCGAAGGGCGTTTGAAAAAGGAAATAATCAGTATGAATTTGGGAAGAAAAAGGCATTAAGAGTGCCATAATTTAACCACAAAAAAATTAGTACAAGCATTAATCTGTTTATTCTCCAAAATATTCCACAAAAATCCTTCTTGTCTCATACAATTTGATGGCATGTAGCTGCACCTCCTTGGGGATGTGTGGCAGAAGTTCATGCCAAATGCCTAGTGCTAAATTTTCTGTGCTGCACATTTTTCCACTTAAAAAGGGGACATCCAAGTTTAAATTTTTGTGATCCAGTTTTGCAATCACGTGTTCTTGTATGATTTTGCTGAGTTTTTTTACATCCATCAGGAATCCTGTATCTGGATCTGGTGTACCCTTTATGGTTACGTATAAGTCAAAATTGTGTCCGTGCCAGTTTTCGTTGGCGCAAAGTCCAAAAACTTCATCATTCTTTTCTTTACTCCAGTTAGGATTATAGAGTTTGTGGGCGGCATTAAAATGTTCAAGCCTAGTAAGATATACCATTGTATTTCAATCGAAATTTGGTCAAAGGTAGTGGTATGGATAGTTTGTAAAAGCTGTGCTAGTGGAGGGGTGCATAAAAGTTTTTCCTTTTGCCCCTCCCCTTTCGGAGAGGGGTCGGGGTGAGGTTTAACTAATAACTGCGAAAAACTTTTATGCACCCTAGTGGAGGCAAGCCATGTTTGCTTAATTGTGTAAAGGCAAAAGAATCCATTTAAGTAACAAATCATGGCAGAAGCAAGCAACGAATTATGACTACCGATTGCCCAATACTTCCAATTGCTGTAACATCCCCCTCTATTTAAATGTCACTTATTATTGGATGATTCGTAATAATTTATTATCTCTTTGTTTGGAAAACAAATCCATTTCCTTAACCTATTAATCCTTGTAATATTTAACAACAATTGCTGATACATTATCTTGAACATTTCGCTTTAGTGCCTCATTACACAATAGCTGATGTGGTTGAGGATGTTGGAGTAAAGGAATAATGGCTGTTTCGCTCAATTCGCTCGTAAGGCCATCTGTGCATAGTAGTAAATAGTCATCATCTACCAGCTTTGGCGTAATTTCCTCAAAATCAATAAACATTTCTTTCTGTCCGCCAACAGCATTAAGTAAAACAGCCTTCGAGCTATTGATTGTAGTACCAGTTAGTTCTTGTAAAGAATGGTCGCGTGTCAGTCGAACTAGTACGTTTTTAGATAAGCGGTAAATCCTACTATCGCCCACATGAAGGAGGAATATTTTGCGCTCATAAAACAATATGCCAGAAAAAGTAGAAGCCATGGCCTTTGCCATTTCTGAGGCTTTACTGTGTATGAGCAAATGCTCGTTGATATCGTACAGTGTTCTGCTAAATTTACTTTTAATTGCTTCTTGCCCCAGTTCAGGTGATAATGCAGTCACTTGCTTAGCAATTTTAGTTAGTACAATCTCGCTTGCCATGGCTCCATGTTCATGCCCGCCCAAACCATCGGCAACAGCAAGCATGAAAGGAAAGTCGAAAGTATTAAAATCTAACTCGTATGATTTGGAATGGTTGCGAAAACAATCATTGCCTATCAAAATCATGTCTTCGTTACTGGGCAAACCTCCTTTGTGGGATATCGCATTGATTACTAACTGCATAGAGAAATTAAGCTTAGGCAAAACAGGAAACCATTATTTCTAAATGGTTTTTTGAGCTAAGGGTTTTACTTATTGGCTGCTGCAAAGAAATATTTGCAGCCAAGTAACTCCTAAAAGTAAACATCCAACTCGCCAAAAATAGCTATTCTTGCTGCCAACAAATGGCTGCGGCCATTTCTTTTTTTCGCTCGTTTTTCTACCACGCTCTCGTTTTGAAAATAAATCAATTTTTTGCCTTTTTTTTATTGTTTGTTACCATTTCCGTTGCTGGCCAGCGGGTGGATACCATCATTGTAAACAAAGCATACACCTCTTATTTCAACTATCAATTGCACGAGCCGCTTTATGTGGTGTATAAATTGTACCGAGGCGGCGGTGATTGTAGCCGAAAGAGCCTTAGATTTAAAACAGATAACCTGCCCTACTCGGCAAAAGCATCAGACTACAAAGGCAGTGGTTACGACCAAGGCCATCTTGCCAATGCAGAAGACTTTGCCAATGATTGTGAAAAAGAAAAACTCACTTTTCGGTTTTACAATTGTGTCCCGCAGACATCCCATTTGAACAGGGGCATTTGGAAACAATTTGAAACCATCATAAGAAAAGACAGTCAAAGGGATTCGTTGTTGGTTATATGCGGTTCCATTTTCAGCGGGGCAACTATCGGGGCGCAACAAATTGCAGTTCCAGATAAATGCTGGAAGGTAGTTATTTCACTTACCTCAAAAGAAGTTACATACTGTGTGCTTTTTGATAATGATAATGCTGAACATTTCAAGCACTTAACACTTTCTGCCCTAAAAAAACTGTTGCCATACCAATTAAAATATTAGTCCTTCACATCTTCTTCTTCTTTTGAAATATCCGCTTTTGTAAAACGGTTTTTTTAAAGCTATCAAATAAACCCTCCCCCAACCATGCAACCAAATATTGGAAAAATAGATTTAGCGGTAAGAATATTTGTAGCCATTGTGTTCTCTAGTTTGTTTTTCACCAAATCAGTTAACATGGCAACTGCCCAAATTCTGCTTGGGCTTGGTGGTTATCTGGTTTTTACAAGTGTTTTGTCATATTGCCCCATCTATGCCTATTTTAAAATAGACACAAGAAAATAAATGATGCAATTTTCAAAGTGTTATTACGAGTGAAGTAGAAAGAAAAACAAGCACCCACATTATTGCTCCCACTTGCCTGCACCTTGTCGGATGATTTCGTATTCTTCCTTTGTGCAGTCCACAATAGTTGATGGTACTAAACCACCGATACCACCATCGATAACGACATCCACCAAGTTCTTAAAATTTTCGTACATCAATTCTGGGTCTGTATATTCTTCCACCATTTCACCGGGCAAGGATGCAGAAAGAATGGGATGTTGTAGTTGTTTGGTAATGGCTTTTACAATGTTATTGTCTGGAACGCGCAACCCGATGGTGCTTTTTTTATTTTGCAATAATTTGGGTACTTCCTTGCTTGCTGGCAGAATGAATGTGTAAGGTCCAGGCAAATAATTTTTCAACATCCTAAAAAGTGGGGTACCAATGCTCTTTGTGTATTTACTCAAATCACTTAAATCATTGCATACGAAACTCAATTGCGCTTTGGCGGGGTTGATATTTTTGATACGGGCAATTCTTTCAATCGCTTTCGGTTGAAAAATATCGCAACCCAAACCATATATGGTGTCAGTGGGATAAATGATGATCCCCCCTGATAGTAAACAATCCACTACCGTATTAACGTGGCGGGGGTTTGGATTGTCTGGATGAATGTTTAGGAGTAAGGCCATGCTGCAAACTACAGATAATTATTTGGCAACTGAAAAAAGGAAAGCTCTGGCCTTCAAAATTCCAGCCGATAGAAGTGTTATCTGCGTATTATTACTAAACAAAAAGCCCCCTTTCAGGAGGCTTTCGTCCTTGAATATATCTATAAACAAGGGGTTATACAGCTATTTTGATTTAGATAGATTAGATGTCAACATTGGTTCAGCAATGAAAAAATGGGCTTAAAAAATAATTTGTACCCAACAACTACTATCTTAATACGCTCTAAGGACAAGGCTTGATTTGTTTGCATTCCTTTTTTAGGAATGCTGCTGAAACGCTAAAGCTACACTCTTTTACAAATCAAGTAATTATTTAGTTGCATGGTTACATCATTGTATAAGTAATTGCAACAAATGGAATAATTAAACATTAACTGGGACAATTGCTTACTGGATCATTTCTAAGAATGGAATTCATTTTTATTAGTCAATCTGCAATAAATGAAATTGGCAGCCATCAAAAATGACATTAATAAAGTAAATACACTCATGAAAGCAACTGTGAAAATTTGAAACTTAATATCGTTGAACATAAAAAAAGGTTGAAAAAATTATTAAAAAAATTACATTAAAAAAAGGAAAAAAGTAGAAAGAACTAGCTGCCTATTTGAGCGGATTTAAGGTTGTTTGGCAGCTAGAATCTTTTCTAATTGTACAAAGAAATCATCTTAATTACTACAAAATACTTGTTGACGAAATTGTACAAGTGATTGACGATTTCGTGTTGTACTGCTCTGTATAGTAAGGATGCTGCTCTGTTTGGTTTTTATCGTTTGCGGTTTGATTGATGGCAAATGCGGTATCATTTAATACCAACGTCACATCTTTCTCTTCGCATTTTATTGTTGCAAAAAATGACTCATAAAAATTAAGTAAGGGCATCATAAAAACCGTATTAATTATTACAAATAATGAGGCATTGGTCTGGGGTCTGCTTTCCAGTAGATTCTTCTGTATAGCCTTCGGCTACTTCAATCCAAAACAACTGCACAGTGTAATAATGATGGATAATCAATTCATGATTTTTGCAACAGGAGTAATCTTTTTCTCCTTGGTAATGCTTTCCAAAAGCAAGGGAAAATCGGGATGAGATGGAAGCCGTAAATACAATCCCTGCAAAAGCAATGGCCATAGCGGGATACTTCAATTTTAGTAGCATAGTATTTTTATTTTTAAACAATTTGATAAATGATAGCACCGTAAAAGCAAAGCAACTCTTGCCATTTTGGGATTTTAGATGACATGCTTTGTAGTATTCTGTTACAAAGTAGCAGACATAATTGACTACAAAAAACACCTTGACGAATTTGTGCAAGAGGTTGACGATTTCGTTTCATTGATTGTACTACAGCCCTAGTTTTTGACGATTTTGTAGGGTATTTTGACGATTTTGTACAACCCCTTTTTGTGTTCATTTAGCCGAACGAATGTTTCTTTATCCGGAGTAATTCAAAAAATCAGACAATGGTCTCCTGCGTTTCTCCAAGAAATTAATAATTGTGTTTGCTTGGATTTTACATCCTATTATTAGAGTGGTTGATTACTGCCAATTTGACCTTAGATAGAACATATAATCGCTTAGTTGTGACAAAATGACTCCTTTTGAGGCTGCTAAGCTCCCTTTTGAGGTTGCTAAATGCCCTTTTGAAGCAACCAAGCTCCCTTTTGCAGCATCTAAGTGTCCTTTTATAGCATCTAAGCTCCCTTTTTGGGCAACTAAACGCCCTTTCGCAGCTTCTAAGAGCCCTTTTGAGGAATCTAACTGCCCTTTTGGAGCAACTAAGCTCCCTTTTGCGGGATCTAACTGCCCTTTTGCCCTTTTTGGGCTTACTAGAAGCATTTTTCGATGATAATGTTTAACTGCTAACTTTTTTTTAGTGTGGGGATGACGAAATCATTTCACTACAATTCCTGCCGCTTGTGCAATTGGGTAAGGTTTTTCGCTATATTTTTTCTGTAAATGGGTTATGGGAATTAATAACATTGTCTGCTAATAGCCTTCTAGCAGCTATTTGGTTCAATAAATTCAAAGTAGACCTTTTTGTGAATATGCTTCATTGCCGATACATTTGGCTGGATTGACGCAATTGTGTTGCGTGTAACAAAAGGTTCTGCATCATTTTAATCAATAACTAAACAGAAATATGAAATCAATTTTCGGAATAACTATCATTTTGATTGCTCTTGCTTTTAGCGTATCTGGACAAAGTAATAAAAGTGAATTTATTAAACCCATTTCGCAAATTTCATTAACAGACAAAGTTGATGACTTGCTTTTTTTAGATAAATGGGTAGGCAAAAAGAAAGTCGTTGGCTTGGGAGAAGTAACACACGGTTCAAAAGAAATCTTTGAATTTAAGGTTAGGCTTGTTCAATACTTAGCTTTAAAGAAAAACGCAAAAGCAATAGTTATTGAAGCTAATATGGCTGATTGCTATGACATCAATAAATTTATTACCACAGGTGACGGAAACCCAAGTGAGTTAATTAAGAATTTAAAAATTGCCAGTTTAAACTACAAAGAATTGGTGGACTTATTAGTCTTATTAAAAGATATTAACCTAACAAGGAAAGCAACTGAAAAGATTGAATTTTGGGGCTACGATGTGCAAGCACCTCAGTCAGCAGCAAAAATGGCTCTTACATTCTTTGAGAAATCAGGTTTAGGTTTATCCGACAGTATCAAAATAGGGGTTAATGAACTAATAAAAACTGGGAAAAGTATTTTTAGTATTAATCCTAAGAATGTTGAAGGTTATAGCAAGTCTATTGAAAACTTTTACACCACTTTCCAGGCAAACAAAAAAATACTCATTAAAAACAATAACGAAGCAGACTATCTTTTTAATGAAAGATTGATTTATTCAATTAAACAATCCTTTATGCTCTTTACGGCAAAATCTCAAATGGACGCATTCTTTATGAGAGACAAACTCGGCTTTGACAATATAAAATGGATTGTGGAAAATAAGAAAAAGTTTCCCGTTATATATTGGGCTCACAATGCCCATGTTTTGAAAAAGGAACTTTTTTACGATAATTTTATTACCACGGGCAACTGCCTTGCAAACGCTTTTAAATCCGACTATTTAGCTATCGGTTCTGTGTTCTATGAAGGTTCGGTAAAAGCCATAAAAGATGAAAAAAAGCCAAAATACGAAGCAATTGATTTGCCCGAGGCTTACACGACTAGCGCAGAGACATTTTTCTCCAAACAAAAATTTGAGAACTTTTTCTTGAATATAAACCCCGCTACCCAAAGCGATAATTGGAAAAAAGTTTTGACAGACTCCACAACAATTAGGAGTATTGGTACAGCTTATCAGCCAAACGAACCAGGAAGAAATTATCGTAAGACTATTTTTAATCAACAATTTGACCTAGTTTTTTTTATTCGTAAAAGCAGCACGCCTACAGAAAACAAGTAATAATGTAGATTAACGAACGGATAATAACTACGTTTCGTTACGGCATAAGTACATGCAATGAAACCCTTGTTCTTATACCTAATAATTCTAAACAGTTAAATTTAAATATTTTGCAGTCTCACAAAAAAACATCTGCATAGAAAAGAAATATTCTTACGATTGCACTAAAACGCTCCCCTATAATCCCCTTAACCCACATTACAGGAGTTTTTGTGCGATTAGTTAAACTTTATTGGTTAATTCTTAATAAATTTTGTTTTTTAGGGGGGTAGCGGCATTCTTGGCTCAAAATACGGATAAAAACGTGCGAAATTGATTTGCAGCCCCCAAAACAAACCCTAATACCCTCAACCCCATGACTTTCATAGATTTACAATTACTTATCTGCAATGTGGGTAAAGAAACAAAGAGGGGGCTTACCGAATTTGGTAGCCCCCTCTTTTATATAGACAACTCCGTTGTGTGCCGATTTGTCTAATATCTTCCTTTTTTATAGCTCTTAGCACTATTTTTACTATTACCGTTTTTAACATCTGCCCCCCTAGCACTTTTTACTTCCCTGCTTGGATTGCTTTTGCTTTTAGACTTAGAGCCGCTTTTCATGTTGTGTACATTCTGCGTATCTCCGCCTGCATGGTTACCAAAATTATCACTACGGTTTTGAATAATTATTGCCCTATTGAATTCTTCCCGATCAAGAACGGGCTGCTTGAACTTCATTGTTGACAAGTCTAAGTTCAGTTGCCCATCAGTCATTTCTAGAAGTTCAACCCTTATGGCTTCATCATGCACCATTTCTTTGTGGTGCATTTGATAGCTCAATTTCATGTAGTAAGCAATGGTTGAGGTAAAAGCAGATTTTTTGGCCGGATCAGGTTCCTTCAGTGCCTTCTTAACCACCTGCATGATGTTCTTACCCAAATGCGCATATTTAGCATGCTTACTTGGATACTTCATCGGCTTACCCTTTTGCTTATACGTATCTTTTTGAGGAATGGGATATGGACTATCCACATCGAGTGAAAAATCGCTTATCTCAAAAAGATGATCCCACAGCATGTGCCGATAATCTTCCACACTCCGTAAATGAGGATTCAAATCGCCCATTAATTCAATCACTGCCCTGGCTTGTTGATTTCGCTTTTCTCTATCCTCAATCGTTAATAGATAATCAACCATCCGTTGGATATGTCTTCCGTATTCCCTAAGCCCAAGTAGTTTTCTACTGGTGTTATACTGTAATGAATTCATTAGGAACAAAAATTAGCGTGAAAATTGGATGGTGTTAAAAATGATGATGGTGTAGTTGTTTAGCAAATGCTTCTGCACTTATCTGTTCAACTTTAGTTGGGGTTAAACGACTAGCAATAGTAGATAATAGTTTTGATACTCTAACTCCATGAGCTGCGTCGCTGGTGAATTTCTTGTCTTGTACCATTTTAATTGCGTATTCATCAAGGGTTTCTGGCGGAAACATGCTCACTTGATTTCCTAGAAATTGGTACACTTGTGCTCTAGCAGCATTCAACATGTCTTCTTGAGTTACTTTTATCTGTTCTTTATCGCCTAATCTGGTAACAATAACATTCCACTTTACTTGAGCAAGAAACGTTTTAAAAGTATCATGCTCATTAAGACCACTGTTCTTCCGGTCGTGTAGCATATATTGAAACACCTTTACTAGAAAATGCTCTGGCAGGTCTACATTTAATTCATCTACAAGATAATGATAAACCTGATCTAGTATTTGCCGATTCGATTCCTGATTGTAGTATTGACTGATTTCTGCTTTTAGTTTTTCTCTTAATTCTGCTTCTGTATTCACAGATTTGTCAGTATACACTTTTTCGAAAAATGCCACATCCAATGGCGCACTTTCGATATAATTAACCTTAAGTATAGTCATTTGAAAATGCTTGCTTAAGTTACTTTCCTCGTTAGTATCCACCATCAACCTATTGAGTATTGCTTTACGATCTAAATCGGAAAAAGCAGTTGACATAGGGACAAAAACCGTTTCATCAATTTTTTTTCCTACTAATGTAGCACTAAACGCAGGTGTAAAATGATTAACAAGTACAGCAATGGATTGATTAACACCGCCTTCTACAACTTCCCCAGTTTCAGTAACTTCTACAAATGAGGCATTAATCATACAACTATCATTAACTACATGATCGGGTTCTGTTTCAACGCCATACTCATTTCGCAGCCTAGTTATTTCCTTGGTTACCATTTCATCAGTAATTTCTACTTCAAATTTGGTAACGGGTATGTTTAACAAATCGACATCAACATCAGGCATTAATCCAACCTCGTAGGGGAATGAAATATCTGTAGAGCTAGTAATGTCAATATCTTCTATGTCCTTTATGCTGTAAAGAGAAACTGGTGTGTACAGGAATTTCGTTTCACTTTTCGTAAGGAAGTTAGACAATTCTGCATTTGCTTTTTTAAGCAGGATATCAGCAAAATATTTTGCTCCTAATTTTTTTACTAGAACCGCTTTAGGTACCATTCCTTTTCTAAATCCAGGAAGTGTATATTTTTTAGCGTAATCTTTTATTCCTGCATCAACATCTGTTTGATAATCTTGAGTAGAGAGGGAAACAGTTAGTTTTTCATGTAGCAAACCAATGTTTTCTCTGGTAATTGTTGCCATAAGTAAATTTAAGTATCCTCCTTAGGGGAGGCGGAAGGTTTAAAATTAAAAAAAGCCCCTCAGGTATAAGGGGCTTTTTTTTGTAAAAGAAGTGCGGATGATAGGGGTCGAACCTACATGCCTCACGGCGCTAGATCCTAAGTCTAGTGCGTCTGCCAATTTCGCCACATCCGCAGACAGGTCGGCAAATGTATGGGAATGAATCCAATAATTTACCTTCTTCATTAAAAGAATTAACAGGTTTTTTTAACATGGTTTAATTCAATGAAAATGATTCACCAAATTAATTTAAATCCTGCTTGTTATTTTTAAGTGCTTCCTACCTTTTTAATCAGAGAATTAAACGGATGTCTTATTAAGGTTTACTAACAATAGCTATTACACTTATTTCAACATTTACATTTTTAGGTAATCCTTTTACTGCAACAGTTTCCCGAGCTGGAAAATCTGCTGAAAAATAACTTCCATACACCTCGTTTACTTCGCTAAACAAATTCATGTCGCTAAGGAAAATGGTTGTTTTCACAATGTTTTCAACAGATGCGCCTGCTTCGGTAAGTATAGCTATCAAATTATCCATTACCTGAGTCGTTTCCAGATGAATGGTAGCATTATTCAACTGGCCTGTTTTGGGATCGATGCATATCTGACCACTTACAAATAACCAATCGCCTGCCCTTACTGCCTGACTATAGGGACCAATTGGCGAAGGGGCGTTAACTGTATTGACAATATTTTTTTTCATCTAGCTAGTATTTGTTTTTGGTCAATTATCAAATTCGTTGAGCCACTAAAGTAGAAGTAGCAATTATCCTGGCATTCTAGAGATATATTTTTCAATTTGCACAATTTGCTCAACCACTTGTTTTGTCTTTGGCTTGCATTCTTTTGCTTTTTTAAAATAATCCTTGGCCGGCCTGAATTGCTTTTTGTTAATGTAAATCTGACACATGCTTAAATTGGCTACCGCTTCACTTTCTCTATCTGCAAAACCCAAACGAATGGCTGCACGCATATAGCTTTCTGCCTCTTTTAAATCTCCTTTTTGCATAGCCATCATGCCTAGTTGTAGTTTGTTGGCTCCTTCTGCCTGAGGCATTGGGCTTCCAATTGAAGCACTTTCTTTCAAGAATTTCTCCGCGTTTGTAAAATCATTACTCATCATGGCAAGATTGCCCTTAATGGAGTAATAGGTACTTCTTACTGGTGCATACAAAAGATTAGGATACCATACAGAATCAAGAATTTTTTGCACCGCCTTTACATCACCAGATTCCATCGGCCCTTGAATAAGGCGGAGTGGTCCAATAAAAAAATGACTTGCCAATCCAATTACACCAACAAAATATAGTGGAAAAACGGGCCAGAAACCAGCGAACCCAGTTAGATTCAAAACAACACTTATCACTAGTACAGAAACACTCAGCCAAAACCGATACTGAATAATCAAATTGTAAAACTTCATAAATAAAATATAGCGTCCAAATATACAGGCAGAGCTGTAATTAAGTCGGAAAGGAAGTTGGTCATGCCTCTTTGGATTTAATTGAGCACTTCAATAAAATATAATACCAGTTACTTCCATTCGAATGTTCTTAGGTTAGTATTAAATTAATTCCACCCAAAAATCTAAAAATGGCTGAGGACATTTAGATTTACCTCTTTTTAAATTCTATTGCACGAGGTGGTTCGCAAACAATTTTTACAATCTATTCTAGGTTTTACAGCTATGACAACACTCTATGGGTTACAAACATTCGCTAACACATTGGCGCAACAGGAAACGTTGATGCCTGTGCTTTTCATTGGACATGGCTCTCCCATGAATGCTATACAAAACAATGAGTTTACATTGGGGTGGCAAAAAATTGCGGGGGAGATTCCTAAACCTACAGCTATACTTTGCATTTCTGCCCACTGGGAAACCAAAGGGACTTTCGTTACGGCAATGGAAAAACCTGCCACCATCCACGATTTTGGGGGATTTCCACAAGCATTATTTGATGTTCAATATCCTGCCCCTGGTAGCAAATGGCTAGCAAACGAAACAAGGGACTCACTAACACATACGACGGTAGGTTTAAATGAAACTTGGGGATTTGACCATGGCTGCTGGAGCATATTAAAGCAACTTTACCCTACAGCAGATGTACCTGTGGTACAAATGAGTATTGATTACTCAAAGGATGCCCAGTATCATTTCAATTTGGCAAAAGAACTTGTGGGTCTTAGGAAAAAAGGTGTTTTAGTCATTGGTAGTGGCAACATGGTGCACAACTTTCAATATGCTAATTTTAATAGTTTAATAAGCAACCAACACCAAGGACATGATTGGGCCATCGAAGCTAATGAACAACTCAAACATTTTATTAGCGATAACAACTTAAAGCCCCTAATCCAATACCAGCAACACAGTCAAGCATTTCGTTTGGCGGCTCCCACACCAGAACATTATTTACCCATGCTCTATGCGCTAGCTTTAAGGGATAACAACGACTCTTTAAAGTTTTTTAATGATGCCATAATAGGTGGATCATTTTCGATGACCTCTTTTATCATCGACAAAAAATAAACTTTATCGGCAAGGCTGCAACATAGGGGTTAACATAAATTGATACTATCGATAGAATGTAATTGCTTCCTAAAATGATAGTTGGTCATTTTTATTGGGGAAATTCAATTTGATGGATATTATATGGTGGCAAAAACAAAAACTCTTTTTCCGAAGACAATGAGTCGTATTTTGTTTCAAAAAGCTATTTTTCTACATCAGTGTCAATCTAAATGGGAAGTGCCCTTACCCCACATGTATTTGAAATTACCATCGATACATTTTACAAAGCAATTTCCATATACTTGCATCTATGTTTGTTCAAATTGTTTTGCTAAATGAAAAATAACAACATTGCTTATTGGGCATGTCAAACAGGAGGGTGGTTATCCTATGGCTTTTCCATGTTTCTATTTGCTTTTACCTCTGATCAAAGTTTAAGCAAAATCAGGTATGGAAGAATTGGTATTGGTATTACTTTGGGCTTCTTAGTTACACTATTATTACGCGAGTTTATTTTAAATTTTCATTTGCATCCACCTTTATCAAAAAACAAATGGTGGATGATTTTTTGTACGGTCATTGCGACAGCATTTTTATATAGCGTGGCCAACAGTGCATTGGTAGAATGGACTCATTTGTATAATCCAGAGAAAAAAGTAAGTATCCAACAACGTACGCTTTACAATTTTATTTCGGATGGCCCTATTATATTTGCTTGGGCAAGTTTTTATTATTTATGGCAATATATAGAAATTAATACCTCAAGCCAACTAGATAAAATACGTCTTGAAAGCTTAGTAAAAGATTTAGAGCTTAAAACCATAAAATCGCATATCAATCCTCACTTTATTTTCAATGCCCTGAATAGTATTAGGGCACTTGTGGATGAAAATCCTGAAAGTGCTAGAACAGCCATAACGCTTTTAAGTAGCATTTTACGAAGCAGTATGCAGGCAGAAAAACTAGAACTAGCGCCGCTTGAAAGAGAAATTGGAATTATAAAAGATTATCTAGCGCTAGAAAAAATACGATTTGAAGATAGGCTTTCGGTTATTTATGATATTGATATAAACTCCTTGAGCCAAATGGTACCACCAATGATGTTGCAAACTTTGGTGGAAAATGCACTCAAACATGGCATTGGAAAACTAAAAAAGGGTGGTGAAATAAGGGTTATCTCTCGCATGAATGCCTCAAATTTAGAATTATTGGTGCAAAATACTGGTCAACTTCCTTCCAATGCCAACCACGAAGGTTTTGGAATTGCCAGCACCCACAACCGGCTTAACCTGCTGTATGGAAAAGAAGCAGTTTTTAATCTGCAAAAATTGAATGACAACACTGTAGAGGCAAAAGTTTCTATTCCCATTACTAACCAAAACTAAAGCTTCAGCACTAAAACCATTTACTTTTTACCAATAAATATTTTTTAATGAAAATGCATATCACCGCTATTATCATCGATGATGAAAGACTAGCAAGAATTGAGCTAAGGAAATTATTGCAAGAATACCCTGAAATTGAGATTCTAGAAGAAGCAGCAAATGCAGACGAGGCAATTGAAAAAATTGAACAGCACAATCCTGATTTGATTTTTCTTGACATTCAAATGCCTGGCAAAACAGGATTTGATCTTCTAGCAGAATTGGACGCACCTCCAAAAGTTATATTCACTACTGCTTATGATGAGTATGCCATCAAGGCATTTGAAGTAAATGCTTTAGATTATTTACTAAAACCAATAGAACCGAAACGCCTTTTCGATTCTATTGCAAAACTGCATGATGAATTAGACAAAGAAAAGAATGACAGCTCTTCAGGAGGAGGTAAGGGTTTGTTGAATGAAAACGATAAAGTTTTTGTGAAAGATGGCGACCGCTGTTGGTTTGTACAGCTCAACGAAATTAGAATGTTTGAAAGTGCAGGAAATTATGCTAAGGTATTTTTTGGCACAAACAAACCGCTAATTCTAAAATCATTAAACGCTTTAGAAGAACGATTAGATGAAAGAGTCTTTTTTAGGGCAAACAGAAAGCACATTATCAATTTGCAGTGGGTAGTAAAGATTGAACCTTATTTCAATGGAGGTTTATTAGTAGATCTCAAAGGCGGAGAACGCATTGAGATAAGCCGCAGACAAACTGTTAAGTTTAAAGAACAAATGAGTCTATAAGTAGGTCTTCGCTTAAAGTTCCATCACTACTAATGGCATTAGTTGAGCAAAATTTTATTTGAATTCTACCTTAAACCCTCGGATTAATTGGTGAAAATAGTGTAGCATGTCGCTTAAAAAAATCGCTATAAAGAAAAAAGCTGGGAGATATGCACCTATTGTGCGATACCTCCCAGCTTTTGAATGAAACTCATTCGTGTAAATAAATGTAAATGGGTTAGAATTTTATTTCTTCTTCGTTTTCATCGTAGAATTTAAATTCTACTAGATGGAAGTTGCTGTCTTGTTTAATTTTTAATTTGGTTTTAAATGCTCGCCTCCATTTTCTACCTATTGAAGTGAAAATCCCTTTGGTTAAATGGGAAAATACAATTGGATGTACAACTAAAGTAAGGTTCTTATGGGCATGGCTTACTAGGTATTTGAGTCTTTTCTCTATTTCGTCTTCTAAAAGAATACTCGATGTAACCTGACCCGTTCCATGGCAAACTGGACAAAGTTCAGAGGTATTGATATGCATCTCTGGCTTCATCCTTTGTCTGGTAATCTGCATTAGGCCAAACTTCGAAATGGGGAGTACCGCATGTCTAGCCCTGTCAGTTACCATAAATTCTTCCATTGCCTCCTGTAGCTTACGCTTGTTGTCGGGCAATTTCATATCAATAAAATCGACAACAATAATCCCTCCAATATCCCTTAACCGCAATTGACGCGCAATTTCCTCAGCAGCTTCAAGATTGGTTTGTAAGGCATTTTCTTCCTGACTATTACCAACGCTCTTATATCCACTGTTTACATCTATTACGTGCAATGCTTCGGTGTGTTCGATAACTAAGTAAGCACCACTTGGTAGGTTTACCGTTTTTCCAAAAGCACTTTTCACTTGTTTACTTACATTGTATGTATCAAACAGTGGTAAGGGGTTGGTGTACATACTTACGATGTCCACTTTATCAGGTGCAATCCTTTGAAGATAGTTTTTGGTATCGGTATAAATGGTTTTGTCGTTGACAATAATTTTATTGAAATCTGCATTCAATAAATCTCTTAAAATGCTTGTTGTTTTATTTTCTTCACTTAAAATTTTGACCGGAGCTACCGCATCTTTCAGGCTATTTTGTATCGATTTCCAAGTTTCAGTTAGCGAAAGCATGTCCTGATGCAATTCTGAAGCACTTTTTCCTTCCGCAGCTGTTCGTACGATTACTCCAAAACCTTTTGGTTTTACACCCTCTACAATTTTTTGTAAGCGCTTGCGCTCTTCACCAGAATGAATTTTCTTTGAAACAGCAACAATCTCATTAAATGGGGTAATTACAATAAAACGCCCAGGAAGGCTAATTTCACAACTAAGCCTTGGCCCTTTTGCAGCAATAGGTTCCTTTAGAATTTGAACAAGAATATTGGGTTTTCCAGAAAGTACTTCATTTATTTTTCCTGTCTTTACAATTTCAGGCTCTATAGTGAAGTTGGAAAAGTCAAATCCATTTTCATCCTTAAGATGAATAGCTAGTTGTGTAAATTTTAGAAGAGATTTAGCATAGGGTGACAAATCTGTGTAATGTAAAAAGGCATCCTTTTCGAATCCTACATCAACAAAAGCAGCATTTAAACCAGGAATCAGTTTTTTGACTTTGCCTAAATATAAGTCACCCACAGCAAAACTGACATTGGTACTTTCTTTATGTAGCTCTACTAGTTTTTTATCCTCTAATAGGGCTATTTCTACACCATTAGGTGTAGCATTTATAATTAATTCTTTGTTCACAAAAAACGCAACTTTAAGATATGCGACAATAGCATCTTTTTCAAGATGATTAAAAACGTAGGCAAACACCAAGTACCCTGCTGCCTACGAATAAGAAGAGCTAAAGTAGAAAGTAAAGTTGCAGTGATTGAAATTAACCCAAGAAGGCAACAAACGGCAATGATGCTAATAAGCTGCAATAATTATTTACATCATTGCAGCTTATTGAATGTTTATCAATTAAATAAACTTATTTCTTTTTGTGTCGGTTTTTTCTAAGGCGTTTTTTACGTTTGTGTGTTGCTATTTTATGACGTTTTCTTTTTTTACCACAAGGCATGTGTAAATTTTTTTTAGTTAGAAATAATTGTTTACTTAAAAAGTGATGTTAAATTAATAATAATTGCTACTTAGACAAGGTTGTTATTCTCGTAGCCAATTCTTTTTGAGCGTCAGGATTTTTGACTTGCCCTTTTACAGAACTGTACCATTTAATAGCATTGACCTTATCCCCCTTCAACTCGTAACATTCTGCTAGGTGTAGTTCCGCTTCAATATTACTGGGCGTTTTCTGAACAATTATTAAAAATCGTTCTATTGCCTTTTCGTATTGACCACTTTTCTTTCCTCCTAGGCCCAAAATAAATTGAGCATACAAGTTATCAGGGTTTTTCTTGGCAATTTCCCTAATTGGCAAAATGCCTTGCATCGGGTTATCTGAAATATTGCCGAGAATGTAACAAGCACCCAAACCAATTTTGCTACTATCATTATTGGCATTTAATACTAAAGCAAGGTCAAATAATTGCTTTGCATTTGAAGCTAACCAGTTTTGCATAGCTGGATCGCCCTCTACCAATAACCGTTCTAAAAATTGTTGGGCGGCAAATGTGAGGTTTTTTTCTGAACCTACCAACTTTGCTGCTTGGGCATTATAATATGCAAAGGGTTCGAAGAGATGCATGCTGTCTTTCCAGAAGGACGACAATTGTTCATACATTTTTAATTGCTGAGCCTTGACATCGCCCCTTGTTACGCTATTTTCCAGTTTGGTGATTCGGTTACTTTGTTCATCTGTTAACCGTTGTTTGGCCTTGGCAAGTAAATCTTTAAACTCAATTGTGGGTTTAGTTGCAGCGGCTTGCATATTGGTGTTGGTAGGTTGTGGTTTCTTTGGGGGTATGGTGTTTCCGCCAAAAAACAATACTAGCACAAGTGTGCTACCAATAACTAAAAGGATTAACTGTTGTTTATTCACTTATTTTATTGATTTTATTTTCGTTTTTATCACCCTTCGGGATGTAATTATCTCTAATTAATTCAACAAACTCGTCGGCGGGTTTAAAATTTGGAATAAAATGTTCAGGTATATGAACGCCAACATTTTTTCTGATATCTCTTCCTGTTTTAGCCGCACGTTTTTTTACACCAAATGTCCCAAAATGTCGGATAATAAGTTGTTCACCGTCTGCGACAGCATTTTTCATTTCGCTAAACAAAGTATTTATGGTAAGCATTATATCCACCTTGGGGATACCCGTTTTTTCTGCAATTATATCTACAAGAGTAGTTTTCTTCATACACTTTTTTGAGAAAAGAATCTAAGTTAGCGTTTAGAGACTGGCAAAAGAAAGCAATGTTTTACTTTTTTCGCCAATTCATTTTTTCGCCGTTAATAACCTTAATTGTTTTAACCAATTTTTAAAAAGTTATCCCACTCAGATGATGGTCATTCAACACCCATTTACCCAACTATTAATGAACTGGCACAAAAACTTCAATCGTAGAGAAATGCCATGGAAGGAAGAAAAAGATCCTTATAAAATATGGTTAAGTGAGGTTATTCTACAGCAAACAAGAGTGGAACAAGGTCTCCCCTATTATCAGCGATTCTTGGCAAATTATCCTACCATCCAGCAGCTTGCAAATGCAAAGGATGAGGCCGTATTTAAACTTTGGGAGGGTTTAGGCTATTACAACCGCTGTAAAAATTTAATTGAAACTGCTAGATATATCTCAAACGAGCTTAACGGCATTTTCCCTTCTGATTACGACACAATCGTTGGTTTGAAAGGAATTGGCCCTTATACAGCTTCGGCCATTGCTTCCTTCGCATTTGATCAACCCTGCGCTGTGTTAGATGGGAATGTATTTAGGGTTTTGTCTAGAACTCTAGGAATTGAAACGCCTATTGATTCAACCTCAGGAAAAAAACAATTTGCCCAAATTGCCTTTGACTTATTAGACAAAACAGCATCAGCTCAATATAACCAAGCCATCATGGATTTTGGTGCTACGGTTTGTAAACCAATGCTGCCTCTTTGCGGTACTTGCCCTATATCCGAACACTGCGTTTCCTTTAATACTGGCATGGTAAATAAACTGCCGATAAAAGAAAAAATATTGACCAAAAAAAGTAGATGGTTTTACTATTTCATTTTTGAATTTGACCATCAAGTGATGGTACAAAAACGCACAATGAAAGACATCTGGGAAAACCTTTTTGAGTTTCATTTACTAGAATCAACTGAAAAAATTGAATGGGATGAGCAAGCAATCAGTAGCTATATCTTCCAACAATTTTCAATTGCTGATTTCAAGTTAATTGAGGTATCTGTACTTCAAAAGCAACAGTTGACACACCAACTAATTAAGGGTCAATTCATTCGGGTTCAGATGGGTTCTCTACCACATCAGTTTAATCGGTTTCAATGGCAACCAATTGAAACTTTGAAAGACTTAGCTTTTCCAAGATTCATTACTCAGTACTTGGCCTCTTGGGAGGTTAGTTGCGCACCCAGGTTGTTTTAGCGAATAATTTATCTGCCATTTTTTTATCGTGTCCGTAGATATCATCTCTGAAGTTGAGCAATCCTTTTTCATCTACCCACGCTGTAAAATATTTTATGGTAACTTGGATGGCAGGCTTTGCTGTCATCCAAGTTTCATCGGTTTTAGACATTAGGGCTTTAATGGAATCGGAGGTAATGGTAGTATCTTTTCGTAGCAAGTACTCTGCTAGTTTAACTGGCTCTCCTAAACGGATACACCCATGACTAAACGTTCGTTTGGAGGAAGCAAATGCTTCTTTGAATGGGGTGTCATGAAAATAAATATTATAGTTATTAGGGAATAAAAACTTAACCCCTCCTAATGAGTTGCCTGGTCCAGGTTTTTGTCGAATGACAGGCTGCTTTTTATTGTATTTGACAATTTCCATGTTGTGCTTGGTTAGGTAGTTAGAGTCTAGCTTCATTGCTGGCAAAACTTCTTTTTTTACAATTTCTTCGGTAACATTCCAATAAGGGCTGAAAACAATATACCTAAGATTGCCATTGAATATGACGGTGTTATTTGCTGCAGTACCAACCACTACATCCATACTAAAGCTATGTTTTCCAGAATCGTAGAAATGCAAGGCATATTCTGGAATATTCACTACAATGCGGGGTTCGTTGGATTTTTCGGGAAGTAGCCACCTTGCCCTTTCTAAGTTAATAACCATTTTCTCTATAAGGGAATCGATTGGTTTGTTTAGTTCATGCATGGTTGATTTACCAATTACCCCGTTAGGTTTTAAGCCCATGCGGCCTTGAAATTGTTTAACTGCATGAAATAAACTAGAATCGAAACGACGAGAAGAATCTTTCATGGGTAAATCTCCCAGCAGAAAGAGCCTTTCTTTTATCAGTGCTATCGTTTTGCTTTTATTTCCTTTCCGATAATAAGTACGTGTCATGCGTATGGAATCCCATGATTGTTCTTTTTTTAGTTGATAATACTTTACTAAATACTTTTCTATTAAGCGATATTGAACATGGAGGGGCTCTGTTTCTTCTAAACTTTTTTGTGGAAGCACATGAATCATTGTATCGAGTGTGCGAACTAGATCCACGTGTTTTCTTGGGATGAACCAGCCCATCTCTTTTAAATCAATAATGCCACCTGCATACACTTTGGTGGAATAGTTGAAGAATTGGCCTGTTAACTGCAATTCTGTATTTAAAGCAATACTATCTGATATTTTTTTTGCAGTGAGTGTACCTATTTGTTGCTCGTAAAAATCTTTTAGTCTAGTATTAAAAATACTGCTGTCGTTTAAATTATCTATTATGTTGCTTTGGAGTTTGTAGAATTTGTGGGCTTGCTGAACCAACCCATTGCTATCATACCATACATATTTGAAGTTGCGTTTCTGGTAGAAAGCAAAGTATTGGTCAGAAAACTTTTTAAGCGAATCATTTCTGTTTAAAAAATTAGCAAGAGCCGTGCTATCAAAAAGAAGCTTAAAATGGGTAGTATCTATTTGCGTTTTTGTGGTGGTTTTGGGATCTACTTTTTTGGAACAATGCCAAGAAAATAGTATCAAAGAGGTAAAAAAGATGGCGATTGATGCAATTTTTTTCATGTACCGTTAGTTTTGGTTTAGCGAAAATACGGGGTTATCCACATTTCGTTTGGCGGTTATTAACATTTTTGATGCCAAAAATGAAAATCGCCAAAAGTTTTTTGCTTTTTGAAGAAAAAACCCTATTGCATTCATGATGCTAACTATCCATGTATGTGTATTGGTTGGCTACAGAAGCATGTGGAAAAAAATCACAACCTTGTGTGTGTGTATGAATTTGGGTTAAATGCTAGTATGTATGATATTGAATACTGTTTAAACAATTGTAGCTGAACATTGATTTTTTCGTGAAATAGTTTTTCTATTGAATGCACATCTATAGATTGTTTCGCTTATACCCTCAGTCTTAATTTAGAAAACATAAAAGGGCAGGATTGCTAATAGAAATCTTGCCCTTTTTATCCAATAAGCACTCGTTTATTTTATCCTCCTTTATACATGACCGTGCCATTAGCTTGCGAGGTGCAGGTAACCACAAGGTCATTAATGCAAACATGTGCTGGCAATGAGGCACAGTAATAAGCAATGTCAGCTATGTCCTCGGCGTGTAAAGGAGTATATCCTTCGTATACCAAAGCAGCTTTTGATTCATCCCCTTTGTAACGCACTACTGAAAATTCAGTATCTGCTGAGCCGGGATGAATGGCTGTTACTTTTATTTTGTGGGGCAATAAATCGATGCGCATTCCTTTGCTTATAGCATCTACGGCATGTTTGCTGGCGCAATAAACACTGCCGTCTTTGTACACTTCTTTTCCTGCAATAGAGCCTAAGTTAATGATATGCCCCTTTTTGTTGGGAATCATCAGTGGCAGTACGGCCTTGCTTACATACAAAAGTCCTTTTACATTGGTATCGAGCATCGTTTCCCAATCGTCCATGTTGGCATTATCAAAACTATCCCTGCCCAAGGCCAAACCTGCATTATTAATCAACACATCAATACTTCGCCAATCCTCTGGTAAAGAAGCTACTGCATCCGCAACTGCTTGTTTGTCCTGAACATCAAAAACCAAAGGCAACACTTTTGCTTGGTATTGGCTACTCAATGTCTCGCTTATCAACGCTAGCTTTTCGCTTCTTCTGCCAGTAATTATACATTGATACCCCTCCTTGGCAAATCTTTCTGCTATTGCCTTGCCAAAGCCAGAAGTGGCTCCGGTAATCATCACTATCTTTTTTTCATTCATCATTTGTAAGTTGTAAGTATTAAGTCCTAGGTTGTAGGTAGGTAAGCTTGTGGAAACTACCTATTAATAGCCAAGTCAACCTTTTTCAGGGATTTATTTGGCAATCAGCACAAACGTGCCTTTTCTGGTAATCCGTTGCCCCAAGTAGTTCCACCCACTAACGGTGTAAACATAAGTACCCGTTTGCTGTGGTTTGCCTTTATAATTACCATCCCACCCCTTTTCTATGTCACTGGTGGAATAAAGCAATTGCCCAAGCCTATTGAACACAGAGAAATTCTCTAACTTAAAAATGCCCACAGGAATGGGTTTTTCTATATCGTTCAATCCATCGCCATTGGGGGTAAAAGCGGTGGGTACGAAAATATCAGGAGGGGTTTTATATACCACTACTCGCATGGAGTCTAGTGCATAACAACCTTCGGGGGTTGATGCCCTTGCGATGTAGGTAATGGTATCGATGTATTTAGCCAAAGTGGCAATGGGGTTGCGAATTTTATTGTTGTTGAGCCCAATAGAGGGTGTCCAAAAGAATGAAGTAGTGGCCGAATCTACATTTCCATCAATTTTTAATTGCAATGGCTGGTCGGCTACCACCACTGTGTCGTTTCCTATAGCAATATTCACTTTGGGTACGATTGTAACCTTTACAGTATCTGTAATAATCTTAGGACAGGCATTTGTGCCAAGGTAGCGTGCAGTAAGTAGGTAAGTAGTAGTGGTGTCAGTTGCAATAAAAGGTCTAAAGTTGGTACTATCCGCACCCACCAGTTTATTAGCAGGTGACCAAACTACTTTATTGCCTTCGCCATAGCCAAGCAATTGCAAAGGACTTCCAAAACACAATACTGTATCCCTAGCAGCGATAGCTACAGGATAAGGATATACTTTTACTAAAGCCCCATCTGTAGCAAAACAACGCTTACCCAATTGTGCAGTTACGTAATATCCTGTGGGGTTTTGCGATGGTATAACCGTAGGATTTCTTACGGAGCTTACTTTTTCTAGCGGATTACTGCTTTTCCAAGTAAACTTTTGCCCTAGACCTTTTGCATACAATTGAATAGGATCTGTTAAACAAGCTATGGTGTCGGGGCCAACTTTCACCGAAATGGACTTGACCACGTTTACCTTAATAGAATCGTCATTAACACACCCTTTATTGAACAGGCTTACATAATACATGGTGGTATCGGTGGGAAAAATGGTAGGGTTGGACAATGTGGTATTGTTCATAAACTTTCTTGGTGACCATGTAAATGCACCAGTGCCAAATGCTTCTAACTGCACTGTATCTAAATAGCAAATAGTTGTATCTTTTGCTGGAAGATAAAGGGAGGGCTTGTCAATTACCTGAATCACTTTTACCATTGTATCTAAGCATCCAAAAGTATTGGAGGCAATGAGCGTAACGGTTTTTTTGCCCAAAGTAGGATAGAGGTATGAAATGTATTTAGCAGTAGAAGTATCGGTAGTAACGGTGGGTTCACCCAAGTCCCAATTCCACGAAGTAACTTTTCCAAATTTGGAATAGCTGGTATCCTTAAACACATAAGGGTTTAAAATACAACTACTATCTACGGTGAAATCTGCCGTGAACCCTGGATATACTTTTACGATGGCCTTCGCCGAATCAACGCACACAATAGATCCATTTCCCGAGGTCACGGTAAGGGTAAGGTTATAGCTGCCTGTGTCGGGATAAGTGTGGGTAGGCGTGGGCAGTGTAGATACATTAGAAGCGGCACTACTCGTGTCGCCAAAAGTCCATAGATACGTCTTAATATTTGTAGCCGTAGATTCGTTAAAGAACGAAAATGTAAGGTCGTTACAGTTGGTATAGGCTGGTTTTAAATCTGCAGCGGAAATAGAACAATTGGCCACCGTAACATGGATTTCCTTTTTGGTAGAGCCAATGTTTATCCCATTTCTAAACTCTAAAACACATACGGAGAGTACATATTCGCCTGTAATGGGGGGTGCTTTACCCGAAATAATTCCTGTTTTGCTATCAATAACCACCGATGGTCCCAATGGGCTTGTGCCAGTATAAGTAGGTGTGTTGTAAGGTACAGAGGTAAATGGCGGTGCAGATGGCGAAGTTGGTTTGGGCCCTATACCGTTAGGCTCTGAGCTTGCTGCATTCGTGCCGCCTGTTAATCCATTGCAAAAAGTATAAACCAGCGAATCACCCAAATCTTTATCTATTGCACCAAAATCTATAGTAAAAGGAGCTTTAAAGCAAATAAGTGCCGTGTCTTTCTGCGCAAATACAGGGCTGCTGTTGTTTCTAAACGAGATGCCGTTGATAATACCCGGAATTCTGTTGGAATAGGTAACGCCCACGTCACCAGAGTTGATGATATTTTCAATGCCGTTGATTCTGCAACACCGCTGCACGGCTAAGATGTAGCCAGCAGGATTGTCCGTCAGCTCCACCACTGTTTCGTACTTGTTAATCAAATAACACACTGCTGGTTTAGGAAATATGCAGCCACTATACGTACGCTTGTTTAAGATAACCGACCCATTCACCACAGAGTCAATGTCTTTTAAAATAACTAGTTGATTCGTGCCTGCATCAAATATGCCTAATGTGGCTTTGTCATCTATTTGTGGGCCAATAGAACCACAATCCAAATATTGGCGGATGGTTATTTTGTAGGAAGAGGTATTGGGTAGGGAACCAGGCCCTAGGTATTCATACTGAATCCACCCCCCCTTTAGATGTCGGGCATTAGCTGCTAGCCCGATACTGAATAGCGTAAGTAGTAAAATAAGTTTCTTCATAATCTAATAATTATAATAGCCAATACATCTATAAACAAGGATGTATGTAGATGCTGTTTTAATACACAAAGAGCTGCAAAGCTGTTTATATGTTGTATGGTTAAAGTGGAATGTAATAATAATTTAACAATACTACATCATTTGCAACAGCGCCATACAGGAATTAACTAGCCCTAATTATTGAATGGTTTCTAAATAAGCAGTGATAAATGGATTCACTTTTTCCGTTGCTTCCCACATGCCCATATGTGCCGTTTGGGGCAATACAAGCAGATGGCAGATATGGGGCATTTGTGCTTGTTGCAATAAATCTTGCAAAGGCACCACGGTATCCTCCTCCCCAGCAATCATCAAAACAGGCACTTGGCTAGCCTTCAGCACAGCCGTTCTGTCTGGCCGTTCTTTTATGGCCGTGTAATACCATTGTAATATTTGGGTGTCAAACTGTTGGGCCGCTTCCACCAAAACAGCCACTCGCGCCTGTTCCTGCTGCCTAAAAGGGGAGGCAAATAAATTAGGGATACTGGTTTTTAAAAAAGAGTAACCGCCAAATTCGCCCATTAAAGCAATGGCTTTGTTGCGTTTTTCTTTTCGCTCTGGGGTATCGGTATACGCTGTGGAATGTACCAAGCCAAAGCCCTTTAAACAACTCGAATACAGGTCTGCGAATGCCAAGGTTATATATCCGCCCATGCTATGCCCCAGCACTACCACCTGTTCTATACCTAAATGATCCAGCAATGCTTTGGCTATGTGGGCATAAAAATCAATATTACAGAGCGATGTTTTTTGCGCTTCAGAAAGGCTATCTACCTCAACAGCCGACTGACCAGAACCCGGCCAATCGATACGTATGATTTTGCAATATTGCTCCAAGGCCGGCAACTGGTATTGCCACACCCCACTGTCTTCCCCAAACCCATGCAACAGCAACAGCGGCAGCCCCGCACCAGAAATATGATAATGGATAGAAAACCCCGCATACTCAAAACTATTCATTGCTATTAAATATTGATTTCGGGTAAAAATAACTGCTAATGAATTTCGGAAGGTTTAATTAGCCGATGCATTACCGAATTTGGGGTTTCTCAAGTTGAAATACCCTGCGCCAGCCGGAAATGGGGTTTCACAACTTGTGAAACTTTGCGCCAGCCGGAAATGGGGTTTCACAACTTGTGAAACCTTGTGCCAGCCGGAAATGGAGTTTCACAACTTGTGAAACCTTGTGCCAGCCGGAAATGGGGTTTCACAACTTGTGAAACCTTGCGCCAGCCGGAAATGGGGTTTCACAAGTTGTGAAACCTTGTGCCAGCCGGAAATGGGGTTTCACAAGTTGTGAAACCTTGCGCCAACCAGAAATGGGGATTCGCAGCAAGAGAAAATGCTCTGTTTCCTTGAATTTGCTGGATTTTAGCTTTGGAACCTAAAAAATAGTTATGCTCAATATGCATTGAATATTTTTATGCAAATTGCTATGAGTTGTAGTAAAAAACAACGGTTTTAAGCACTTTTAATAGGAGTATTTTCTATTTTGGAAAAAAACTAAAAAATGGCTCTAATTATTTGCTCATTTACAGGCCACCCATTTATTTTGCAAGCATCATTTAATAATCTAAAAAACTATTTTTTATGTACAATACTTTGCATTACGCAAATTTAACCGCATCTCAATTTGTTGATTTTTTATTTCGAATCCTTAGTATTCTAAACTTAACAGACCTCGCAAAACTGAAAATAAAAAAGAGGTACAATGTTTTGAATGCCATATTCATTAAGCTAAATGAAGCTTATAAAGAGGAACAAGCATTAGCCGAAACCAAAGAAATTAGATCGTTAGAAAATAGAAGGGACAGAGCAATAAGGGGCTTTTCTAAGTATATTGATGGGTTGATTTTAAGCCCCAAAGCCAACATTGCTAGTGCAGCACTTTTACTCAAGAACTTTTTACGCAATTTAAGTCCCAATATTGCCAAAGAAGATTATGCTAGCGAGTCTTCTATCTTGAGAAAAGTATATGATGCTTACCTAAATAATACAGAAATAAAAGCGGCAATTATTACTATAGCTGCGCAAGATTGGTTAACAGAAATTAATGATGCCAATACTGCTTTTGAAAATAAATATGCTGCTCGTACAATTGTTATTTCCACTAATAATAACAAGGAATCATTTACTCAATTAAGGCCAAAGGCATTTGAAGCCTATAAAAAAGTTTTAAAAATTATTGATTCACGCTATGATGTGGCCTTAGATGAAGAAGTAGATGGAACAGACTATTTGAATTTAATTAACCAAATAAATGCTACGATAGACCAGGCTGAGCAAATAATTGCATCCACCCAGCCACACACTAAACCAACCACCCCACCAACCACTCCTGGTCTTTAATTAATCATAAATTTAACTACAACCGCCCGATAGTTCTATCTATCGGGCGGTTGTGTTTGTGGGGGGGAGCTTTTGTAGTTGGTGTTTTTTTGACATGTTTAAGAGGACATACATTTGGGTGTTTAAGAAGATGAGCTTGGAATATTTTATTCAAGATAATTTTAGAACAAAATTTATGAAATCAAATATTTGGATAGAAAAAGGTTGGGGTGAAGTAGTTGACTACGCAACATTTAAAGACATTGATACAGCTATAGAAGAAATAATCAATCAAGATGAAGAACACGGAGCTTTTTGGATTGGGAATTTGGAAAATGAATATGTCCTAGAAGTTCACAAAAATCTAGACCTTTTCTTTGTTTATGGAGAAAATCAAAATGAACAACTACAAATCAACCTTAATAATTGGGAAGATGTAAAAAAGATTTTTGAATTTTATTTTGAAAATGAATTTGAAAAGTTAAAAAATGAACTTGAGATGAGACAACATACTTATAAAAAAATATCATAGTGCTAAAATGAGAAGAAGTTTTGTAATTATAACAATGGCAATTATAATTATTAGTCTATTAGGGCTCATTATTTTAAGTAAAAGCTTAAACTTAAGTGGTGGCTACATAATAAAAGATGTCTCAAAAAATAAATCACTAATCGTTGAAAACGATACTACTAAAGCAATTAGGTTTTGCATTAGCTATGCAATTGATAGCACACATATGCCTTCAGTTTATGAGTCTCTTAAGGAAAGTATTTTTTGTGATTCAATATTACTTACTTCAAATACCATCCCTTTAAAGTATTTACCCTCTCAAGTCGACTCATTTTCATTTAAAATAATGAAAGAGAAGGAAATTGAGCATATTCTACTTTCTATGCCAGATGAAGCTGATCCTCCTAATTATTTATGTGTAAGGGGTTTTGAAAAAACGGGGAATACATTTACAGTTACATTAGTAAGTATTAGTTCTGGAATGTTCCCTAGTGGTGGGGGTTCATTATACGAAATTGAGAAAGTGTCAAATACTTTTAGATTAATTTCTAGTTCAAGCAGTAGTATCAACTAAAAAACCAATGCATATATTTTAGTTTATAAATCCCCCTACCCCACCAACTGCTTCACCAACGCTATATAAGTATCAACTCCATCTTTTATTTCTGATAGGTAAATAAATTCATCAGCGGTATGGCTTCTTGCACTATCGCCCGGGCCCATCTTGAGGGTAGCGAAAGGCATTAATGCTTTGTCGCTCGTAGTGGGCGAGCCATAATAGCCTTTGCCCAAAGCAATTCCAGCCTTCACCAAAGGGTGGTCAAGCGCAATAGATGTGGATTTCATGCGGGTGGTTCTAGGCTTGAATTGGCTTTTTAAATGCTGTTGTAAGATGCCTAATATTTCATCAAAACTGTACAATATTTCAAAATCCTATAAGGTTTCTAAAAACCTTATAGGATTAAGTAGGGCGTAGGAATTTTCAAACACATGCGTTAATGCAGCTATTTTTGGGTGCATTAACGCAATGGAGTTGCGTTTATTTATGAGTTAGCGGCTATTTTAAACGCAGCCTTCACTTAATCAGAGACATGAAATCAATCTTGACAATAATTTCAATAATTTCCTTCTGCCTAACCTCTGACGGGCAGACCAAATCAGAAGCAGTAAAATTAGTCAAGTGGTCAAGCGAATCATGTGACAATACTTTTGACCCCTATCGCTTAAAAAACCGGGTAAGTAATATTGAATACACAGATTCTACAACAATTTACATTGTTCACTTTTCGGAAAATTGCTGTGTAACTTTCGAGCCTGCTATAAACTTTTCAAAAAATAAATTGGTATTGCTTCCTTATCGAGAGTACAAAGGTGATTATTGCAGTTGTAATTGTTGCTTCTCAATTCGGTATGAAATTTCGGGATTGACTGGCAAAAAATATCAACTTTACTTTAAAGAGTCTGCGATAAGTTTAACTGACAATTATTATGATACCGTAAAAACCTCATACGAGTTTTTTAACGGTGAAAAGATTAATAGGTCGAACAAGTATGGCTTCAAAGAAAGCATGTGGATTAAATTTTATAAAGATGGTGCCAAAGAAGTCGTTAGTGAATATCCTAAACAATCATTATTTTATAATCCTTCTCCTATTTGGTCAAAAGGCTATTATAAATCAGGAAAGCTTTCTTTTTATGACAGAAATGATACTACACAATCTTGGTTTGAAGATAGCGAATTAAAATCTCAGTTTATAGAATACAAGATTGGAGACACGACATTTAAAAAAGGACTTAGAAAGTTTGAAAACCGACTATTACAAAAAGAATATTTAGAAAAATCTTATCCTACAATTTTTAAGAGTGAATTTGACACAGCCTACCAACAAGAAGGAAGAGTTACTGAACCAGTATATAAAAGAGAATTTTTTCAAAATGGTAAGCCTAAGTTTTTATTTGGCACAGACACTAGTTTTTCATGGTTTGAAACAGGACAGATTGAATCGAAAAGTTATAAGAATGGAAAAATTCAGTTTGACGATAAAGGTATTCTGACGGAACAATCATTTTCGTGGCTTGAAAAAGGACCTGAAGATTGGAGAAATTTAGACAACACTCTTTATGTTCAGTTTTATTCAAATGGAAATATTAAGGAAATCGAACTGGTTAGAAATGAGCCAACTCAAGACGGAATGGCTCCTGGAGTTCGTTATACTTGGGCATGGAGTAAAGAAATGACTATCATTGAAAGCCCTGAAAACTGGACAGAGGCTTTACCTTGGACAAGATTTCCAGAACTTCAAGTGAAGCCAAAAATGCTAATTGGACTGGACAAAAAGTCAACACCCACGAAAAATATCCGCTAATATGGGTATTGCTGCAAGTGGGGCGGACCGAAGTACAATCGGCAGTTGTGCGCAATTCATCTTCAGTTCGGCTGGGCGAGATGTTAGCGCAGCGCATCTCGCCTAAACCGATAAAAGGGATTTCCAAATCCCATTTCTCGGTTGCGCATAGTTTCCTAACTACGTCCGAGCGTTTGCCAAAATCCCGATTGGCTTGTGAATTTTCCGCTGGCTAACAGGTTCCTCAGCGCATCTCACCTAAACAGATAAACAGTTCCCTACAATCTAGAATGAAGTGATACATTAGCAATATGAACGACATCGCTAGAAATAGACAAGAACTGTTTGAAAACGGATTTTCAGTAATAAACAATATTTATTCTACAGCCGAAGTGCAAAACATTTTGGCGGCCATTGGTAACGCAGACACTTCAAAAGACACTTTTAGAAAAACAACAGACCTGTTTGCCATCCGACAGTTTTTAAAAGAAGTTCCTTCAACTTTAGATTTGATTTTCAATGAAAAATTGAAAACAATTATCAGCGAGGTTTTGGGAAACAATTTTTTTGTGGTGAAGAGCATTTATTTTGACAAGCCTGAAACGTCAAATTGGTATGTCTCTTATCACCAAGATTTGATCATTTCTGTTGACAGAAAAATGGAGATTGACAATTTTGTTTCCTGGACAATAAAGCAAAATCAATTCGCAGTTCAACCCCCAACCGATATTTTGGAGAATATCACTACAATACGAGTGCATCTTGACGACACAGACGAGCAGAAAGGCGCATTGAGAGTTGTACCAAAGTCGCATGTAAAGAAAATTTACCGACCCGAAACCATCAATTGGGACAACGAAACGGAAACAACTTGCTGCGTAAAGCAAGGGGGAATCATGCTAATGAAACCATTGACTTTGCACAGTTCTAGCAGAACAACGAACCATAAAAAAAGACGCGTGATTCATATTGAATTGGCAAACAAAGAATTACCCGATGGACTAAAATGGGCAGAACGAATAGATTTGATGTAGCGTATTGGTTTGCTCTTTTGTAGTCTTTGAGATTCTATTTATAGGGTTAATGTTCTAGTTTTAAGCAACGAAATTGTTTCCCAATAAAGAAACGCTTACTTTCGGCAAAACTTTAGAATGAACCCAAAGTTTGAAGTAGAATTTTTACCAGAAGCGATTGAATTTTTAGATAATCTGGAAGAAAAAGCGAGGGAAAAGGTTTACTATAATATCAAGAAAACTCAATACTTAAATGACAACGAATTATTTAAAAAAATCAGTGAGTTTGTTTGGGAATTTCGTACTTTATACAATGGAAATGCGTACAGACTATTTTCATTTTGGGATAATATTAATGGGAAAGAGACTTTGGTTGTAGCAACACATGGAATAGTAAAAAAGACACAGAAAACACCTTCTAAAGAAATAAAAAAAGTGGAAGAAATTAGAAAGCAGTATTTAATAAATCGTAAGAATAAATAATTATGGAAAATAAGTTTACAACTGTTTCACTGGACACAATGATAGATAAACACATTGGCAAGATTGGAACCGAAAAACGGGATGCATTTGAAAGCGAATTAAGAATCGATTTGTTGGGTCAAGCAATTAAACAAGCAAGGCAAGAACGTAACTTGACACAAGAACAATTGGGCGAACTTGTTGGGGTACAAAAAGCGCAGATTTCTAAAATAGAAAACAGTGTGAAAAATGCAAGATTTGAGACCATAATGAAGGTGTTTGATGCTTTAGATGTAAAAGTGAATTTTAAAGTTGAGCTAAATAATAAAAAGTTTGCCATCTAAGTATGTAGTAAAGAAAGTGAGATATTCCACTTTAACAGTCTTCCAAAAAAGAACAATTGGCCAATGTTTCTAGACAAAGACAGTGAGCGAGCAAATCCACTGATTAGCAATCGATAAGTACTAATACTCCTGCGGTTTATAATAGCAAACCACCACCAGCGGCTTAAAAGCAGATACCTAATTTTATCTTTTTACCCTAATTCATCACCACTGTTTCCTTATTTTCGCCTTAATATTAACTTTTAACCCCAAAAATGTTTGCCATGAAAAAAATGTTGTTTGTCATTTTGATTACCAATTTGTTTTTTAACCTAATCCAAGCTCAATCTACACCAGCAAAACCATTAACCGCAGAAGAAAAAGCTGCAATCAAACAAAAACAAGAAGCCGATTTAGCTGCGGCTTACAAAGAAGCCGGCATTAGTGAAGAATTGGCAGTAAAAATTAAAGCTATCGAAAGCAGTTATTCAATTAAAGGAAAAGAATTATATGCTTGGAGAGATAGTAATTTGAATTCAATCAATGGGAAAGAGGCTATTAAGAAATTCAATGATTTACTAAAAAAGAAGAAAGAAACAGATCCTGCTGTAAACCCTCAAGTACCTCAAAGTGCAGAGGAGAAAGCCGCATTGAAAAAGAAGCAAGAAGAGGATAAGATAGCAGCCCAAAAAGAATCAGGATTTACTGATGCGCAAATTGAGAAATTTAACAGCATTATGAATGATTTTAAGGATAAGTCCACTTCATTGACAAAAGAAAAAAATACGGCTGTTGAGGAAATTGCAGGTAAAGAAAGCATCAAGAAATTAAAGGACATTCAAAAAAAGCAAAAGGAGGAAGCGGCTAAAGCGCAATTACCCAAATGATGACAAACAGTTAAAGAAACATTACCATTTTGTCGTCAGGTTTCATTCAGTGTTTTTTATTCTACCACTAGTAAGAATGTTTAGCGCGGCTGAACATTCTTACTCTGTTGGGCGAGATGTTAGCGCAGCACTCCGAGTGTAAATAGATAAAAGGGATTTCCGAATTCCAGTCAACTGTAAGATGTTTTATGAAACTATACATCTCGCGTATGAATAAAGGAACAGCAATAGTTCAATTATTAATGTTAGGCTTGGGGCTTAGACTATGCAAAACATTTTGGCTAGATTACTCTCCAATAAAACCTTTCCTACTTATCGCAATGCTAGGATTTGCTTCCTGCCATTCAAATAAAGACAAAACGCATTATCCAAATGATTTTCAAGTTATTATTACAGATACAACAAGGAATCAAAGTGCAAAGTGGGATCTGGAGGATTTTAATTACCGTTCAAGACTTGCAAAATTACTTGGACTATCTAGCTTGAAGAACTATGCAGACAGTTTGGAAATAAGGCTTTGGCATGAGTATTCATATAGTAATTGCCTTGACTTATATACATTAAAATTTATAGACACCAATTGTATTGTTTCTTATTTTAGAATTTATCCAAAAAGAGAAAGGCGAGATATAAATAACACTAATGGTCATTGGCTACCTTATGAAGAAAGAACAATCGATAGCTCATTTTCTAAAACAAAAACAATATCCAAACGCAAGTTTCAAAGCATTAATATTGATAGTGTTTGGCTTTTGAAATCTCAAAGTGATTTAAATATTGCTGACAGCATTGGGTTTACAGATTGCTACAGCCACATTATAGAAATAGCAGACAGAAGGCATTTAAAATTCATGAGATACCATTGCCCATCTGCTTATTATGAAAAAGTCAAACTACAACCAATATTAGATTTTGAATACTTTTATGGCCTACTAGCATCATTGGGTAGACATAACAACGTATATCTCGAGGAAAAATTTCAATAAAACAAAAAGTAACACAAAGTCCGCCTTCTCTATTTGGCATGTTGCACATAAAACGCCTGCATCGTATCAAATACCTTTTGCTTTAGGGCTTCGATGGTTAAATCCTCCGGTTCAATTGGAGGTAGAAAATGCAATTGGATGCGGGTAGGGAGAAAAAAGAGAGAATACTGGATCGGGCATGCTTTCGCAGACCCAATTATAACACAAGGAATAATTGGTGTTTTAGTATCCCGGCTTAGCTTGAAAGCCCCATCCTGAAATTTGGCCATGGGGTTACCCGTTTTGTTCCTCGTGCCTTCGGGAAATATGCACATATGGAATCCATCCTTCAATGCAGCTTTCATCAAATCGAAACTGCGTTTTCTACTCGCCACACTTTCTCTATTAACCAATACGGAGCCTCGTGCATAGTACCAACCGAAAATAGGCACTTTGGTAAACGTGTCTTTGGCAATGGTTTGGTTGGGCCCAGGCACAAACGGGCAAAGCAGGGGTACATCCAATAGGGCATTGTGATTGCTGGTTACTATATAGGTAGTGCCTTTTTTAAAATGCTCTTTTCCATACACTTTCAAAGGACTGCCTACCAGATATAGCCAAGTGGTATTCCACCATTTAGCAATGAGAATAAACCACCAAATCCCCTTAGGATTTTTCACAAGTTTGGTAGCCATAGAGGGGATAAATATGACAATGAACGTTGCAGCAAAACTGATAACTGCCCACACGGCCCAAACGCGAGCAAAGGCAAGGGTTAAGATTCCATACTTGGGCGGCGTGGATAACGATGATTGTGACATGACTATTTTTATTTTACAATATTTCTAATTGATAAACGCTGCAATAATGGCGAAAAGCTACAATAATGGTTATGCTATATACTGGCAACCGCCCTTTGTTTATAAACTCCCACCTGAAATTTGGTTTCAGTAAGCGAAAAATCTCTAGCCAAAACTTAACTATCAGAAAATCCTAAAACCCAAAACCTAATACTTACAACCTAATACCTAAATCATCCAATCGATAGGGTCTAAGCCCTGCTTGGCCAAAAGCTGATTAGTCCGGCTGAAATGTTTGCATCCAAAAAAACCAGTGTGTGCGCTTAAGGGCGAAGGGTGCGGAGCTTTCAACACATGGTGTTTGGTAGCATCAATTAACACTTGCTTTTCCTGCGCAAACTTGCCCCAAAGCAAAAAAACAACCCCTTGTTTTTCTTCAGATATTTTTCTTATAACGGCATTGGTAAAATCCATCCATCCAATCTTGGCATGACTAGCAGGTTCATTGGCCCGAACAGTAAGTACTGCATTGAGCAATAGCACTCCTTGTTCTGCCCATTTGGTGAGGTTGCCTGAAGTGGGGATGGGCATTCCAATGTCGGTTTGCAATTCTTTAAACATATTCATCAACGAAGGTGGTGGCGGCACACCATCGGGTACACTAAAACTCAAGCCCATCGCCTGATCTGGATTGTGGTAAGGGTCTTGCCCCAAAATAACCACCCTTACTTTGTTCAAAGGGGTTTTGTCAAAAGCATTAAAAATGAGACTCCCTGGAGGATAAATGGTGGCTTTGGTGGCGCGTTCTGTTTTTAAATGAGCGGCAATTTGCATAAAATAAGGCTTGTTAAACTCCGCTGACAAAGCCGTTTTCCAGCTCTCCTCCATCTTTACATCCATACAATCTACTTTAATTATTTGCGCCGAAAATACAATACAATGTAAGTTGTTGATATAATGAGTTTGGGAGCAAGCCATATAATAGTACACTTCATTGTCTCGATATTGATTTGATATCGGTTTGAGGTAAGCCCATTTAAAAAAATTGAAATTCGCAAAATGCCTAGGAATACAACAGTTTCAGGCATTATTCTAGTCTTTTTTGGTGCGAACTATTTTGCAAAAAAGCTTGTTACACCACTTTGTTTCAATGCTTTAAAGCACCAATCATTATTTTTACACAAATAGGGCTTTTAATGGAAATAGTACCAGGCGCATTACTTAGAGAAATCAATTCACCAGAGGATTTAAAAAAACTCAATAAAAAACAGTTACACAAGGTTTGTAACGAGCTTAGACAATTTATAATTGACACTGTTAGCATACATGGGGGTCACTTTGCAGCCAGCTTAGGCGTTGTAGAATTGTCGGTTGCTTTACACTTTGTTTACAACACCCCCTACGACCAATTGGTGTGGGATGTTGGGCATCAAGCCTATGGTCATAAAATACTAACTGGAAGAAGAGATTCTTTTGTTACCAACAGAAAATACGGCGGCCTAAGTGGCTTCCCAAAAAGAACAGAAAGTGACTATGACACTTTTGGAGTGGGTCATTCATCCACCTCCATTTCTGCCGCTTTAGGTATGGCAATAGCGGCTAAGTATAAAGGCGAAAACAGAAAAAGTATTGCAGTAATTGGCGATGGTAGTATGACAGCCGGGATGGCATTTGAAGCGATGAACCATGCTGGCGTTGCTGATAGTGATGTGCTGATTATCCTAAACGATAATTGCATGAGCATCGACCCCAATGTGGGCGCCTTAAAAGAATACCTTACTGATATTGCCACTTCGCCCACTTACAATAAAATAAAGGATGACGTTTGGAAAGTAATGGGCAAGCTACCTGTTGGCAAGCGCATCAGCCAAACAATGGCTCATAAATTAGCTGACAGCCTAAAAGGGATAGTAAGCAGCAGCAGTAATTTATTTGAAGCATTAAAGCTTAGATATTTTGGACCTATCGACGGTCATAATATCATAAAACTGGTAGATACTTTAAACGACTTAAAAAAGATACCTGGTCCTAAGTTGCTCCATATTATTACCACAAAGGGGAAAGGATATGAATTGGCCGAAAAAGACCAAACAAAATGGCATGCACCAGGTCTTTTTGATAAGATTACTGGCGAAATAGTCAAGCAAACCTATTTATCGCCACAAGCACCTAAGTACCAAGACGTGTTTGGTCATACCCTTTTAGAGTTGGCACATGCCAATGAAAAAATAATGGGTATCACGCCAGCCATGCCAAGTGGTTCTTCACTAAAAATAATGATGGATGTAATGCCCCACCGAGCATTTGATGTAGGCATTTGCGAGCAACACGCTGTAACGCTTAGTGCTGGTCTTGCCACGCAAGGATTGAAGGTGTTCTGCAACATTTATTCCTCTTTTATGCAACGCTCCTTTGACCAAGTGGTACACGACGTAGCTATCCAAAAACTACCCGTTGTATTCTGTTTAGATAGAGCTGGTCTGGTGGGCGAAGATGGCCCCACCCACCATGGTTGCTACGATATTGCTTATTTCAGGGGTATTCCTAATTTAATTTTATCTGCCCCAATGAACGAGCAGGAATTGAGAAATCTAATGTTTACCGCCCAATTGGATAGCACGGAATTACCTTTTGTAATCAGATACCCAAGAGGAAACGGAACAATGCCCGAATGGAAAACACCCCTCGAGCCTGTTACAATAGGAAAAGGCCGTAGATTAAAATCTGGTAGTGATGTGGCCATTTTGAGTTATGGGCATCCAGGCAATTTTGCACAAGCGGCTATCCGCACCCTCCGTTCAGAAGGAATTAATCCAGCGCATTACGATATGCGCTTTGTAAAACCGATTGATGAAGAACTACTCCACGAAGTATTTGCCAACTATCGTAAAATAGTAACCATTGAAGACGGTACGGTAGTGGGTGGATTTGGTAGTGCTGTTTTGGAATTCATGGCAAAACATCGCTACAATGCCGAAGTGGTAATACTTGGTATCCCCGACAGGCTGGTAGAGCATGGAAGTTTAAAAGAACTGTACAAAGAATGTGGCTTTGATGCCCCTTCCATAGCCGAAACAGTAAGGCAACTGTTGTCTAGCTCTGTTAAAGTAACTGAGATGATTGCAGGTTAAATGATTGTTTTACTTAGTTATACCATTCTAAAGGGGTACACGCATTCTTTCGCCAAAAGGAATGGTGTACCCTTTGTTATTGGTGCTTTCTTTACTTCAATAATGATTGTAGCTTGACTTTCCCAAATCATTACCAAACGTTGCAGGTAGCCCCTACTGCAACAATGGAGGAAATAAAAAAAGCCTACCGTAAACTCGCCTTACGCTTTCATCCCGACAAAGCGGGCAGCGATGAATCTACCCTTGCTGCTTTTAGAGCCATCAAATCAGCTTATGATGTATTGATAAACAGCAAATCCAGACAAGCATATCACGCTAAATATTTTTACCACACCACCCCTCCTAAACCAACACTTACTGCCAATGAATTGGCAGATAAAGCCAAAGCATTAGCTGCTTTTGTTCGTTTGCTCGATCCCTTTAGAATAGACTATGATTTGTTGACGCTTGAAATAGCGCAAATTGTAAATCCGGAGGCTGTACGAATCTTTAAAAACACCAAAGAATTATTTCTAATCGAGGGTACTATCAATTCTATATTGGCATGTTTAGCATTGATGCCATATAAAATTGGAATTCCCTTTCATGCAATGCTATTATCCATTTCCGAAAACCATGCGATGTTGCTTATTTCCACCAAGTTACAATTGAAAAAACAGCAGCGTATTGATTGGTGGCAGCGTAAAAAGCCATTATTAGCCCTAGTTGTGGCATTGCTGATTTGCTTGCTGATGTATTGGGCAGCTAAATAAATCCTTCTTAGGGAATCTGTGTTTTAATCAGACTATTTATCATTTGTGGAGTATTGCTTGTGAAGTAACTTGAAAGAATGCCGCATTTTTTGCTTTTGCATCGGTTTTTTGCTTTAGTTATTTAGCACTTGTTGCTAGGATGTATAAAAAAATGCCTTTTGCTTCAATGATTACTTCAAAGAATTAAAAAGGCAAATAATAAAAACAGTGCGAAATACATAATTTATCTAACGCTATTATTAGCGTACAAATAAAAAAGGAGTGGGATAACTCCCTTAGTTCTTGTTGAAAATAAATACAAATGGCTTGATGTTATTTTCCCTGATTGTTTTTTGGATGAGGTGTGGTTTGGAAAGAATTTTATATCGATTTAAATCAATTATCTCATTAACTAAGCAGAACGTCCTTAGATTCTCAACGGTGTACAGGATTTTTTCTAAAATCTCTACTTCCTTTTGCATGGCAGAAGGCGTTTCTAATTTCAATTTGGTAAGTACAAGCAAATCTCTGTTTACATTTTTCATGGCAATAAGAGTGGGGTAAAGCTTTTTTTAAAATTCCATTTTATTAATCATTGGTGCCAATTCTTTTAGGACACATACACTGTTTCTTGTAAGAGGAGGATTTAGAAAAAACCTTACAAGAAGAAACAGTGATTGAAAAAGTTAGTAAAACCAAAACTGTGAAAAATAGTTGTGATACTACACCTTTGTAAGTATTATTCATTTGGAATGAGTTAGGCAATGAAAATAATACGCATCATCATTCGTGAATTGTCATACAGCAACGTTTATGCAAAAATTTAACAACAAAGTCGTTTTATTATCCCCCTTAGATTGGGGTTTAGGTCATACGACCCGTTGCATAGCAATCATCAGGCTATTGATAGACAAGGGGAATACTGTTTTAGTTGCATGCAACCATACGCAAAAAACAATATTAACAGACGAATTTCCTCAATTAGAATTTTTCCCCCTTGAGGGGTATAATATTGTTTATAGCAAAAACAAGAAAGTACTTCCACTAAAATTGCTGATACAATTGCCCAAGCTTCTATCTGCGATAATAAACGAACATCTTTGGTTACGAAAGATGGTAAAACATCAAAAGATCGATATCATCATTAGCGATAATCGTTTTGGATTTTATAGCAAGCGAATTCCCTGTGTTTTTATTACGCACCAATTGACCATAAAAGCACCGTTTAATTGGATAGAATCGCTGCTTAGGCGCATTAATTATTCTTTTATTAATCGGTTTGCTGCTTGCTGGGTGCCTGATTTTGAAGGCACACAAAACATAGCTGGCACGCTTTCTCATCCTAAAAGATTGCCCCTTATACCCACTCAATATATTGGCCCCTTAACCCGATTTACGCCTCTCTCTGTAAATAATGAAAGCACTACTTACGATTGTTGCATCATTATTTCTGGACCAGAACCACAAAGGTCTTTGCTTGAAAAGATTTTATTAGCGCAATTGCCGCATGTAGATAAGCGATTTTTATTAGTAAGAGGTGTGCTTCATCATCAGGCACCAGCAATCATTTCCCCAACCAATACCACCATAGTGCCCCACCTCAAAGGACAGGCATTGAACCAGGCTATCCACCAATCTGCGATGATTATCACCAGAAGCGGCTATACTTCTGTAATGGAATTATTGGCACTGCAAAAGAAAATGATCGTGATTCCTACCCCTGGGCAAACCGAACAAGAATACCTAGCCCAACTGTTGACTGAGCGCAAATGGGCTATTGGTATGGAGCAAACTTCTTTTCAGTTATCCGAAGCAATGGACATGGCCACTGATTTTCCATTTCAACTTCCCTTGTTGGCCAAGGATTACTTATCAGACATTATTGACCAAACTTTTGCCAAGCTCTAGCAAAGCTTAGATGCATTTATTCCTCTACATACACGCGTTTTACGCGCTGGCTAATGCTGGTCATTATTTCGTAGGGGATGGTTTCTGCCCATACTGCCACATCTTTTATTTGCACATTACTTCCGAAAAGCTCCACGGTATCTCCTTCTTTGGCACTGGGGATGTCGGTAATATCTACCATCATCATGTCCATACACACACTTCCCACAACTGGTGCAAGCTGGCCATGAATCCAAACCTTGCCCACACCGTTTCCTAATTTTCTGGAGTAGCCATCTGCATACCCTATACGCAGGGTGGCAATGGTGCTTTCTCTTGTTAGTTTGCCTCTACGGCTATACCCAATGGTTTCATTTGCAGCTACCTTTCTTATTTGGGCAATGGTTGTTTTGAGGGTGGCCACTGTGTGCAATTGGAATTGTGGATTGTCCGCCTCTAATGCACTATCAACACCGTACAACCCAATGCCGAGCCTTACCATTTGATACTGCAAATAAGGATGCCTAAAAATGCCCGAGGAGTTGGCAATGTGTGTGATAAAGGGATAAGAAATATATTGTTTTAAAATGCCCACGGCTTCATCAAACAAGGCAGCTTGGTGGCGGGTAAAAGCGTCATGCTCTGCCGATTCGCTGCCCACTAAATGGCTAAAGACCGTTTGGATATTCATGGTGTTGTGCTGCAGTATGTGCCGGCCTAATGCCTCCATTTCGTGGGGTTCAAAACCGAGGCGGTTCATTCCTGTGTTTAATTTTATATGCACTGGATAATGTACCACGCCTTGGTTGAGCAAGTATTCATGAAACGCTTGGTAAATGGGGAACGAAAATATTTCTGGCTCCAGCCGATGTTCTAGCAGTACACTAAATGCTGCGGCATCTACATTCATCACCATTATTGGCAGTTGAATGTCGCCCTGCCTCAGCTCCACCCCTTCATCGGCATAAGCAACAGCGAGATAATCAACTTTGTAAAACTGCATAAGCCGTGCAATTTCCACGCTGCCGCTTCCATAACTAAAGGCTTTTACCATTGCCATCAACTTTGTTTGGGGCTTGAGGCATTGTTGGTACTGCTTTAGGTTGTGGACCATTGCCGTAAGGTTTATTTCCAATACCGTTTGATGTACTTTTTGCACCAACCATTCATTGATGCGTTCAAATGAGAATACTCGAGCGCCTTTTAGTAAGATGTATTCTCGGTTAAACAGATGCAGGGGTACGGGCTTTCTGGCAAACTGCTGTAGAAAAACATTGGTGGAGGCATAGAAACTGGTTTTGGCTACTGCACTTTTAAACAATGATTTATGCTTGGTTATTTGTTCGCCAATGCCGATGAGCTGGTGCACATTTCTTTGTTCTAACTCCGTTGCTACAAATTGATATAGCTCGGTTTGGTGCATTCCCGTTTGTAATATATCTGACAAGATAACCGTCATGGGGTTATTTCCCGCTTGCTGGTGTAGGTAATCTAATGCAAGACTTAGGGAAGACAAATCTGTGCTATAGCTATCATTGAGTACATGGCAATTATTAACGGCCTTGTTCAATTCGAGGCGCATTTCCAAATGGCGAAGTTGCATGAGCCGCTCTTGGATGGTAGGCAAATCGATATCTAATACCAGCATTACGCACAGGCAAGTCATGCAATTATCAATGGAAGCATTGTCCGTAAAAGGCACAATAATTTGATGGGGCTCTTCCTGAAAAAGAAAGGAAACGATGGTGTTAGGCCCCTCATATATTTCTCCGGTTATGTACACATCTGCATAATCGTACTCCCTTCCCCAAGAAAAAAGCATTAGTTGGTCATGAAAAAGCGTGTGTTTGTTGGCATCAATGTCTAAATATTCTGCTACATGATCTTCACAATAAATCAAAAACTGGCAGAGGGGAAACAACTGTAGCTTCTCCAATAGTTTCTCCTTGTTATCTACAAAGCCTTCTTTATGTGCTTCGCCAATATTGGTAAGAATGCCGATGGTGGGCTGGATAATGGCCGTAAGCAAGGGCATTTCTTTGCTAGTAGATATGCCCGCTTCAAAAATGCCGAGGGTGTGGGTAGGCTTCATTTGCCATACACTTAATGGCACCCCAATTTGAGAATTATAACTTCTTGGGCTTCTTACGATATTAAATTCTGGGCTTAACAATTGGTATAGCCATTCTTTTACGACGGTTTTGCCATTGCTACCCGTAATACCAATTACGGGATAATCAAACTGCGCCCTATGCGTTGCTGCTAATGTTTGCAAAGCCGTAAGCACATCTCTTACCACTAAAAAATGCGCCTCTGGATATAGCGAAGAGTGTATGTTGCGATTGACCACAAAATAGCGCACCCCTTTTTCATAAGCCTCGGCAATATATTGGTGTCCATCTCGCCTTGGACCCGACAATGCGAAAAACAAAGAGGACTTAGGAAAAATAATTTTTCTACTGTCTATAATAATGTGTTCAATCGAGTGGGGTATGTTTACGATGTTTTCAGCGTCCATAATGCATTGCAATGATTTGTCCTCAGGAATCTAAGAGGGGAATGAGATTTTGTTTACTTGTAAAAAAATGGGTTTGTGGTGTTTAAATAATGCCGGCATTTTTTACCAGCATTTCAAAGCAAATCAAGAAAAAAGGAACAAAGAGGTGGGTCTAATGTATGCCCAACAACAGAGGAGTATCTACTAGTGGTTTGGGCAAATGGGGCGTCCAAGTGTGTAAATCAGCAAGGCATTTAGCCCACTGATGCGTATATTTTACACAGGAATGGTTACCTGTACTTGCCAACTTGATGTATAACATTTGCTATTTTTTTAAAAACTAAAGTGCTGTGAAAATAAGCAACTGAAACCAAGCTTTGGGCTATCGCACTAAAGTTCTAAAAAACGAAAAAGGCTGCGGATAGTTGTACACATTTTTGGAAGGAGCGTAGGTGGGTTTACAACAAGGCCACACTATTGGGTTAACGGTGATGGAATGGTGGTGTTTCAATGCAATTATTATTAAGCGCGAGGGCTTTATTTCTATTTAGAGGTGAGGAGCTGTGTTTCTACGAGTAGTTGGTGTATTTGTGTTGATTAATGGCTTCTGGTGTATTAAAAAAACAAAGCCAACCTTTTTTACTGGTTGGCTTTGATGGGTGGGGGTTATCTTTTTTACTCTTTTATCAAGGGTTGTTGCCACTGTTTTTTGGCTGATTTTACCAGAACCTGATAACTGCCCTTGGCGAGGGTATTGATGGCGATGGTTAATTGGTTTTGTCCAGCTTTGAGGGTGATGGACTGTTGTTGCACTATTTGGCCTGCGGAGTTGATGATGTATAGCACCGCTTTTTCGCTTTGCTCTGCACCGAGTTGTAAGGTGAAGGATGCTTTTGCAGGATTGGGTTTAATGGAGATTAGTGGGGAGTGGTTTGTGGTTAGTGAAACTGATACGACCTTGCTGTATTCAAAGCTGCCGTCTTTGTCTATCATTTTTAATCTAAAAAAAGTCAGACCACCATCCCCGCCCCCATCCCCTGAAGGGGGGTTAAGGAAATAGGGAACATCGAAAGCATAACTATTTGCCCCTGTGCCTACTGCTTTTACGGAGCCTTTGGGGGTGAATGTTTTGCCATCCTTGCTTTGTTCTACTATAAAGTGGCTGGCATTTACCTCGTTGGTGGTTTGCCAAGTGGTTTTTATTTGGTTGGTTTCGGTGGTGCGGGCGGTGAAGGTGGTGAGGGTGACAGGGGTGGTGGTATTTCCATATTTGGCTACATAGTTTTTATTACTGCTATTCATAAAATAACCTGCCACAATAAGATCACCGCTTGAATTTTTGACCATACTTGATATAGTACCATTAAAAGGGGACAAACCCCAACCTCCAACCGAAGACCATACGTTTCCATTCCAATTAGATACATAATTATTGCTACCGTCATAAAGATTTCCACTCGCATACAAATGACCAAGCGTATCTAGGAGTATGCTAGAAATACTCCCATTGAATGGGAAGGCATTTTTTCCGCTGCCTACCTCGCTCCAAGTATTTCCATCCCATTTTGCTACATACTGCGACAAACTACTGTTTTTAAAATCACCGCCTGCATAGAGATTGCCACTCGCATCTGTTGTAAGAATATAAAAAGCATCATTGAATGTCGAATTATTGTTGCCGCCTACCTCGCTCCAAGTAGTTCCGTTCCATTTTGCTACGTATCGCATACCATTGTCGTTTGTAAAATAGCCTGCTCCATACAAATTTCCGTTTGCATCAAAGGTTAGGGTACCAATCCAATCATTGAAAGTAGAAGCATTTGTGCCACCAACCTCGCTCCAAGCATTTCCGTCCCATTTTGCAACATAGTTTTTACCATTGCCGTTAGTTAATCTTCCCGCAGCGTAAAGATTGCCGCTTGCATCAGTGGTTAGGCAAAAAATCCAACTAATATTGTTTAAAGTAAGAGCATTCGAACCAACTACCTCGCTCCAACTGCTGCCGTTCCATTTTGCTACATACAATCTACCGCTATCATTTTTAAAATTTCCAACAGTATACAGATTGCCGCTTGCATCGATAGTCATGCATCTAATACTACCATTAAACTTGGAAACATTCGTGCCACCAAGCTCGCTCCATGTGTTTCCGTTCCATTTTGCAACATAAAACTTACCGTTACCATTTGTAAAACCTCCAGCTGCATATAGATTTCCGCTTTTATCAGAGATAAGGTGATTGATGCTACCATTGAATATGGATACACCTGCCCCCCCCAACTCACTCCACTGACCCTTTACAGGATTCATAACTACACAACACAAGGCCATCAAGCCCACAATAACCTGGGTAATTTTCTTTTTCATGATTAGCTATTTTATTTGAAATGCTTTATTTCTATTTTGCGATGAAGAACTTACTTTATTGAGACGATGGATGGCAGCATTAAAGGCACTATACATGGAAGTAGTACTGTGCTTTTTAAACTTGATAACTTAAACTTCCTTTTCACAGGGGTTGATTTTGTAGTAAATAAAATGATGCTGCTCGCAAAATAATAGTTTACTTAATAACTTGGCTGATAGGGAATCGATTTCTTTGTAATTAAATGGATGCCTTTATAGTTTGGGGGGTGTTTTTTATGTCTGAATAAAGATTTTTTGAAAAAAACAATAGCAATTGAACCAATTCATATATTAGCGTCGTTGCTTCGATAAAAAAACAAGAAGGGGCAGCATTTTTTTACTCAAACTTTAAATTTTATTTTGTAACAGAAAAAACTTTGTTATGGCATCTACAAGTGAAACGGGACATGGCGTAAACGTAGAAAACGGAAAAAAATTGGTGGGTGTTTTATCTACCATTGGCAAACAGTATGCACCAGCCAATAAAAAATTGGCTACTACGGAAGTAGAAAAAAAAGTGATAGAATCTAATGGTAAATTGGACGCTGTAGAAGCACCTGAAAAATTGTTTAATGACGTAAGAACCGAGCGTCAAAATGTGTATGCAGATTTAGACGAAACGGTTGATTTGGTCATCAACAACCTAGAAGCTTCCGATGGTGTATCCACAAAAACCATTAAATCGGCCAAAGCATTTGGTAAAAAAATTAAAGGAACCAACACTAAGTCTTCTAAAAAAGGTGGCAAGGGAGGTAAAAAGTCTAGTGCAGACCCTGCAAACCCTGCGGAAACAGACGACTCACCCAATTCCATTAGTACTTCGCAGCAGAGTTACGACATGCGGTTTACCAATTTTAAAAATTTGGTAGCCTTAGTAAAGGCAGAACCTAATTATGTTACCAACGAACCTGAAGCACAGGTGACTGCTTTGGAAAAGAAAATTGCTACTATGGAAGCGGTGAACAAGAAGATGAAGCCGATTGAAGTGACTTATAAAAAGGCTCTTGAAGAGCGGGATATAGCATTGTATTATCCAGAAACGGGTTTGTTAGATTTAATAAAGAAAGTAAAAAAGGCAGTGGCTGGTTCTAAGGCCATTTCTGATGCAGAGAAGGAGGCGGTGAAAAATTTAAAATTTACAGCACCTTCTAAAAGAAAATTACATTTCACTTGGCCTAAAGCTAGTGCCTAAAAAAATTATAGTTGGTTTTCATAACCCCACACATTAGCCACTCGCTCTTTTGCTGAGTGGCTTTTTTTATTTCAACGACTACAAAAGTTAGGGATACCGCCTATTTGGAAATACTTTCCGCTTGTTTGGCTAAACTTTCCGCTTGTTTGGCTAAACTTTCCGCCTGTTTGGCTAAACTTTCCGCCTGTTTGGCAAAACTTTCCGCTTGTTTGGCTAAACTTTCCGCCTGTTTGGCAAAACTTTCCGCCTGTTTGGCTAAACATTCAGCTTGTTTGGCAAAACTTTCCGCCTGTTTGGCTAAACATTCAGCTTGTTTGGCAAAACTTTCCGCTTGTTGGTATATAGATACACCTATTATGGACAGGATTTGAGCATCTATTTTTTGTAGATTCTCATGGTCGTGGGTCTCTACGTTATGTGATTCATTTGCCGTAGGCGCAAAAAAATTATTCTTTGTTCTGGGATTTTTTTTGATTGCTATGATTGTATGGTTTTATGGTTTTATGGATGGTTAAGCGGGGGAATTGGTGCGTATTTGGGGTGCGTATTTGGGGTGCGTATTTGCGGCGGGCGCAAGGCACCGCCCCTACGGAGGTTGCGTGATTCATTTGCCGTAGGCTTTTATATTTATTTTGCAACAACCGTTTACCACTGGTGCAAGCATGCTACTCTTACCCTCAGCTAAGGTCTTTGCTCTCATTAAATGAAGGAATTAGCCAGTTAGAAATAGAAAATTCCTTAAGACAATATACCATTCGGATATTGTTTACTAGCAGGGGATGACTTTTGAACAAGTTGCCTAGTGGGAAGAGGATAGCGGATGGCACGATCTCCAAGCTTGCGTTAGCTGAGATAGGGAAATTCCATTTTTCAAACTAACAAAGCGGCTTGGGTATTTTTATAATAGTTGCTGGAACTAATTTGGTAATTGAAGTGTATTGCTAGCAAGGTTAAATATAGCCTGTTAGAAATGGGATATCTCAATCCCTTTTTTATAGTGAAATGCAGTAAGCTAATTTTTTGCACAGCGGAATTATTGAAATGAGAGGTGGCGTTTTCTTCTCTAGCTAATGTTAAACCACTAACCATTTAAAGAGGGGGGCATTAAAGAAACAAAAGCACAAAAAATTAATCGTAAAAAACTATATTTTTCATTGTTTTTTCCGCCTATTTATTCAATCTTATAATAGATTTATATGCGCCATTTTGTTTTAATTGCATTATGTTTCTTGTCTACTGTTTGTTATTCCCAACTTCAAACCATAAGTGACGACTTTGAGGGAAATGGTACTATCTTCAGTTGGTATGGTGGTGATTGCGGAATGGACAATCATTTTGTAAATCCATATCCATCAGGCATTAATTATTCGGCTACCGTATTAAAATATGCAGATGTCGGGGCATTTTATGCGCATGTTGGTTTTACTGGAGTGGGTCAATTTAATTTAAAAAAAAGTAGTGCCTTTTCCTTAAAAATATACGTTCCTTCCAGTGGACTTATAGGCAATCAAACCAATCAAGTTTCCTTGAAACTTCAAAATAGTTTGCTTACAGAACCTTGGTCAACACAATGCGAAATCATCAAGCCGATTGTGTTAAATCAATGGCAGACGGTTACATTTAATTTCGCTACAGATAGTTATGTCAATTTCAGTGCTACCTCTATAAATCCTCTTTTACGATCCGATTTTAATAGAGTGATTGTTCAAATAAATGGAGAAAACAACACAAGTCAAGTAGTAGCATACATTGACGACTTTCAATATACAGTTACAAATAATGTTGTTTTTGGTAGTTTAGTTTGGTCGGATGAATTTAATGGAAATGGGGCAATAGATTTTTCAAAATGGTTTCAACAAACTAAATTTCCCATGGGTAGTAGTTGGTTTGGCAATGAGCAGCAACATTATACCAATCGTATGGATAACTCGTATGAGAGCAATGGCACATTAAAGGTAGTTGCCAAGCGTGAAGCATATACAAACCAAGGAATCACCAAACAATTTACTTCTGCAAGATTGAATTCAAAATTTTCTTTCAAATATGGTCGCGTAGAAGTACGTGCCAAATTACCTCAGGGAACCGGTACTTGGCCTGCTATCTGGATGTTAGGAAAAAACATCAATGAGCTGGGTGCTTATTGGCAATTAAATGGATACGGCACTGTTACATGGCCAGCATGTGGTGAAATAGACATTATGGAACATTGGGGATCTAATCAAAATGTAATTTCAAGTGCAGTACACCATCCGATAAATGGAAATTTGTCAATAGATGAATACACAACAAATGCTCAATATAAAAATGGGGTGTCTAATGATTTTCATGTTTATGCGGTGGAATGGAATAGTGAAAGAATAACATTTAGCGTAGATGGAATTAATCATCTGAATTACGAACCACTAATTAAAAACCAATATACATGGCCTTTTGATGCGGAACAATACATTTTATTAAACGTTGCCATGCTGCCAGATGCAGCAGCAGCTTTTACGCAAGCGACGATGGAAATTGATTATGTTAGGGTTTATCAACAAACAGTTTTAAAAATTAAAAATGCACCTGTAAAAAATAACCAAGCAAATAAGGAAAATGATTTGGCAATTTTTCCCAATCCAGTAAAAGACAAGTTAAATTTAATAGTTAAAGAAAATCAAATCGGAAATCGAGCCACGATTTACTCTGTGTTGGGACAAGAACTCCATTCTTTTATATTAAATAACAAGCAGACCATTTTTGATGTTTCTACTTATAAAAAAGGAATTTACCTTGTGAAAATTGATACTCGCTCAGGAAATAAAACCTATAAAATTATCAAGCAGTAGTGGCGCCACAATTGCATAAATTGTAGTTTAAAATCTCAAATTGTAATCAAGCAGAAAACATTTGCAGTGTTGGAATTTGTAGGAAAGGCTCTTATTGGAGTAGTTTAGACAAGCCACCTGTTGATGAGAGTCTGAAGTTCGTACCTATAGATCAGTACTTCGTTAAGCTACAATTTGAGCAAATTAAGCCCTCGCTTCTCGTACCATATACAAGGTTTCCTGCTTGTGCACGCACGTGTGTGTGATAAGAAACAAAAACGTAAGCACTTGTTTCGTAATTGTGTACAGATTGTTTATAAAAGGAAACCGCTATTTTGTACAGAATTTGGGGATACCTTTTATGGAGAAACCCACTGCCGTTCGTTGCTACATTGTGTTCTTCCTTTGCCAAAGGCGTAAAATTATTTTTTCTTGTCTTAGCTAAGCCTTTTTAGATAGAATAATGGACAGGATTTGGTGTGTGGTTTATTTGTTGTTTGTCGGAGGGCGGGTTTTCAGTTCCGACCTAAAGCGAGTTATAGTCCCCATTATTTAATTGCATTTAGGATTCATTTGCCGTAGGCTTTATATTTATTTTGCAACAACCGTTTACCAATGGTGGGGATACGAATAGGAAAACCTTTTAGAGTGCTTAAAGCATCCCTTTGTTTAAGATAAAACATGTACCTGATGACCGCATTAGAGCAGTATATTCAAACTTATTTTGGCGTAGAAAAAGATGATTTGGCTTCGATAAGTGCCTCTTTTCAGTTGATTACGCTGAAAAAAGGCGACTACTTTGTGAAAACGGGGAGGTATTCGGAGCGTTTGGGGTTTGTGCAAAGCGGTATCCTGAGAGAATTTGTGTACTTAAATGAGAAAGAAGTAACCAAATGGATTAGTACCCAAGGATACTTTGTGGTGGATTTGGCCAGCTTTATTTTTCAACAAACCGCTCGATGGAATATTCAGACACTTTCAGATTGCGAATTGTATGTGATTGACCATAAAGACTATCAAAAAATTGGTCAGTCAGTGCCTAGCTGGCCTGTGCTGGAAAAACTGTTTCTTTCCAAATGTTTTATGGTGCTGGAGGAGCGGATTTTACAGCATCTGTCAATGTCTGCCGAGGAAAGGTATCATTGGCTGCTTCATTTTAACCAGGCATTGTTTAACCAAGTTCCGCTGCAATATTTGGCCTCCATGCTGGGCATGACCCCAGAAACGTTGAGCAGGCTAAGAAAAAAAAGAAGTGTATGAAAAAGCTATTATCGCTAGAAGAAGTTGCCCAATTGGCAGCAGTGATTTACTTGTTGGTAAACCTGCCTGCGCATTTTTCCATTGGATGGTGCGTGGTTATTTTCTTTTTGCCCGATGTGTATGCAATGGGTTATTTGGTTAATAATACCCTAGGCACTTTTATGTATAACCTAGCCCATCATAAGTTGGTGGCCATTGGGTTAATAGCCATTGGGTATTTTAAGGGTAATACGGCTGCGCTGCAATTGGGCTACTTGTTTTATGCGCACAGTTGTTTTGACAGAGCTATAGGGTATGGTCTTAAATATTTGGGTAATCCTAACAAAACACATCTAGGATTCATTGGAAAAGAGAAAAGCAAGAATACCCCAGACACTTTTTAGGAACTTGATTTCTTGATGTATATCAAGCGCAGGCTTTGTTGTAGCGCAGATTTTTGCATTGTCAAATAAAGACAGATAAGACAATGTTTAGAAAAAAATTTCGCTAACCGCAATGGGCTTGGTAGTGGCTACTAGCCTGTTTGCACAAAACAAATCAATGATGAAAAGTATCAACACCCAAGCACCCGTACAATGCAGTAAATCCATTACCATCCAAGCTGGTGGTGAAAAAGTGTGGTCGGTATTAACCAATATCAATCAATGGCAACAGTGGCAGACCGGAATTAGCAAGGCAACTTTGAGCGGCGCGGTTGCCCCGCAATCCACTTTTGTATGGAAAACAGGTGGCGCAACCGTGCATTCTACCTTACACACTGTTGTGCCGAATGAAGCATTTGGGTGGACGGGCAAAACCTTTGGTATGTATGCCATACACAATTGGACAATAGCAGAGTCAAACGGGGTAACAACGGTTGCTGTAACAGAAAGTATGGAGGGATTATTGGCGCAGCTATTGAAAAAATCGTTCAACAAAAGTTTAGAAAAAGGAATGCAACACTGGCTGGAAATGTTGAAACAGGAATGCGAGAAATAGGGAGGGATAGTCCATCATAGGGGCTTTTATGGCTATAGCCGCTTTAGTCCTGACAGGTTTTTAAAACCTGTCAGGACTGGAAGAAAACTATCTCCGTTACTCCAAATTTTGTCGCAACCATTTTTCTGCTTCTTCTAGAGGCATTTGTTTGCGTTTGGCATAGTCGGCCAATTGGTCGGGTTGAATTTTGCCTACGCCATAATATTGGCTTTGCGGATGAGCAAAATACCATCCACATACCGATGATGCCGGGTACATGGCCAAGCTTTCAGTAAGGGTGATGCCAATGTTTTCCGTTACCTGTAAGAGGCTAAACAATTTATATTTTTCAGTGTGATCGGGACAGGCTGGGTAGCCCGGTGCGGGGCGAATGCCTTGGTATTTCTCGTGAATCAATTCATCGTTGGTCAAATGCTCGTCAGTGGCATAGCCCCAATATTCTTTGCGGGTTTTTAAATGCAGGTATTCGGCTAGAGCTTCGGCAAACCGGTCTGCCAGAGCCTGCAACATGATTTTATTGTAATCGTCTAGGTTGCTTTCAAAGTTTTTTATGTGGGGTTCAATGCCATCAATGGTTACGGCAAATGCACCAATATGGTCAGCAAGTGCAGAAGTGGCTGGCGCAATAAAATCGGCCAATGAAAGATTGGGTTGCCCCGGGGCTTTTTGTATTTGCTGACGCAAAAACTCCAGATGCACCGCATTGCCATCTTCGGTGTTAACCATCACCGAATCGTTATGGCTATTCGCAGGCCAAAATCCAATGACGGCACGGGCGGTTAGCCATTTTTCTGCAATGAGTTTGTCCAGCAAAGCATTGGCATCGTGGTATAATTTGGTGGCTTCGGAGCCTACAATTTCATCGGTTAAAATAGCGGGGAAGTTGCCGTGCATTTCCCAAGCAATAAAGAAAGGTTTCCAATCGATAAAAGGGCGCAACACCGCAAGGTCAACATCGGCAAAAACCTGTGTACCCGTGAAAGTAGGCTTCACTGGATGAAACTGCTGCCAGTCAATCTTCACCTTGTTTTGCACCGCTTGGCTATAGGGCAAATAATTTTTAACTACTTTTTTATTGTCAAATCCTTCTTTCAGCTTGATGTATTCGCTGTTTACTTGTGCTAAAAAAGGGGGTTTCGTTTCCTTGCCCAGCAAATTGCCCGCTACGGTAACGCTACGGCTAGCGTCCAATACATGTACCACTCCGTTAGCATATTCTGGGGCAATTTTCACTGCGGTGTGCATACGGCTAGTGGTGGCCCCACCAATCAACAAAGGCTGTGTCATGCCCCTGCGCTTCATTTCTTTGGCCACGTGTACCATCTCATCTAAAGAAGGCGTAATCAACCCACTAAGGCCAATAATATCCACTTGATGTTTGATGGCCGTGTCTAATATTTTATCGGTAGGGACCATTACGCCTAAGTCGATGATATCATATCCATTACAGCCTAGCACTACCCCCACAATGTTTTTACCAATGTCGTGCACATCACCCTTTACGGTGGCCAATAATATTTTGGCAGCACCAGCGCCTTCTTGGTTAATGGTACCTGCGGCCAAATGCGCTAATCTCCTTTCTTCTTTTTCAGCTTCAATGTAAGGTGTAAGCACGGCCACGCTTTTTTTCATTACTCGGGCACTTTTTACCACTTGGGGTAAAAACATTTTTCCTGCACCAAATAAATCACCCACAAAGTTCATCCCATCCATCAGCGGCCCCTCAATTACATCCAAAGGTTTGGGATATTTCTGGCGTGCTTCCTCCGTGTCGGCATCAATGTATTCTGTGATACCATTGACCAATGCATGTTTCAAACGCTCCTCCACGGAATTATTGCGCCAGCGTTCGTCCTTCTCCTGCACTTTACCCTTTGCCTTTACGGTTTCGGCAAAAGCAATGAGTTTTTCAGTGGCCTCGTTATTATCGTTGTTGCGGTTTAAGATAACATCTTCACAGAGGTTGCGCAGGTTAGGTTCTATTTCATCGTACACCACCAGTTGCCCCGCATTCACAATGCCCATATCCATACCCGCTTTAATTGCGTGGTATAAAAACACGGCGTGCATCGTTTCGCGTACATGTTCATTGCCCCTGAAAGAGAAAGAAAGATTACTCACCCCACCGCTGATTTTCACCAGCGGATGTTTTTGTTTTACCAGTCTAGTTGCTTCAATAAAATCAACCCCGTAGTTATTATGCTCTTCTAAGCCCGTGGCAATGGCAAAAATGTTGAGATCGAAAATGATGTCTTGGGGGTCGAAGCCTACTTGTTGGGTAAGAATATTATAAGCACGGTCGGCTATTTCCACTTTGCGTTGCAATGTATCTGCTTGGCCCAATTCATCAAAAGCCATTACAACCACGGCTGCGCCAAATGCTTTACAGATAAATGCTTGTTCAATAAATTTTGCCTCCCCTTCTTTCATGGAGATAGAATTGACAATGCACCTTCCTTGGATACATTTCAATCCAGCCTCAATAATCTCAAATTTTGAGCTATCCACCATAATGGGTATTCTAGCAATATCCGGCTCGCTTTGCAAAAGATTGATGTAGGTTGTCATGGCTTTAACCCCATCGAGTAGGGCATCGTCCATGTTCACATCCAGAATTTGTGCACCATTTTCTACTTGTTGCCTAGCTACAGATAACGCTTCTTCGTATTGGTTATTGAGAATGAGGCGTGCAAACTTTTTACTACCCGTAACATTGGTTCTCTCGCCAACATTTACAAAATTGGTTTCGGGGCGTACCACCAAAGGTTCTAAACCAGAAAGGCGCAGGTAGGGCTTAATTACAGTATCGTTATTACTCATGAAATATATTCGAGGGGTATGGGGGATAAATTTTAAAGACTTGCAGCAAGAATGGGTAATTGGCGAGGGGCAATTTCCCGTACATGGTCTGCAATATGCTTGATGTGGTCTGGCGTGGTGCCGCAACAGCCACCCACAATGTTAACCCAACCATTCTTTGCCCATTCTTCAATAAAATGAGCGGTTTGGTGGGGTTGTTCATCGTATTCGCCCATAGTATTGGGCAATCCAGCATTGGGGTAAGAGGAAGTGTAGCAGGCGGCAATGGCACTTAGTTCTTCTATGTGGCCACGCATTTCTTGTGCGCCCAAAGCACAGTTAAGGCCGATGCTAATCGGGTTGGCATGTTTTACGGAAATGTAAAAAGCCTCTAAGGTTTGTCCGCTTAACGTTCTACCGCTAGCATCAGTAATGGTGCCGCTAATCATCACAGGCAACGCACCGTTTCTGTAGCCTTCTCCCTGCATGGGATGTTGCCTAAAAAATTGATTAATGGCATAAATAGCCGCTTTGGCATTAAGGGTATCAAAGATGGTTTCGATTAATAAAATATCCACGCCACCATCTACTAATCCTTTGATTTGCTCTGTATATGCAGCCGCCACTTCGTCAAATGTTACGGCTCTGTAGCCAGGATTATTTACATCTGGAGATAAACTAAGTGTTTTATTCAGGGGCCCTATAGCACCCGCAACAAATTTGGGAACATGGCTTTGGTCGGGATGTAGTTCGTAAAAACGTTCAATCGCTTTTCTAGCACACTGGGCAGAAGCTACGTTTAGTTCGTAAGCAATGGACTGCATATCATAATCGGCCTGGGCAATAACCGTACTGCTGAATGTATTGGTTTCAATGATGTCTGCCCCTGCTTCTAGGTACTGCAAGTGGATGCCAATAATTATTTCGGGCTGTGTAATGCTTAGTAAATCGTTATTCCCTTTTACGTCACAATGCCAATCGCTAAACCGTTGGCCTCGGTAATCGGCCTCGTCTAGTTTATGGCGTTGAATCATGGTGCCCATAGCACCATCAATTACTAATATCTTCTTTTGTAAAGCTGCTTCAATTTTATGCATAAACACCATTAGGTTATATGAAATTGCTCATTAAGTTATGGGCAACATCATTAATGAATGAATTGTGTTTATTGTTTTGCCAAGGGGCATTTACCCAAAAGCAAATAAAAAAATTGAAGTGGAAAACGAGTAACAAATCCGGCAAAAAAGAGGTGGGTGGAGTTGCCTTTCGTTTATTAGTTCAATATTTTTTTCGCAGGATTGAACAATAAACAAATCCGCCTGCTACGGGCAAATGTAGCAGGCGGATGGGTATTTACCAAAGATGTGTACTAAGTTGTAGGTATTACGCTTGGCGGTTTGGGCTGTGGCATTTTCAAAAGCGATGGATTAAACAAGATGTATTTGGCCAATCTTACTTACCCCTATTCGTATTTGGCCGAAACAGTAATTTCCATATCGTTAGCTATTACTGTACCGATATCTTTACCCGTTAAGCCAAACTGCTTGAGTTTTATTTTAAAAGAACTCTTGCTAATAACTTTCCCTTTTTCAATAATGATTAAACCAGCAGCTTTTGTTTTTTGGGTCACTCCGCGGATGGTCAAGTCACCATCTACCATTACGGGATAGGCACCGTCCTTCGCAAAATTTACGGTAGCAATATTGGTAATAACGCCTTTAAAAGTTGCTTTTGGATACTTGTCGCTGTCCATGTAATCGGGCTTATTAAAATGATCCTGCATCAGTTCATTCTCAAACTTAAACCCTTTGATGAGCAGCGCAAATGTCATTTGACCAGATTTGTCCACCAGCCTACTTTCCACTTGGTTGTTAACAGCCTCGATGTCTTCAGCAGGTGTTTTAGATAAGAATTTTATCTGTGCGGTTTTGGTGGCATATGTTTTTTGGGCATGAACCACATATGTACAAGAAAGCAAAAAAGCTAAAAGGATGGCTATATTCTTCATAAATAGAAATGATTTAGTTTATTATTTTGTTACGACGATGGCTTCAATAATAATCACATCGCTCATATTGCCGTTTAAAATCCCCTTTACAGTAATGGTTGTTCCAGATTTTATTTCAACAGGTTTATTATCCTTCAGCGTACAGTTAATGTTTTTAGGAATATCGCCAGGCGTTCCTTTCAATGTTAACACTGGAAATCCGCTTTCGTTTTTCTTATTTTCAACTAATTCACCCGTAATCTCAAGCGCTTTATTGGTGTACTTAGTAGTTGCCTTCTGTTCATCCGTTTCAAACTCTGTTGCAATATCTTTTGCTGTTACCTGAATGGCCACTTCGTCAGCCACATCCCTTTTGCTATGTGTGGGTTTGTAGAAAATAAAATACCACACACCTACGACTCCGATGATTGCTGCAACAATTGCTCCGATAACAATATTCTTTTTATTCATTTCCAATTTATTTGAGCGGCTAAATTAGGTTAATGATTGTGTGCAAACTATTTTGTCATGCTAATTAGGATTTCTTAAATAACCAAAAGCCTACAATCGATGGAGGATGTAAGCACATGCAGGCATTTATTATATCGAATCCGTGTTGCGATATAAATAAGTTAAACACTCCCTACACTACTAAGATAGTCCGTATTGTTCTTTGATTTGCTCAATAGCCTCCAACATAATGGTCTTAACTCTTTCCACTAATTCGGGCATTTTATCTAAATCAAGCCCATGTTTTCCGGATGCTTCAATTGCTCTTATGTCAGCACTTAAACTTCTAATTTGCAGGGTTTCAATGTTGCTTTTAAGGCTATGGGCTTCCTTGCCCATGGTTGACCAATCGCCTTTTGCACAAGCTTCGTGCATCAATGCCACCACAGGTGGTACAGATGAAACAAATGTTTCAGCCAATTCTTTCATAAATTCTTCGTCGCCACCTGCCATCTCTTCAATTAGCGACAAATCGTACAAGCGTTCGTTAGCGGTACTCATAGTAAATTCTTTCTTTTTTCTATTACAATGGTAATCAAATTATAAAGTTGTTCCTCTTTAAATGGTTTGCTAAGATAGCCATCCATGTCATACTCCAAGTATTTGTCATTAACACCCAATTGCGTATTGGCAGTTAATGCAATTATAGGAAGATTACTTTTCGATTTATCTCCCATTGCCCGGATTTTACTAGTAGCTGTAATGCCGTCCATATTAGGCATTTGTATGTCCATTAGCACCAAATCAAAATCATTTGCGGCCACAGCAGCCACAGCTTCCGCCCCATCAGGGGCAAGCGTGGTTACAAATCCCCAGCGGTTCAGCATCGTTTTGGCGATGAGCTTATTAATTTCATTATCTTCTGCAAGCAGCACCTTTAGTGCTCCTAGTGTATTATTGACCATGGCGTATGTTTATAAGGTAGTACACATTAATAACGGAAAAAAAAGCAAATTATTGTGCAGCGCATTTAAAATGTTACCTAAAAGGGGCAATAAAAGCATTTAAGTTTCGCAAACCTATTGGTTCTGGAAAGTATCCGTCCATTTTTTTATTTTTCTGAAGCATAGATAACCATGGTTTTCTTGTAAGAAAAAGTATGGATTAGGGTGCCAAAGGGTAAGAAAAGTGTGGTAGTTAGTGTAATAAACAATCCATAAATTAGATATTTGGAGGCTACATAAATTAATGCGAAACCATTTACTACTAAAGGTTTTTGCTTTCTATTTAAGCAGCTTGTTGCGGCTATATGACACAATAAAAATGCTGACCTTTCATTTGTTCTATTACTTTTGAAAACATGGAAGTAACAACCGCACTTGTTGAAAAACTTGCACACTTGGCAAGATTGCATTTTACCGAAGAAGAAATGATTGCTTACACAGCCGATTTACAAAACATGATTTCATTCGTGGACAAGCTTAACGAAGTGGATACAACTGGGGTTTCTCCACTTTTACACATGGGAGACGCAGTTAATGCCCTAAGACCCGACACTATTCAGGGAAGCAGCTCAAGTGCAGAAGCATTGGCTAATGCACCTTTAGCAGATGAGCAGTTTATAAAAGTGCCGAAAGTGATTAAGAAGTAGTCATTTAGTTTCTAGGTCGAACTTTTAGTGCATCTCTACGGCTGTATTAGTCAACCGGTTTGCCCTTATGTGGGGCATAGTGTTATTTACACAACACTTTTTGCGAAAATGGTTAGGTTTAGTTGACTACCACTGCTTTGCGCATTAGGGTTAAAAACCGCAACATAGAGGGCATGTCCTTGATTTCATCCACAACCAACAAGAAGTTTTTTCCAGCTTGTTTTAGTTTGGCTTTGTTGGTTCCAGTTTGTAAGTATGCGAGAATGTCTTTAAATAGCGCTGACTCAAAATAAGGGGAGTCGTTTTTATTGATAAAATAGCAGCGCATTACATTGTCCTTTAGGCTCATTTTTTCAAACCCTAATTGTACTGCCACCCACCTACATCGTACAGTAGTGAATAAATCTTCTACCTGTGGTGGTATAGGACCAAATCGGTCACCGAGTTCGTTATGAAAAGCTTCAAGGGTTGTTTCGTCCTCACAGTTGTCTAATCGGGTGTATAAAGAGAGCCTTTCGGTGATACTTTCTACATAGCTGTCTGGTAATAATATTTCTAGGTCGGTATCGATGGTACAGTCCGTTACATAATCATCTTGCTGGTTGATTTCGTCCTTAAACAGCTCCTTAAATGCACTTCGTTTTAATTCCCTAACAGATTCTTGCAGAATTTTTTGGTACATCTCAAATCCTATTTCGGCCATAAACCCGCTTTGCTCACCGCCCAAGAGGTTGCCAGCACCACGGATGTCCAAATCGCGCATAGCTATTTGAAACCCACTACCCAAATCGCTGAATTGCTCTAAGGTTTGTAATCTTTTTCTGCTATCGCTTGGTAGTGTGCTCATGGGTGGAGCTAGTAGATAGCAAAATGCTTTTTTATTGCTCCGGCCTACCCTACCACGCAGTTGGTGTAGGTCGGAAAGTCCAAAATGGTGTGCGTTGTTAATTATGATGGTGTTTACGTTTGGAATATCAACCCCGCTTTCAACAATATTGGTACAAACAAGTACATCGTATTTCCGATCGATAAAGTCCATGATTCGCTCTTCTAATTCATGTCCTTCTAATTGTCCATGGGCAAAGCCAATGCTAATATCAGGACATTGTGCTTGAATAAGACCTGCCATTTCACCTAAGCCCAGCACGCGATTATGGATAAAAAATACTTGACCTCCCCTGTTCGTTTCAAAATAAATGGCTTCGCGAATGAAATCTTCGTTGAATACCTGCACTTCTGTTTGGATGGGTTGTCTATTTGGTGGAGGAGTATTGATGATACTCAAATCCCTAGCTCCCATGAGGCTGAAATGAAGGGTTCTTGGGATAGGAGTAGCGGTAAGCGTTAGGCAGTCAACTGAAGTTTTGAGGGTTTTGAGTTTTTCCTTGTGGGCTACGCCAAATTTCTGTTCCTCGTCAATAATCATCATACCAAGGTCTTTGAATTTTACTTCTTTGCCCAGTAAACCATGAGTGCCAACGATGATATCTATTTTTCCTGCCTCTAAACGTTCGAGTGTTTCCTTTTTTTGTTTTGCCGATTTAAATCTGTTGATATAATCGACGGTAACAGGAAAATCCTTTAATCGATCTTTAAAAGTTTTGTAATGCTGAAATGCCAAAATAGTGGTTGGCACTAGTACAGCGGCCTGCTTACCATCGTTCACGCTTTTGAAGGCAGCCCTAATGGCCACTTCGGTTTTACCAAAACCCACATCGCCACATACTAGCCTATCCATTGGGCTAGGACTTTCCATATCTTTCTTTACATCGGCAACAGCTTTTGCTTGGTCGGGAGTGTCTTCATACATAAAACTAGCTTCTAGCTCTGTTTGCATATAAGTATCGGGGCGAAATGCAAAGCCAAGTTGCGACTTTCTTTCAGCATAGAGCTTTATTAAGTCGAAAGCTATTTCTTTCACCTTCGCCTTTGTTTTATCCTTTAGTTTATTCCAAACATCGCTGCCTAATTTGTTCACTTTAGGCACGGTACCTTCTTTGCCAGTGTACTTAGAAATTTTATGAAGCGAATTAATGTTCACATAAAGTATATCGCTGTCTTTGTAAATAATTCTCACTGCTTCTTGCAGCCGTCCGTTGACTTCAATTTTTTGTAACCCACTGTAGGTACCAACTCCGTGGTCAATATGGGTAACGAAATCGCCTGGCTGAAGGTCGCGCAGTGTTTTTAAGGTAATGGCTTTGTTCTTATTATACGCTTGCTTTACCTTATACTTATGGTACCGCTGGAATATTTGGTGATCTGTGTAGCAAATTACTTTTAATGACTCATCAATGAAACCCTCATGGATGGAGGTGGCAACAGGTACAAAACTGATTTCCGTTTTTAAATCGGTAAAAATGCTGTGTAGTCGCTCTAATTGCTTGGCCTGATCTGCAAAAATGTAAATGCTGTATTTAGCGGCTTCATGGCCCACCAAATTATCAATCAATAAATTAAACTGTCGATTAAAAGATGGTTGCGCTTTCGTTTGGAATGGAATAATGAGCTGATTCGGCGAGGCCAGTTTTTCTTGTATTGAATCTAGAATGAAATACGGTTTGTAGCCAAATTCTACCACATGCCTTGCTTTTACCAATCTTTCAATGGTAGCCGAAGGGGTAAAATCCTGCAAGCTTACGTCTTTTAAAATTTTGGTATCGTCATCCTCTTCTTCTTCGTCAACAGGATATTTAGGGGTAATTGGTTTGCCTTTCTTGTTGAGTAAAATACTTGGAATAGCTGGATTTTTGGCTGCCTCCTGACGTTCTAAAAAAATTCCAAGGTCTAATTCTGTTTCCTCTATTTTCCCTTTAATCACATCCCAATCTTTGACCCAAACAATGGTGTTGTCAGCCAAAAATTCCAATAAAGCCACTTTATCGCCCGTTTCAAACTGGGTTTCAACATTGGGGATGATATTCACGCTTAGTATTTTCCGTTCACTAAGTTGAGTCTCAGGATCAAAAATTCTGATGCTGTCCACCTCATTTCCAAAAAGTTCTACCCGGTACGGCTTTTCATTACCAAAAGAATAGACATCTAATATGCCACCCCTCAAAGCAAATTGTCCAGGTTCATATACAAAATCTGTTCGTTCAAATCCAAAGAGGACAAACAACTCCATTATACCATCAAGGCTGATGGTATCGTTGGTTTTTATGTGAATGATGTTTCCGTTAAGTGTTTTGGCCAGAACTACTTTTTCAAATAAAGCTTCGGGATAGGTAATAATTATTTTTTTATTTCCTCCATTAGCTAGTTTGGTTAATGCCTCAGTTCGGAGCATCACATTAGAGGAATTAAGTAGGCGGAAGTTTTTCTGGGATTTAAACGAAGATGGGAAATAAAATAAATCCAAGGCACTGGTTAAATTTTCCACAGTGTTATGAAAATAAGCAGCTTCTTCTGCATCATTGAGTACAATAAGATGATTTAGTACGGCTGTTTTTGGATGTCCAAATACACTGCTCACTACAAATTCAGCACTGCTGCCCTGTAAATTTTTGAGATAGATTTTTTGTGACTCGCTAAACAATAACCTATCCGCAAGCAAAGAAACGGATGAACAATTTTGGTATTGCTCTAACAGTGCATTCAAGTTCATATACAAAAGAGGTCTCTAGGCGGTAAAGATAATCGGGGGATAGATTGCGGTAGCTTCTGTTTTATTTCCCATTTAAAGAGGCCTCATCTACCTAATCAAAGGCATAAATAAAATAATCACTGGTTAAGTACCCAATTTGTAAACACTAAGATGTACATATTTGCCACTTGCCAACAAGAATATATAGTTGGTTCAAAGAAAAAATTTCAAACTTCTCAGAACAACAAACTAATGTATACGCTGGATTATATGAACAGTAATAAGAACCATCATTCACCAGCACTTAATCTACATTAGTTAGATGCCTAGTTTTTCAGTAGCTGCAATTGCCGCAGCCTGGCTAGCTTCTTTTTTATTATATCCTTTTCCAGAGGATAACACTTCTCCGTCTAAAACAGTATTCATAATAAATATTCGCCTATTGCCCTCTATTCGCTCTTCACTTAATTCAAAAGAAAGAACTTTATTGTTTTTTCCTGCCCAACCGATGAGTTTGTTTTTAAGATTGATGTCAATTAATTCTAGATCATCAACAAACATGTGGGGATGAATAATTTGCTTGAATACCCATTGTTTTGTTTTGCTGTATCCCTTATCTAAATAAATGGCACCAATTACTGCTTCGAGGGTATTTCCAAAAATGTGGCTGTTTCTAAGTGCAAAATCTACTTTGTTGAATAAGGCAATTTTATTCAAACCCATTTTTAATGCGATGTCGTTTAATTGCTGCCGATTAACCATTTTGCTACGCATTTCGGTTAAAAAGCCTTCACCCTTGTATGGATAACGTTTAAAAAGGTAGTCGGCAACCACCGCACTCAAAATGGCATCCCCCAAGTACTCTAGTCGTTCGTTGTTTTCTTCGGGAGAATCCTTTACACTACGGTGGCTAAGTGCGGCTATGTATAAAGCCAAATTTTTGGGCTTTGTACTTAAAACGTTTATGATATTTTTTTTTATTTCTTTTGCTGCTACATCATTTCCCCCAAATAGTTTACCAAGTAGTTTCACAAAGGAAAAATTAAGCATTATACTTTTTTACAATTACGCAGGCATTGTGGCCGCCAAATCCAAAAGTATTACTCAAGGCTGCATTCACTGTACGTTCTTGCGCTACGTTAAAGGTGAAATTTAACTTCGGATCTAAGCTATCATCGCTAGTAAAATGATTGATAGTGGGTGGAACAATATTATGGATAACACTTTTTATACAGGCAATTGTTTCAATAACGCCTGCCGCACCCAAGCAATGCCCAGTCATAGATTTTGTACTGCTGATATTTAATTCATAAGCATGCTCGCCAAAAACCTGAGTAATCGCTTTTACCTCCGCTCCATCACCAATTGGTGTAGAAGTGCCATGTGTATTGATGTAATCTATTTCGCTGGGATTCATACCTGCATCAAGCAATGCTGCTGTCATCACATTTTTTGCGCCAAGTCCATCTGGGTGTGGGGCAGTTAGATGGTAAGCATCTGCGGTAGCACCGCCTCCTGCAATTTCGCAATAGATTTTAGCTCCACGCTTGATAGCATGTTCATATTCTTCTAATACCAATACTCCCGCTGCCTCCCCCATCACAAAACCGTCCCTGTTTTTATCGTAGGGTCTGCTTGCAGTCTTGGGGTCATCGTTCCGCTCGCTCATAGCTTTCATAGCATTAAATCCACCAACTCCAGCTTCGCTAATAACTGCTTCTGAACCACCAGTGAGTACGATGTCGGCCTTGCCTAATCGAATAGTGTCGAATGCTGAGATAATCCCATTTGTACTACTTGCACATGCACTTACGACAGCATAGTTCGGTCCCCTGAATCCATGACGCATAGATATCTGCCCAGCAGCAATGTCTAAAATCATCTTAGGAATGAAAAAGGGATTAAATCTTGGAGTGCCATCTCCTTTCGCGAAGTTGATTACTTCTTCTTGAAAGGTAGTTAAGCCACCAATTCCACTAGCGAAAATTACTCCTACACGGTCAACATCTACATTTTCCTTGTTAATGCCTGCATCACTTACAGCCATGTCACTTGCAAAAAGACCGATTTGGGCAAATCTGTCTAGTTTGCGAGCTTCTTTCACACTTATAAACGAAGTAGGGTCAAACCCCTTTATTTCACAAGCAAATCTGGTTTTAAACTTAGAAGCATCGAATAAAGTAATAAAATCGGCACCTGAAACACCGTTAATTAAGCTATTCCAATACTCATCAACAGTATTACCAATAGGTGTTAAAGCACCCATTCCTGTTACTACAACTCGTTTTAATTCCATACAGCTTTCCCTTTTTTAAGTGAAAATCCGCCGTGATGATGGCATAAGCCTCAAAACTGGCGGATTTAATAGTTTGCTCGAATGCATCAATTACTTAGCGTTCTCTTCTAAGTATGCAACAGCCTGACCAACTGTCGTGATGGTTTCGGCTTGTTCATCCGGAATAGAAATATTAAACTCTTTTTCAAATTCCATGATTAATTCAACGGTATCTAAAGAATCTGCACCAAGATCGTTAGTGAAGGAAGCCTCGCTTGTAACTTCAGCTTCATCCACACCTAACTTGTCCACGATGATTTTCTTTACTCTAGTTGCGATGTCTGACATTGTAATTAATTTTTTTGTTACGGCGGCAAAAATATAGTTTTTGATAAAACTGCAAGATTTTTAATAAATTTTGTTTTAAGTAGCCTTGGAAAGTATTTTTATTCACGGCAGCTTATAAACTTTATAGCCACTAAAGAAATATCCTATATTGTCGGGCTAACGAATATAAAAACAGAGAAAAATATGGCTTTAAAATTTATTGACCACGGCACGCCCGAATATGAAGAGATGATTGAGTTACGTAAATTAATTCTCAGAACTCCTCTTGGATTAACCTTCGACCCAGAAGAATTGGAAAACGAAAAGGATGATATTTTACTAGGCTGTTTTGATGATGACCGATTAGAAGCCTGCTGTCTTTTAAAAGAAACCGAAAAAGGAGTAGTGCGGCTTAGGCAAATGGCAGTTATTGACGGGCTACAAGGAAAAGGCATTGGTAGAGCCTTGATGACTTTTGCGGAAAATGTGGCTAGAGATGCTGGGTACAAGAAAATAACGATGCATGCTAGAAAGAATGCAATCGGGTTTTACGAAAAACTTGGATATACCATTAATGGCAACGAATTTTTAGAAGTGACCATCCCCCACTACGAAATGGAAAAAGCTTTGTAGTACTATTTAGTAATACTAAGACTTGAGGTCGGCTACTTTATTCTTTTTAACAACATAACTATTAGCCCTTTCCCTTTATTTTGTGGCGTAAAAAAAACAATCATTTGATGAGTGTAGAATATAGAAAGTTAATGGCAGTTACTGGAATGCCTGGTTTATACGAGGTAATTGGCAATAAAAAAGACGGTGCCATCTTGAGAAATCTTGAAGAAAAGGCATTAAGATTTGTTTCTTCAAGGCTAAATACTTTTTCCCATTTAGAAACAATCGAAATTTTTACCATCAGGGAAAATGTAAATCTCATAGAGATTTTTCATGCAATGGCAAATAGTACTGAAGCCCTTCCTTCTGAAAAAGATTCAAAAGCATTGAAGGCTTACTTTGAAAAAGTATATCCAGATTTGGATTTTGACAGGGTATATGTTAGCGATATGAAAAAGATGGTAAAATGGTTTTCTGTTATCAAAAGCAATCAAATTGAACTCAAATTAGGATTTGCAGCTAACGAAGAATTGAAGGGCGAAGATGACAATGAGATAGAAATAAAGGAAGCAGAAACAACTGATGCCAATGAAAAAAAAGTTTCAGAGGATAGTTCAGTGGAATAGTTTTTTCAATGAAATTGAGTGAATAAAAAAAGCTTGGATTTTTTCCAAGCTTTTTTTATTGTTATTATCCTTCGCTATTTGTGGGATTAATTGGTGCATCACCTCCTTTTCTTGGAGGCTTACCTCTGTGATGGTTTCGCCTATTGTTAGAAAAAGACCTTGGGTTTTGCTGTTGGGATTGCGGATTTTCACCGTTTTCCTGCCTAGCTGGAGGTATTTCTCCATTCAAATCTTTACGGGAATTATCGTTTCGCTGATTCGGTTGTGGCTGTCTGGCTATATTTTCATTTCCAGGAGGGCTTGGTTTAGCATTGCGTGGCCCTTGCACATTATCCCTACCTCCAGATTGTGGTGGTCTATTTTGGGGAGGTCTTTGTTGAGGGATGCCCATATCTCCTTGCGGTGCTTTTGGAGTCTGACTTCCTCCACTTGGATTAGGTTGGTTTCGGTTTTGCTTTTGCGGCGGCCTAGGATTCTGATTGCCTTTATTCATAGGCTCTCTACCATCTCTAGTAGGGTTGGCGAAAGAATCCCTGTCTCTTGAACGAGCCTGGGGCACAGGCTTTGTCTGTTCGGAACCTGGCTTATCCCCTCTTTTTTCTCTTTCTTTATTTCGTTCCCTTCGTTGTTCTTCCTTTCTGCGGCGGTCGTTTTTTTCTAAATTTCTTAGGCTAATTTGGCCTACAACATCTGCGTATTCAGGTTCTTTATCCTTAGCGTTTTTACTTAAAGTAGCAATTTCGATGGCCTCAAGATCTTCTGGTTTTACTCCAGTTTCGTTGAGTCTTTTAATTTCTTGTACCCTTTGAATAGATAAGGGATAATGTTTGCTACCGCCTTGCAACATATACCACATCAGGTTCTTGAAAATATCCTTTTTTATCAGAAAGGCACTTCCTTTTGCAGTGTGGAGCACATCTGCATTGTCTGGAAATTGTTGTAATGCATCCAAATAGGTGTCTAGCTCAAAATTGAGGCAGCACTTCAGCCTTCCGCATTGCCCACTCAATTTAGTTTGATTAATTGATAGATTTTGATAGCGCGCCGCAGTGGTGTTAACACTTTTAAAGTCAGACAACCAGGTACTACAGCAAAGCTCTCTGCCGCAACTGCCGATTCCTCCCATTTTTGCTGCTTCCTGCCTAATCCCTATCTGCCTCATTTCCACTTTCAACTTAAACTCGGCTGCAAACATTTTTATCATTTCCCTGAAATCAACTCGATCGTCGGCACTATAGAAAAAAGTAGCTTTTTTCCCATCAGCCTGAATTTCTATCTCGCTCAATTTCATTTGAAGCTTTAGCGATATGGCAATTTCTCTACTTCTTGCTAGCAGCCTAGGTTCGCGCTCTTTACTTTGATGAAAGCTCTCTATATCTCTATCCAAGCTTGGACGTAGTATCTTTTTTATTTCTTGGCTAAATTCGTCAACTCCGTGCTTTTTTAATTGCATCCTTACCAATTCGCCGCATAAGCTTACCTCGCCTACATCAAAGCCTCCAACACCTTCTACGGTTACATAATCGCCTTTCTCAAAATATTGCAGGGTAGTGTTTTTAAAAAACTCTTTCCTACTTCCTTTTTTAAAGCTTACTTCTACAATTTTGCAAGAACTCTCGGTATCGGTAAATGGTAGATTCACCAACCAGTCATGTACATTCAGTCTATTACAACCTCCTGTGCTGCATCCGCCGTTGCTTTTACAACCGTTCGGTTTGCGTGTGCCACAAGATCCACATCCCATATTTATTTATCTTTTAACTGCTTTTTTAAATTAATTTCCAATCTCTATTTTAACCCAAATATTTAAATATTCTAAACCCTTTTCTAGCACTTTTTCTTAACTAGCACAATACGGTTTAGTAATTGCTATAATTTCCTAAACCTTAATTTTTTGAAGTTAGACCGACCATTTTCCTCGAAATCATCTGATTTTGGTTAAGGTAGTCGTTCTTTTATTCAGTAATCCAACCGCCAATTAACGAATTAGTTGCTGTTCAAAAGTAATGGAATAAATTATGGATTCTTTAGTTGCTAATATTTGAGTACTCCTTTCTAATGTTTATCCACAAAATTTGAGGAACAAAAAAACTACAAACGTAATAATGCAAATCCCTAAGCTTGGTCATCCTTTAAGAAATTAAAAAAGCTTTGGGTTGTACTCAGCTCATTTTAACCACTACTTTATTCTGAATAATATGGTACAGCTTGATTGTTAAAGCAAGAAACAACATTTTTCCATTTGCATTTCTTTCAATGTAGTAAGCGGCTTTATCCAATTCTTCCAAAATACTTTGCTGTTGGCTTACAGAGGCCACCTTATTTAATCGTTGAGCAAAGGTTTGCTCGCTTTCGCTGATGGCAAAACTATTGATGCCTAGTACTTTTATACGTACACTTTGCTCAATCATGTGGTTGAAATATCGCAAAAACTGCTTTTGTTTTTCCCTGCCGAATTTACTCATCTCCTCCGCAAATTTCACATGGGCTATTGGGCCACCCTTTAGTGTACTATTGAGCCAGTCTTTTAATATGCTCTGCCAATCTTCTTCATTGTGTTGCAAAAGGTGCAATGCCTCCCTATAATTACCTTCGGAAATGGCGGCCACTTGGGCTGCCGTTGCCGCTGGAGCGTTCGCTCTTTCAACAAGCGCATTTTCTATATCCTTTGTTTCCAGCGTGGGGATTTTTACCAATTGGCATCGGCTCAATATAGTAGGCAATATTTCCGATTCGCTCTCCGCCACTAGCAAAAACAAAGTGTTTGCAGGGGGTTCTTCTATCAGTTTGAGCAATTTATTACCCTCCTTGCCTAAATATTCGGGCATCCACATGACCAATACCTTGTACTCGCTTTCAAAGCTTTTCAAACTAAGCTGGCGCATGATGTCGTTACATTCTTCGGCGGTGATATTGCCCTGTTTGTTTTCTGCCCCAATAAATTGCAACCAATCATACACATTTCCGTACGGCCATTGCTTAATGAAGCTTCGCCATTCGGCCATGTAATCGCTACTTTTTGGTTTATCGCCCGCTTTTTTGGGAATCACTGGAAAAGAAAAATGAAGATCGGGGTGTATTAATTGGTCGGCACGCTGGTAGCCAGGCTGATGGTAAATTTCCTCTGGGGTAATAAATGGTTGCTCCCCAGTATTCACTTGAGCCCCACCCCCAAACAAATCATCTACAGACGGAAGCGGAGAGGGCTGGCACACCACAAACTGCGCAAAAGTTATGGCCAAGGCCAATGCGCCCGAACCTTCTTTCCCCAAAAAAAGAAGTGCATGGCTCAAGCGATTTTGCTCCACCATCTCCACTAAATGTCTTTTAGCCTCTTCTTGGCCAATTATATCTTTAAAATGCATTTTAGAATACCCTTCTAGTTGTAAATACCATTTTACTCGATTCCTAACAGATGCACAAACCAACTTAGTTTCCCAATTACTAGGGTTACTATATACTGCATCAGATGATGAAACTCGGTAAAAGGGTCAAACTTAATTGAAATAGAACGCAGATTGCATTATGAAAGACAATCCCTTTTTTTTCTTTTCGCAGTTATAGGTATTCCGTTCTAAGAGAAAGTAGAAAAGTGTATGGAAACAAACTATTGAAAGCTGAATTTGTGGTGCGAACGTCATATCACCATTCCAAACTGGAATCATTCTATCTCGTCTTCGCCGTTGAAAAAAAAGTGCAGCAATTAATTTGCAGCAATAATTATTGCTGCAAATTAATTGCTGCAAACTTCTTCTTAGCCAAAAATGCAGCACTTTATTTGCAGCACTTTAAAGTGCTGCAAATAAAGTGCTGCAAAAGAAATTTCTTTTGGATTTTGGGATTTAAAAAGCGGAAGTAAGTTACCTATGATTTAACCCCACTGCTTATTATTCAACCATTGAAACTACCTTTTTAATGCTGAATGATTATGCCTAAGTCAGTAGGAAATGGTCAACACTTTTAGCCACTCCCTATCTTAGCCGCCCATTATGGTTAACTTTTTTTGTTTAAAAACGGTCGTATTCAATAGAGTACTGCTACTTTCCGTCTTATGTATGATGGGTTGCAACGATAGTAATCATACATCTCCCCCTATGAAAAGCGAGCAAAAAGAGCCCCAGCGCATCTCAACAGTAAATAAAACAGACTCCACCCCAAAAATTACGAAGCCCACTACGGTTGAATTTCAGCCCATTATTTACGACTCTACCAAGCAATACATCTACTTAACTTTTGACGATGGTCCTCAAAATGGTACGGAAGCCTGTTTAAATCTTTGTAAACAACTGCGTGTAAAAGCTACGTTTTTTATGATTGGGAGGCTTCCCTATGATTCAAACCTCAAAAAATTGGTACCGCTTATTAAGTATGGATACCCACAAACATTATTGGCCAACCATAGTTACACCCATGCAAATGGCCATTATAAATATTTCTACCACCATCCTAGAATGGCACTATATGATTTTTTAGCTGCGCAAAAAGTATTGACCGTGCCATTTAAAATAATTCGCCTACCTGGCAATAGTGCTTGGGTTACCAACAGAGGCGCAAAAGCTTCCAAATTGGTATGGCCCGTTTGTGAATTACTGGATAGTTCAGACTACCATGTTGCAGGATGGGATGTGGAATGGAACTTTAATCATAAAAATGCCAACCCCATTGAATCGCCCCAAAAAATGCTACAGTATGTGGACAGTGCTTTTGCAAAAGGCCATGTGCACACCCCTAACCACTTGGTAATACTAACACATGACCGTATGTTTCGGAAACCAAATTATACCGATAGCTTATCAAAGTTCATTCAACTACTCCAGAAAAATCCTCGGTATGTTTTTGAAACCATCGATCATTATCCAGGAATTGGCAATTGAGGTTGCAACGGATAATGTGAATGAGTCATTTTTATGCCCCATCACTTTAATAATTCCCTACGGTTTATTGAAAACTAAGATTCAAGTCTTAAATAAAATCAGGCTGGATGCTTACAAATCCCCCAATTGAGGGCGGAGAATAATATCTTCTACCACTGCCTGGGGAGATAGCAATGTGGCTGCATACACCATTGTTGCAATGTCTGCGGCTTCCATGATTCTTGCTTCGCTTACCCCACTTCCGCTCCAGCTATCCGTAAATGCAGCCCCTGGCATCACAGCAGTTACTTTTATTCCTGTTGGCTTCAACTCTTCTCTTAGGTTTTTACTAAAGCCAAGTAGGGCATACTTGCTGATGCTATAACTTCCACCATTGGGATATGCTTGTAAGGAGGCAATAGAACAAATATTAAAGATGTGGCCAGAAGCTTTTTGTTTCATTGCTGGCAGCAAGGCCCTCGTTAAATGGTAGGCACTAAACAGATTGGTATTAAGCATTTGCTCAAGGCTGCCCTCGGGTTCGTTTGATACTGACCCAGGGATAAAAGTACCCGCATTGTTGATCAAAATGTCGGGCGTTCCTTGCTTTAAACACCAAGCCGCAAATGCCACTACTGCTTCTTTTTGGCTCATGTCAACTGGCATAGCTTTTATCGACTGATCGGGATACTCTTGTTGCAATAGAGCCAATGCTTGGTACAAGGCTGTTTCTCCCCTTGCACATAGAAGTAGGTTATTGCCTTGTTTGGCAAATTGTTTTGCCATAGCAAAACCCAAACCTTTGGAAGCACCTGTGATAACTACTAGCATAATCTTAAATGTTTATTATTATGGTTAAACGAACTTCTTATTGCACCTTTCTTTGGCAACTATCATTCTTCGAATGAAGCAACTAGTAAATTTCTAACCTACTAAAGTGCTTTAAACATTTTTCCTGGTAGGCATAATATCAGGCTTTGTAATTCCAAACTTAGCAATGCACTCGCCACCACACTGCTGCTCAATCCAGAGGATTTGTATAATTCATCTATACTCACGGATTCTTTTGATTGTAAAATCTGAATGACTTGTTGCTCTTCATTAGATAATTGAACAAAAAGTTCCCGCGGTTTTTTGGGTAAAATTGGCTTTGCCCCCCAATTCATCTCAGCCAAAAACTGTTCAGGGGACAGAAAAATATTGGCTTTTCTTTGACTGAGCAACTGTAGGCATCCATTGCTTTTCGTATCTGTAAGCTTACCAGGAACTGCAAATAAATCGCGATTGTAGTTGTATGCTAATTCTGCGGTAATCATACTCCCTCCTTTATTGGCGGTTTCAATAACAATGGTAGCATCTGCAATTCCTGCAACAATTCTATTCCTTCTCGGAAAATTATGTTTGTCAGGCTTGGTAAATCGTGGAAATTCGGTAAGCAACCCGCCGTTTTTGAGCATGTCTTTAGCTATCTGCTTGTGCTGGGAAGGATACATCGAATCTAAGCCGTGAGCAAGTACCCCCACTGTAGGCAATTGCTGATGTAGGGCTTCCTTATGCGCAATTGCATCAATGCCAAAAGCCATCCCACTTACAACGAGCACTTTGTGTTCTTTTAATCCTGCAACCAATGTTTCGGTTATATGACGACCATATTCTGTATTGCTTCTTGTACCGATGATGCTAACAATCTTGGTACTATTCAAGTCTGCATTACCCATACTATACAGTACTGTGGGCGCATCATAGCAATTGAGGAGGCGGCTTGGGTATCTATTATTGGTTAAAAACAGGATGTTGATTTGATGCTTTTGGCAAAAATTCACCTCCTGCTCCATTTCAGAAAATGCTGTAAAATTTTTGATGGCCTGCGCCCTCACTTCGCCAATGCCCTCTACTGCACTTAACTTTTTTTTGGAAGCTTTGAATATTTCCTCGGCATTTCCAAAAAAATCCACCAACAGTTTTGCTTGTACTGTACCAATGCTGTTTACCCGTGTGAGGGCCAATTCATATAATAATGAAGCATCCATGAATTAAAAGTAGAATAATGATTACGCTTTTTAGTTGGTAGTGGGTAGGTTCTAGTAACTACGGTGGGCAATAACTATTGTGCAGCTGCTACAAAGACACAGTACCCACATACAACCTACTAAAAGAAAACCCGTAAACAATAGGTTAGTTTGTTTACGGGTTTTCTTTACAGAATATAAATTCAGTGGTTATACCAACATTTTAATGGGTTCTTCCAAATACCCTTTTAGTGTTTGTAAGAATGCCGCACCTGCTGCACCATCTACCACTCGGTGATCGCAACTAAGGGTTACTTTCAATATGTTACCGGGTACCACCTGCCCATTTTTTACCACAGGAACTTGTGAAATGCCCCCAACAGCTAGGATACATGCATCTGGCGGATTGATTATAGCAGTAAATTGATCTACACCAAACATCCCAAGATTAGAAATAGTGAATGTGCTTCCTTCCCAGTCAGATGGTTGTAGCTTTTTGTCTTTAGCCTTTTGGGCATAGTCTTTTACTTCCACATTAATTTGGCTAAGGCTTTTGGTATCTGCGAAGCGAACAACTGGTACCAACAATCCTTCTTCTACTGCTACCGCAACGCCAATATTTACGTGGTGGTTAATGCGAATTTTATCGCCTAACCAGCTACTATTAATTTTTGGATGTTGCTTTAAAGAAAGGGCTGTTGCTTTCAAAACGATATCGTTAAAGCTTATTTTAGATTTTGCAGACTCATTTATTTTAGTACGAGCGGCAATACAAGCATCCATGTCGATGCTAACAGTGATATAGAAATGAGGGGCAGTAAACAAACTTTCGCTTAGCCTACGTGCAATTACCTTTCTCATTTGAGATACTGGAACTTCCTCAAAACTCACCACGCCGCTTTCTACTACGGTAGGCTTAGTGGCTACAGGGTTGGCTGGACTTGCAGCAACTGGTGCAGGTGTTGCAGGAGCAGGAGCAGCTTTAAAGTTGTCGATATCTGTTTTTACAATTCTGCCATGATCTCCGCTTCCTTGTACATATTTTAGGTCAATCCCTTTTTCTGCGGCTATTTTTTTAGCGAGCGGAGAAGCCAATATTCTACCATCGTTTACCACAGCAGCCACTGTTGGTTCTGCTGCCGCAACTGGCGTTTCTGTTTGGGTTGTAGGAGTAGCAACTGGTGCGGCCACAGCAGTTGGTGCAGCACCTGGATTTTTTAAAGCAGCCAATATGGCTTGCACATCAACTGAATCGTCGCCTATGATGCACAACAAATCGTTTACTTGTATTTTATCACCTGCTTTTGCCCCTTGGTACAACAATTTACCGTTTTTGTAGCTTTCAAGCTCCATGGTAGCTTTGTCAGTTTCAATATCAGCAAGCACATCCCCTTTTTTAACCACATCACCCACTTGCTTTTGCCAAGAAGCAATAACACCTTCTGTCATGGTATCGCTCAATCGGGGCATTAAAACAACTTCTTCTAAAGTGGCAGGATCTACTGCAGCAACAGGAGCTGGTGTAGCAGGGACTGCTGGTGCTGGAGCTGGTTGTGCAACTGCTGGTGTAGCTTCTACGGCAGCAGGGGTTACTACCGCACCACTGTGTTTTGCTACAATGCTGGTAATATCTTCACCAGGATTTCCTAAAACTGCAAGTAAATCATTTACTTGTAGTTTACCTCCATTGCCAATACCAATATGAAGCAAGGTTCCATTTTGGTAACTTTCGAGTTCCATTGTGGCTTTGTCGGTTTCAATTTCTGCTAATACATCGCCTTTTTTTACTACTTCACCCACTTTTTTATGCCATACGGCAATGACACCTTCTGTCATGGTATCACTCAATCGGGGCATCAATATTTCTTCTGCCATATAATTTAGTTGACTATTTAATTGCGGCGTGAAATTAAAGGGAAATGACTTAATACAATTAGTCAACCCCCTATTTGTGACTATAAAATTTTTTTTCACCCATACTACAACGATTGTTCAGGAAAAAATCGGTGTAGTATGGGGTATTCCTATTCTTCCACTCGTTACCACAAAAAGAGCTAGTGAATCATATAGTTCACCATTGCAAAATAATTGGATTTAGTACGCTACTTTAACTGTATTGGTCTGGGGCATATTTGCATTTCTCCTAGCAATATTTCTGACTGCGGCTGCGGTAATTTCTTTAAAAGCCAATTTAGACAATTCATCATTGCCTACTGCTGCAGGTACGCCTTCATCGCCGCCCTCCCTTATACTTTGTACTAACGGAACTTGACCCAAAAATGGTAACTCGTATTCCTCTGCTAGGCGTTTACCGCCTTCTTTTCCAAATAAGAAATATTTGTTTTCAGGAAGTTCTGCAGGCGTGAAATAGGCCATATTTTCTACAAGTCCTATAATGGGTACATTAATTTGTGCTTGACCAAACATGGCAATTCCTTTTTTGGCATCGGCTAATGCAACATTTTGAGGTGTAGTAACAATAACCACCCCTGTAACTGGTACAGTTTGCATCAAGGTGAGGTGAATATCACCTGTGCCGGGAGGCATATCTATAATTAAATAATCTAGTTCGCCCCAGTCAACCTCGGTTACAAACTGTTTAATGGCACTGCTCGCCATCGGGCCACGCCAAACCACCGCATTTTTCTCATCTACCAAAAGCCCAATGCTCATTAATTTAATGCCGTATTTATCTAATGGAACAATCATGCCCTTTCCATTCACTTCGCGCATCATTGGTCGTTCGCCCCTCACGCCAAACATAATAGGAACGCTAGGCCCATAAATGTCTGCATCCATCAAACCAACAGTTGCACCACCCTCTGCTAAGGTTAAAGCCAAGTTGGCAGCAACAGTGCTTTTGCCCACCCCCCCTTTTCCACTGACAACAGCAATAATGTTTTTTACTCCGCTCAGAATACTTTTTTCGTCTTTTCTGTTGGTGGTGGTATTGGAGGTAAAGTTTACGGTTACTATAGCATTCTTATTTACCAAAAGCTTTATTGCGTTTTCACTTGCACGGCTCATCATGTCTTTCATAGGACAAGCGGGTGTGGTTAAAACAATAGTGAACGCTACTTTCTCACCATCAATCACAATATCCTTAACCATGTTTAGGGTAACTAAATCTTTGCCCAAATCGGGCTCTTGAACATTGCTAAGAGCCTTCAAAATATCTGCTTCTGTCATCGCGAAAGTTTTTGTTAAAATAAAATATAGCGTGTAAAAGTAACCTGACAGCACCGTACTTTGTTGAGCATTTCCAAAAATTGCTTTTCCTTTTGTTTTTCATTTACCCCTTCATATCTTGACTGTGGTTATCCTTTTCTTTAGACAGATTATGAATAAAGCACTTCGTTTCTCTTTCTTTTTGCTGCCTTTGTTATTAAGTTTTACGCTCAATGCCCAGCAGAAACCGATGAATCAAAAAGATTCGGTAGTGCAACTTTATGGTGTTGTGATGACGGCAGACAGCTTAAGGGGCGTGCCTTCTGCAAGTGTGGTAGTAGTGGGCAAGGGGCGAGGTACGATTACAAACAGTGACGGTGTTTTTTCTATTGTTGTATTAAAAGGTGATCAAATCACTTTTTCCTCCATCGGATTTAAAGACAAAACCATCTATATACCCACCAACTTAACCGATAATCAATACAGCGTCATACAACTTTTGGTGAGCGACACTGCCTATTTGCCCGCCACTATATTAAAACCAAGGCCAACAAGAGAACAGTTTGAAAGGGATTTCGTGAATAACATTATACCAGATGACAATTACGAAATTGCCAGAAGAAATACAGATGAAGCTTCTAGAAAAGTATTATTAGCTACGCTGCCACCCGATGGTAGGGAAGCAGTAAATTATCAATTGAAACAACAGGCGAGTAAATATTACTATGCTGGGCAGGTAGCACCCATTAACCTTTTAAACCCGCTGGCTTGGGCGGACTTTATTAAAGCTTGGAAGCGGGGTGATTTTAAGAGTAAAAAGTAACACACGCCTCAATTAAGTAGCAAGCAATTTTTAGCAATTATTGCTTTTGGGAAATCTTAAGCATGCTCGGCTTATAATCATGGATATTGATGGTTTCGGTGCAGAAATCATACTCTTGTTTGTCATTACTACAAACGATTATTAGCTTATTGTCCCCATATTGCTTTACCAATGATTTGTATAATTGAATGCCGTTATCGTCAAGATTGGTACAAGGTTCGTCGAGCAATAAAATGGGTACATCAGAAAAAATGGCTTGTGCCAGTTTTAATCTTTGTTTCATTCCGCTACTATAAAACCTTATCTGCTTTTTTGCTGCCATTCCCAGACCAACTAATTCAAGTATCTCTTTGATTCCTATACCAGCAATAAAGGGTTTGAATGAAGTGTGAAACTGCAACATTTCGGCAGATGTCATTTCTTCAATCAATTCTAAATAAGGAGCTGCCAATGCAAGGTGTTCATAAATCCCTTTATTTGGAATGGGGGTGTACTCTAAAGAACCTTCACTTGGTGTAACGGCACCAGCAATGGTTTGTAACAATGTGCTTTTTCCTGTACCGTTTGACCCAGTAATTGCATAAGCTTTACCCTGCAAAAAAGTATAGTTGCATTCTCTAAAAATCCATTCTCTATTATACCGCTTTCCAGTGTTTATTAATTCAATTTTCATTCATTAGTAAGTTGTAAGTATAAAGTTCTGAGTAGTAGGTAGAGAGCGGTAAGTAGTGAGTGATAAGAATCTGATTTAAATAGTCGTAGAATTTTCTTTTACAAAAAAAAACGCGCTGAATTTATGTAGCAAATATCAGGGATAGGTATCTGAATTTAGGGTATTGGGGTGATTACCGTTTGCACATCCTCGTCATCTTCTATGTTGTGCATTTCCCTTAAAATCTGGGGGTATCGCCAAGCTACCCTTACACTCGGGGGCTTTACTGAAAATTTCTTTGGGTTAGGTAAACAAGCAATAATCATAGCTGCTTCTTGACGGGTTAGTTCTTTGGATGATTTATTAAAATAAGCTTGTGATGCTGCTTCTATTCCAAAAATACCTGGCCCCATTTCAATAACATTCAAATACACTTCTAATATTCTTTGCTTGCCCCAAAGCTGTTCGATGAGCAAAGTGAAGTAAGCTTCTGGTACTTTTCGTACGTATTTCCAAATACCCCCACCTTGCCATAGAAAAACATTCTTCGCTGTTTGCTGGCTAATGGTACTTGTACCTGCTCCTCGGGGCAGTTTATTTTTTTTCTTCTTCCTTGGTTTAAAGCTTTTTTCAATGGCAATAAGGTCAAATCCATTGTGGTCGGGGAATCGCTGGTCTTCACTTGCAATGGCTGCTAATCTTGCATTGGTGCTAATCAAGTGAGCCGGCATGTAGTTCCTTTTAAGGCCGTAGCTAATTCCGTTGCTCAACTGCGTGAGGGTAATGGGAGGCATTATCCATTTACCTGCAAGCACGTATAAGAATGATGACACAAACATGTATAACAATGTTTTGCCTACAAAACGCCAAAAACGCCTCCGTTTAGGCGGTTTTTCAGCCTTTTCTTTTGCCTCTTTGGCTTTACTTTCCATATACTGCAAATAAACAGGGTATTCTAAGGGAGTTTAGTATTGTTAGTAAGTCTAGGCTATAGTTTATGCCAATCAAACTTGTATAAACAGAAATGAAACCAGAGGGTTATTGGTAAAAAAGCAAAAAGGCATTGATATGCTAGATATCAATGCCTTTTCTTAACCCGTGATCCTGTTGGGACTCGAACCCAAGACCCCATCATTAAAAGTGATGTGCTCTACCAACTGAGCTACAAGATCTTCACCCGAATTTTGACTGATAATTATCAGCCCTTTTTCGTTTAGGGAGTGCAAAAATAGGGGAATGAAATTCTCCACCAACTTTTTACCATAATTTTTTTTATTCTTTTTTTCAAAGCCCCTGAATATGCTGCTAGTGGGGCTTACATTTGACGCTTAAAATATTGAAACTATTATGTCGTTGTTTAGCAATAAAGTGGTGGTGGTTACGGGTGGTAGTGAGGGCATTGGGAAGGCTTTGGTAGATGCGTTTTTGGCTCTTGGGGCCAAGGTGGCTACTTGTGGTAGAAATTACGACAAGCTGTATCAAATTCAGTCTTTACATGCAGGTAAACCACTACTTATTCACACAACCGATGTAAGCAAAGAACAGGAGTGCAAAAACTTTATTGACACGGTGTTGAAGAATTTCGGACACATTGATATACTCATAAATAATGCGGGCATATCTATGCGGGCTTTGTTTGCCGATGTTTCTATTGATGCACTAAGAAAAGTGATGGACGTTAATTTTTGGGGGAGTGTTTATTGTACCAAATTCGCTTTAGCCAGTATTGAAAAGCAGAGAGGAACGATCGTAAGCATTTCATCGGTGGCAGGATTTAGAGGTTTGCCTGGGCGCACTGGATATTCTGCCAGCAAGTTTGCCCTTAATGGATGGATGGAGGCTTTGCGTACAGAATTGCTAGACAGTGGGGTGAATGTATTGTGGGTAAGCCCAGGTTTTACTGCATCTAACATTAGGAATGCCGCACTAGATAGCAAGGGAAATCCGCAGGGAGAATCACCGATGGACGAAGGTGCTATGATGAGTAGCGAGGCTTGTGCACAACATATAATAGATGCTATCGGAAAACGCAAAAGAACGGTGGTGCTTTCGGCGCAAGGCAAACAGACGGTGATCCTCAATAAACTGTTTCCTAGTTTGGCAGACAAGCTGGTAAGAAAGTTTTTCTATAAAAACAATACTTTGATAAAATAACATTTTTGCATTAAGTACCGCTCATGGCAATTATTACGCTTAGTACTGATATAGGTCAACAAGACTATCTTGTAGGGGCCATTAAGGGGCAACTTTTAATGCAGGATGCCACTTTCAATATTGTTGATATCACCCATTATTTAACCAATACTAATTTTCCTCAGGCTGCTTATATAACTGCTAATGCATTCAAGCATTTTCCTGTAAACACCTTCCATATTGTTATTCTAAATTATTTTGACACTTCTGTTAACCACCTGTTGGTGGCTATGCACAACGAGCAATATATCATTTGCCCAGACAATGGTATTCTTACCATGATTGCAGGGGTAAAACCTTCCAATATTGCCAAGATTGCTTTGAGGGGGCACCATACTTTGTTATCTAGAACCGCTGTTGTAGCGCAAGTGATTCATTATATCACCCAACATGGCAAATTTGCCGTTGATACGGAAAACCCAATTGTGATAAATGAAAAATACCCACTCAAAGCCATGGTGGGGACGAACTGGATTGAGGGTCAAATTTTGTTTATTGACCAATTTGAAAATGTGGTGGTAAACATTACCCAACAAGAATTTGAAGAAAAGCGCGCTGGCCGAAAATTTAATATCCTTTTTACCCGTGATGATGTCATTAACAGCATTAGCAACAACTATTCTGATGCCGCAGATGGCGACAAATTGGCTTTTTTTAATTCGGCGGGGTATCTAGAAATTGCAATTAACAAAGGAAATATGGCTGGTATTTTTGGCTTGCAGGGATACCATGAGCAAATGAACAAAATAGGTTCCGTGACCAAAAACAAATGGTTTTACCAAAGCGTGAAGGTGTTTTTTGTTGATTAATGTATGTGTGGAGGGGATACTGCCGGCCAGAATATTTCCTCTTGCAGATGTAATTAAAGATGTATTAAGTCTTATCTATTTTCACATACTTTATCAATATTGGTTAACCTTAAAATATGCAAGAAAGATTGGTATAATGCTGTCTTTCTAAATTTCATCCTCTGTATTGTTTTAATGTCTGAAATTAGGCCTGTTTCTGGATTTTTTAGCCCACATTGCAGCTAAGTAATTGCAAATCTATTATAGTCATGGGTTGGAGGGTTTCGGGGTTTGTTTGGGGGGACTACAAATTTTCTTTTCTTCACTGGGGTGCTTTTGTATTTCAGCATTTGGTATCTCGCTTGTACTTCTTGACTTTGCTTACTGCATTGAACAATTTTGATGGCTTGGTTATCTTGACCTTTCATAGTGGTATCCACTTCCTTTTTCTATGCTAGTGTAGCGATATTTTTATTGTTCTCGCTATCTTCTATGGTGGTGATTGTATAGTTCGGGTGTATGCTGGGGTATTTTTCTTTCAACCGCCCGATTCGTTGGTGTACTTTCTCCACTGTTTTAGGCCGCTTTTCTTGCCGAGCGATGCTTGGATTTTGCTCAATCCTTGCTCAAAAGCCTTGGCAAACAGTTGGTTCATCGGCTTTCTTTGGCTTGCTTTGCCACACTATGTATCCGTGTCTACTGGTGGGTGCTGTTTGCCACTTGTACACTTTGTAGTGTGATGGTTTGACCTTTATTATCGGTAAGAGTTTTGGTGCTACAGTTTTGTTTACCGTGTATTTGTTCATGCCCGAACGAGCCACACATAGATAATGAAACCCTCTTTTACGCGGCATCTTCAAATTTTCTTCCGAGGCTGTACCTGTATCTAGCACCACTGTAGGTTTACTATCGGCTGACAGCGCAAAAATGGATAGCGCATTGATACTTTTTTCTAGCGAGGCTGCATCTGATAAATTGCTCTCGAAAATGCCGCTACCCCCCAAGAAAAACAGAATTTATTAACTCTTGCCCTATAAATTTTATCCAAAGCCGCAAAAACTGCTGCAATGTTTTTTAACCCATCGCTCCATTTAGAGTGACAAGTCCAATACCGTTTGTGGATGTACTAAATGAATCGTTTGCAGCCCCACTTCTTCTGCCCCCTCAATATTTTTAATGGTATCATCGATAAACAAAGTTTCGCTAGCCACTAGTTGCTGTTCGTTAATGATGTGCTCAAATGAATCATGATACGGTTTTCGTAAGCCCATTTCATGGGAATAATAAGCCTTGATGAAATGATCATTAAAATCTGTACGTCCTAAATCTCGAGCATACAGTTTATGTATAGCCTCATAATGTATTTGGTTGGTGTTGGAAAACAGAAAAACACGGTATCGCTGGCTTATTTCTTCTAGCCACTCAATACGTTCTGGGCTAAAGGAAAGCAACATGGCATTCCAACCCTCTTCAATCTGTTCGTTTGTTAAGTCTGTGTTTGTCTCTGCACGAAAGCGGTTATAAAACTCTTCTGTGGAAATGAACCCCCTTTCTAAATCCTCAAAAAGGGTATTTGCATGGTGCTGGGTATAAAAGGAATCGAAATCTTTCACCCCAAACCGAACAAATGCCTCTTTGGTTAAACCAAAATTTAAGTTGAGGAATATGCCCCCTAAATCGAAAATGATGTTTTTAACTTCACTCATATAAAAAATATTAAAAAAGATACTTAAACAATTGTATAAAATAGTAAGTTGTAAGTAATAGGTTCTAGATTGAAAAGTAAAAAAGCTCAATTAAAATTAATTGACAAATTTACTTTGTCAACTTTACCTACTCCCTAATTCTCGATCACTTCAAACAAAAAGAACTGTGTTTTCTCAAACACCGTAAAGTTGTTATCAGCCACCATCAACAGGGTTTTATGCCCATTAGGTAGGTTAGGCCCAAAAGTCATTCCTTCTACATTATCAATGTACCTATTTAAGTTGTCCATATTTAGCAAGAGCTTTTTTGGCGCAACTGAGTACTTTTTGTTGGTAAGCAAGGAAGGGTTGTCAATAATATTAGTAGCCTTACTTAAATCCGTTTCAAAAATTTTAATGGTACTAGATAAATGACCGACAGAATAGGAACGCTCCATTACTAATAGTTTATCATCGGAAAGTCCTAGAATATCTGAAATACCATTTACTTTAAATCCTAGCGGTATGGGGGCATGGGCTACTGGATCTAGCTTGTAAGGATATTGTGCCGTATTTATCCGATGTTTTGTATCAAAACGTAGGATTCTAACCACGGGGTTCACATCTTCAGTGTCCGCTCTTGGCCCGTCTTCATACAATGGCTCCTCCATGCTTACCAGTAAATCTTTGTAGTTGTTGCTAAAGGCTATGCCTTCGAACACGCTATTTTGCCGAGGGCCTTTTTCTTCTTTGCTCATTTTAAAAATGGGGGGCAGTCTAAAACTGTCCATTGTTTTGCCTTTATCGTTAGCTATGTTAATGGCAGGATCGGCCAAAAGAGTACCCAGCAGGTTTACGCTTCTTTCTCCCTCGCTTGTCCATACCCATTCATTAGTAAGTGGATTCAGCCGCAAAGCTTCTGGATCGGGGGTTTTGGTTGCATTTTGTTTTGTACTAGGATAAGTGGTGCCATCGGGCTGTAGCAAACTGGTTACGTCTTTAAAAATGACGGTATCAATACCCTTTGACCCGATTACAATGTCCAATGTATAGTACCGCGCCGGATTAATACTACTCCTATCATCACAGATGCTGTAATACACCCTTTTATTTGCATCATAATCTAACCCAGAAAGACCGCCCACTGTAGTATTCTTGAATATCAGATTATGAGGCAATGCGTACTCTCCTAATAATTTCAATTCTTTTATAGCGTGTACTATTGGTAAAGCCGCCTGCTTTTGTGCCAAGAGCTGACTACACAGCAAAAAACCAATTACAACAGAAAATCTACCTTTCATCCAATGGTTTTTGGCGGCAAACTAACGGAAAACAATGGGTACTTTCAAATAGACGAACAATAAACATTAATTCATCTAAGCAGCTTTAGCCGTTTGCTAACAAAAAAGGAGAATGGCAAGTACGTTGTAGTGGTAGAAATGTAGTGTTGTTAAAATCTGATCATTTGCTTGCACCTTTATTTAAGTTAGCTTCTAAACAACCCTGTTTGGCTTCTAAACAACCCTGTTTGGCTTCTAAACAACCCTGTTTGGCTTCTAAACAACTCTATTTGGCTTCCAAACAACCCTGTTTGGCTTCTAAACAACCCTGTTTGGCTTCTAAACAACCCTGTTTGGCTTCCAAACAACCCTGTTTGGCTTCCAAACAACCCTGTTTGGCTTCCAAACAACCCTGTTTGGCTTCTAAACAATTCTGTTTGGCTTCTAAA